>JAQBGF010000089.1:0-10037 GCA_032122615.1 Gammaproteobacteria bacterium | reverse complement strand
TGCCCGTGTTTCTCGAGGGCAACGTGATCGACCTCGGTACCTACAAGCTGCAGGTGGCCGAGGCCTGCAGCGGCATGCGCTACCTCTTTCCGCTGATGAGCTTCGGATTCCTTTCCGCGGTGCTGTTCCGGGGCCGGTGGTGGCAACGGTTGATCCTGTTTCTGGCCACGGTGCCGCTCACGATCCTCATGAACAGCTTCCGGATTGGCGTCATTGGCATCCTGGTGAACTACTTTGGCGTCGAGCAGGCCGAAGGCTTCCTGCACGATTTCGAGGGCTGGGTGGTGTTCATGGCCTGCGTCGGGCTGCTGTTCATCATCATCTGGATCTTTGCCCGGATGGAGAAACAGGGCTTCCTGCAGATCTTCGGCCTCGACCAGCCGGCCTTCGCGGACCTGCGCTACCTGGTCCGGCATTCGCGGCCGACGAAGCCGATTCTTGCCGCCACGGCGCTGCTGGCAGTGACCGTACTGGTTACTCTGGCGGTGCCTCGCCCGGTGCCCATCGTGCCGGAACGGGCGCCATTGAGCACGATGCCGCTGCGGATTGGCGACTGGTCGGGGCGTGAGGAGATCATGGACAAGGTCTACCTCGACGTCCTCAAGCTGTCCGATTACCTGTTGGCCGGCTTCAGCCGCCCGACGGACCCGGCCCCGGTGGGGCTGTGGATTGCCTACTACGACGCACAGACGCAGGAAGCCTCCCCGCACTCGCCTCAGGCGTGCCTGCCGGGCGGGGGCTGGCGTATCAACAAGCTCACGGAGCATGACATACCGGGCGTTGGCCCGGACGGCTCTGGAATTCGCGTTAACCGTGTCGAGATTGCCCTGGGCGAGCAGCGCCAGCTGGTCTACTACTGGTTTGCCCAGCGCGGCCGGGTGCTGACCAGCGAGTACCTGGTGAAGTGGTATATCTTCCAGGACGGCCTGACGCAGAATCGCACCGATGGCGCGCTGGTTCGCCTGACCACGCCGGTAGGCGACAGTGCCGGAATTCCCGAGGGCGATGCGCGGCTGGAAGCATTTGTCCGCGCCATTGATCCGAAGCTGAACTACTACCTGCCAGGCGCCACCGTCACGCCGCGTGCCGACGACCGGTTGGCCGTTCGTTAATGGCCCGTCCCGTGATTCACCTCATTGCGGCCGCGCGCCCGAATTTCATGAAAGTGGCGCCGCTGTGGCACGCGCTGGTTGCCGACGGCACCTTCGACGCCCGGCTGGTGCACACCGGCCAGCACTACGACGCCAACATGTCCGATGCGTTCTTCCGTGACCTGGGCCTGCCCGAGCCGCACCACCACCTCGGGATCGGCAGCGGTAGCCATGCCGAGCAGACCGCCCGCGTGATGATGGCCTACGAACCGGTGGCCAGCGTCGAACAGCCGGCGTTTACGGTGGTCGTCGGCGACGTGAATTCTACGGTGGCCGTCACCCTGGTCTGCGCCAAGCTCGGGCGGCGCACCGTACACCTTGAGGCTGGCCTGCGCAGTTTCGACCGGACGATGCCCGAGGAGATCAACCGGCTGGTGACCGACGTGCTGGCCGATCTGCTGTGGACGCCGTCGCCGGACGGTGACCTGAACCTGCGCAGAGAAGGCATTCCGGCCGAACGGATCGAGCGCGTGGGCAATATCATGCTCGATTCCTATGAACTTCAGCGGCAGCACATCGAGGCCGATGACACGGTTCGCACGATGGGGCTTGCGCCACGCCAATACGGGGTGGTAACCCTGCACCGGCCCTCCAACGTCGATGATCAGGCCACCTTGCGGTTGCTGGTCGATGCCCTGGCCCGGGTGGCTGCCGAGGTGCCGCTGGTCTTCCCGGCACATCCACGTACCCGCAAGAATTTGCAGCAATTTGGCCTGCTGACCGCTCTCGACGACGCGCCTGGCGTCCAGCTGTGCGACCCGGTGGGCTACGTGCAGTTCATGAACCTGGTCAGTAACTCGGCCCTGTGCATCACGGACTCCGGCGGCATTCAGGAAGAGACCACCTATCTCGACATTCCCTGCCTGACCCTACGTCCCAACACGGAGCGGCCCATCACCGTTACCGAAGGCACTAACCGGCTTGTGACGCCCGCGAATCTCGTCGCCGAAGCAGCCAGGGCCCTCCGGGGCGATTGGCCTCACGGTCGCAGACCAGACCGCTGGGATGGCAAGACAGCGGTTCGCTGCGTCGCGAGCCTGAAGAAACACCTGTGAAATGAACTGTAGGAGCGGCTTTAGCCGCGACAAAGAACGAGTCGCGCCTGAAGGCGCTCCTACTACAGTCAAGCAATCAGTCCTACAATACGCACCATGAATACCAAGGATAATCGCCATGCAAGTTAGAAAAACCCTGCTGATCCTTTCAGTCGCATTACTGCTGGCCGCCTGCGGCTCGCCGGAACAGCGTGCCACTGAATACCTGGACAAGGCCCAGAAGCTCTACGACGAAGGCGACTTCGTGAAGGCCCGCATCGAGGCGCAAAACGCGGCCCAGTTGGAGCCGAAGAACGCCAAGGCCCGCTATATTCTCGCCCTGATCGCGGAAGAGGAAAAGCAATATCAGCAGATGTTCGGGCACCTGATGGTGGCCGTAGACAGCGATCCGTCGAACGTTGAGGCGCGCCTCAAGCTTGGCACGCTCTATTTCCTCGGCCAGTCATGGGATGAGGCTTCGACGCAGGTGGACGAGCTGATGAAGCTTGCACCCGACGATGCCCGCGTACATCTGCTGAACGCCCGTGTGCTGATCCAGAAGGAAGATCAGGCCGGCGGTCTTGCCGAAATTGCCAACGCCCTCAAGATCGACCCCGACTACGTCGATGCAATCCTGTTGCAGTCAGCCGCCGACGCCATGGAAAGTATCGACAAGGGCCTTGCCTCACTCGAAGTGGCGATCAATCGCCTGCCCCCGGACAAGACCCGCGCGCTGCGCGAACTGCGCGTGATCATGTTCGCGCAGGCCAAACGCATGAGTGACGT
The DNA here is from genome assembly GCA_032122615.1 of Gammaproteobacteria bacterium. Lineage (GTDB taxonomy): Bacteria > Pseudomonadota > Gammaproteobacteria > Steroidobacterales > SHZI01. The sequence continues at coordinate 7,066 of JAQBGF010000089.1, read as the reverse complement.
CGAGGTTGGCCTGCGCAGCCTGTCCGAGGATTTCCCTGACGAGCAGTCCTATCAGATTCAGCTGGCCCAGTACTACACCAGCCAGGGGCGGGTAGAGGAGGCCGACGAACTGCTGAAAAAGTTCACGGAGGTCGATCCGACGGATGCCGACAAACAGCTGGGCTATGTGCAGTTTTTGGCCAGCCAGCGCGACGCCGAGCGGGCAGAAGCCGCGCTCAAGACGTTTATCGAAGAGAATCCCGACGCTGGCAAGTTGCGGCTGGCGCTCGGCCAGTTGTACGAAGGCAGTGAGCGTCCCGACGACGCGCGCAAGGTCTATGCCGAGCTGGGCAAGAAGCAACCGAAAAGCCCTGAGGGGATGGCAGCCCGCAACCGCGTCGCGGCCCTCGACATTCGCGCCGGCAAGGTCGACGAAGGCCGGGCCGAGATCGAGAAGATCCTGACCGATGCTCCCGACGACGCCAACGCGCTGCTGCTCCGCTCCGGCCTGCGGTTTGCCGACGGCAAGTATGATGACGCCATCGCCGACTTGCGCCTTGTGCTTCGCAAGGAAGCCGACAATAACAGGGCCCTGCTGCTGCTCGCCCAGGCCTACTTGCGCAAGGATGATCTGGTGCTGGCCAAGGACACCTACCGCCGCCTGCTGGAGGTGGCTCCCGACTCGCCGGAAGGCCTTCAGCAGCTGGCCGCGCTGTATGCCGCTAACAAGGATTACGCCGATGCCGAGGCGCTTCTCCGCAAGCGGCTGGAGAAGCAGCCAGACGACCTGATCAGCTCCGGCCGGCTGGTTGAAGTCCTGATGTCCCAGGGCGAGACGGTCAAGGCCGAAGCAGAAGCCCGGCGGATGATGACGCTGACCAACCAGAGTGGTGTCGGCGATTTCTCCCTGGGCCGGGTCCTTGCCACCAAGAAGGACTACAACGCCGCGGCTGACGCCTTCAGGAAGTCGGTCGCCGTGCGCGATGGCGATCCGCTACCGCTGGAAGGCCTGATACGTTCCCTGTTGGCGGCCGACAAGAAGGCCGAGGCCATCAATACACTGAATCAGCAACTCGACGCTGAATCCGGACAGAACAAACTTTTCGCCAAGTACCTGCTGGGCAACATTTACGCGCAAGACGGCGATCAGGCGAAGGCCGAGAAGAACCTGGAAGAAGTCGTTGCGGAAAAGCCGGATTCGGTCGCTGCGTGGGCCGCGCTTGCCAGTCTCGACAAGGACCGGAATGCACGTATCGCCGTGTACAAGCGGGGCCTCAAGGAAGTGCCCGGTAACACCGAGCTCCAGATGCTGCTGGCCACGGAATATGAGCAGGACAAGCGTTTCGACGACGCGGCAGTCGTGTACGAGGAGATTCTTAAGGCGACTCCAGCGTACGAGCCGGCCATCAATAACCTGGCGGCGCTTCTCCTTGACCAGCGCACCGACAAGGCCAGCCACAATCGTGCGCTGACGTTGGCAAAGGCCCTGGCCAAAACCGATAACCCGGCGATGCTCGACACGCTGGGGTGGGCACACTACCGGGTGGGGCAATACCCTGAGGCCATTAGTGTTCTGGAGCGCGTGGTGGGCAAGGCCGGCAGCTTTCCCATCTTCCGTTATCACCTCGGCATGGCGTATTTCGCTGCCGGCAATACTGTCGGTGCGAAACAGGAACTGACCGAGGCGGTTGCCAAGGAGGGCGACTACCCGGGCCGGGACGAGGCCCGCACGACGCTGGCAAAACTCTAAAGCGCTGAAAGTCTCTGCATGTCGGGTCCCCTCGCTGGCGTAAAGATCCTCGAACTGACGAGCGTGGTCCTCGGACCCTGGGCCTGCCAGATGCTGGCGGATCTTGGCGCCGAGGTGATCAAGGTGGAGCCGCCGCGAGGCGACAGTAATCGCTCACTCGGCGCGTACCGCAACCCGGGCATGGCGGCGCTGTACCTGACCTGCAACCGCAACAAGCGCAGCATTGTGCTGAACCTCAAGGATCCTGCCGCCAAGGCGGTGGCCCTGCAGCTGGTGAAGTCGGTCGATGTGGTGATCCACAACAACCGGCCACAGACCATGGTCAAGCTCGGCATGGATTACGAAACACTCAAGGCCATCAACCCGAAGGTGATTTATTGCGGCACCTACGGCTATGGCAAGGACGGGCCCTACGGGGAGCGTGGGGCGCTGGACGACTCGATCCAGGCGGTCAGTGGCATCGCCATGCTGAATGAGATGGTGCTGGGCGAGCCGCGCTACCTGCCAACGGTCGTGGCCGACAAGACCACGGCCATGCAGGTCGTGTCGGCCGTCGCGGCGGCGCTGTATTACCGGGAGCGCACCGGCGAAGGCCAGGAAATCGAAGTGCCGATGTTCGAGACCATGGTGTACTTCACCATGGCCGAGCACCTGTGGGGCATGACATTCGAACCACCGATCGGTGGTCCGGGCTACACGCGCCTGATGAGCCATCACCGCAAGCCCTACAAGACGAAGGACGGCTACATCGCGATCCTGCCGTACCTGGACGCCCACTGGACCAGCTTCTGCAAGTTGTCCGGCCGTCTCGACCTGCTGGACGACGCGAGATTCACGACACTCTCGGACCGGGTGACCAACATCGACGACACCTACCAGGAAACGGCGAAGACCATGCTTACCCGCACCACCGCCGAGTGGTTGGCGATCTTCGGCGACACCAGCGTGCCGACCAACATGGTCAACACGCTCGAAGATTTGAAGGACGATCCGCACCTGAAAGCAGTCGGCTTCTGGCAGGAGGTCGATCACCCGACCGAGGGCCGCCTGCGCATGACGCGCTATCCCGTGACCTTCTCGAAGACGCCCGCCGACGTCCGCCGGCTGCCGCCGCGGCTCGGCGAGCACACCAGCGAGATCCTGCGCGAGGCGGGGCTTAAGCAGGGCGACATTGACGCCCTGCTGAAGTCGAAGGCAGCGCTGCAAGCCCCGTAGTTCCGTGTAGGAGCGGCTTCAGCCGCGACCCGTATGTAGGAGCGCCTTCAGCCGCGACCCCGTATGTAGGAGCGGCTTCAGCCGCGACCTGGCCGTTAAGGTCGCGCCTTCAGCCGCTCCTACAGGCTTCCTTTCCGGCGTTTCTGCCTCAACGCGCCAGTTTCATTCACCGCACCGCCGCCGCTTGCCGGTTACGGTGGAGCCATGGCCAACATCCGGCAGGGTCAGCGCGCGCTCCGACGTGGACGGGTATCAATATCAGGCCAGTACTATCACGTCACCTGCGCGACTGTTAACCGCGCGGCGCTCTTCATCGACTGGCAACATGGCTACCCCGTGGTCGACGCATTGCGCGGTTCCCAGGCGCAAACGCTCGCCTACTGTCTGATGCCGGATCACCTGCACTGGCTGCTGAAACTGTGCGGGCCGACATTGGCGCAGGTCGTTGGGCAGATGAAGGGCCGTTCGGCCAGGATGTACAGATCTCGAATGAACTGCTCTGATGGCGTCTGGCAGCGAGGCTATTACGATCACGCAATCCGCGATGACGAAGCGCTAATTAACGTTGCACGCTACATCATCGCGAATCCGCAGCGTGCCGGGCTTGTGTCGCACATCGGTGACTATCCCCTGTGGGACAGCGTCTGGCTGTAGGAGCGCCTTCAGGCGCGCCCCGTCCCTGTAGGAGCGCCTTCAGGCGCGACACCAACATCTGGGTCGCGGCTGAAGCCGCTCCTACACACGGGGTCGCGGCTGAAGCCGCTCCTACACACGGGGTCGCGGCTGAAGGCGCTCCTACGACAGGCCGTAGATCTTCAGCACGTTGTCCCGCATCAGCTTCCGGCGCACTTCCGGTTTGAAGCCGAGCGCATCGATGTCTTCGATGGTGCGCTTGAAGGGCAATACCGGGAAGTCGGTGCCGAAGAAGACCTTGTCTTGTCCCTGGGTGTTGATATAGCGCTTGAACGTCTCCGGCCAGTACCTGGGCCGGTGCGCGTCGCAGCCGATATACACGTTGGCGTGCTTCCAGGCCATCGCGATCATCTCGTCGTGCCACGGAATACCGACGTGGATGCCGAGCAGTTTCAATTCCGGGAAGTCACAGGCCACGCCATCCAGTGTGATCGGCCGGCCTACGCTCCGGCAGGGAAAGTCCGGCGCGTAAATCATCGACTGGCCCACCTGCATCTGGATGGGAATGCCGAGTTCGCAGCACTTGGTATAGAAGGGGTAGTTCTTGGCGTGGTCGGGCGCCAGCTCGAACCAGTGCGGGTAGAGGTGAGCGCCGATGAAGCCGAGGTTCTTTACCGCGTGCTCCAGTTCACGAACGCCGTTCATTCCCGTGTAGGGGTCAATGCCCGCCAGCCCGTGAAAACGCTTCGGGTACTTCGCAACTGCCCTGGCCACCAGTTCGTAGGGCATGTGGTAGCAGCCCGGTAGTCCGGGTCGGCCGGAGCGGGCGGCGATCAAAAAGGCCCGCTCGATCCCGGCGGCGTCGAGTTCCTCCAGCATCTTCTCTAGGCTCATGCCTTTGGAGACTGTGCCTTCGTCGGCATTCATCTTTCCGGAGAAGAAACCGGTGCCCCACTTGGGGCGCTGGGCCAGGGCTTCGTCGGTCCAGATGTTCACGACGGCATCGATGGCCTGGTAGTCGTACTTGCTCATGGGCGGTATCCGCTGGTCTGGAGTTGGGAGCCCGCATTGTAAAGGTAGGAGCGCCTTCAGGCGCGACCCGGGCCGGTCGCGGCTGAAGCCGCTCCTACTGTGAACTCGTCGGTGGTACGCTGTGGTCTGTCTTAGGGGTGGCCCGGCGTCCTGCGCCCGGCCTGAGATCTGCAAGGGAACCCTTCGAACCTGATCCGGCTAGTACCGGCGTAGGGACAAGACGCACGTCTGTCGACCTCCCTCGCCATTTCCACGCCGGATCCCCTGTTACTGGAGCTCCGCGGAATGTCGTGTTTTAAGGGATTGCTGCTCGGGAGTCTGTTTGCTCTGCCCGTGCAGGCTGAAACGCTTCCCGAGGTGGTGGTGGTTGCCTCCCAGCTGCGCCCGGCTGATCTCGTCGCGGTGCCTGCCGGAATTACGGTGCTCGACGCGTCGCTCGTCGAGGCAGCCTCTGTACAGCACTTCGAGGAACTCATCCCGCTCGTGCCCAACGTCAACTGGAGCGGGGGCAGCTCCCGGGCACGCTATTTCCAGATCCGCGGCACGGGCGAGCTCGAGCAGTACGAGGGCGCCCCGAACCCGTCGGTGGGTTTCATCGTCGACGACATCGACCTCTCCGGCATCGGCGGCGTGGCGACCACCTTCGACGTGGCCCGCGTCGAAGTGCTACGCGGGCCGCAGGGCACTCGCTACGGGGCCAACGCACTGGCCGGCCTTATTTACGTGGAAACCGGCCAGCCGACCGCGGACCCTGGTGCAGAACTCGTGGTCACGGGCGGCAGCGACGACACCCTGGCCGCTGGCGGTGTGGTGCACGGGCCGGTTGCTGGTTTTGGCGACGAGCTGACCTTTCGCGTGGCTGTTCAGCAATATCGCAGTGACGGCTTTCGCCACAACGCGTTCCTCGGGCGCGACGACACCTCTGACCAGAACGAACTGACCGCCCGCGCCAAGTTACGCTGGCAGCCCGCAGCAGATGTCAGTCTGCAACTGACGGCCTTTCACGTGAACCTGGACAACGGCTACGACGACTTCAACCTGGACAACACGTACACCACGTATGCCGACAAGCCCGGCAAGGATGCGCAGCAAAGCGACGCGGCATCCCTGCGTGGCACTGTCGCGCTGGGCAATGTCGCCGACCTGGTCAGCATCACGGGCGTCGCCAGCTCCGACATCGTCTACAGCTTCGATGCCGACTGGGGCAATGATGACTTCTGGTCGCCCTATCTCTATGACTTCACCCAGCGCTTCGATCGCCAACGCGATACGGTCAGCCAGGAATTTCGGCTCGTGTCCGCGCCCGATGGCCGGCTCCTCGGGGCGGACTGGGTGGCGGGCGTCTACCTGCTGTCGTTGCATGAAACCGAGCAGCGACGGGATGCCGGCATTTGCGGTGCGAGTGCCTGCGGTGCCGAGATCGTGCTGGACCCGCTACCTGTAAGCAGCGACTACGAGGCGACCAACCTGGCTTTCTTCGGAGAATTGTCCCGCACACTACACGAGCGCACGACTCTCGCGGTCGGCCTGCGCTGGGAGCAGCGGACCGCCAAGTTCGGCTCACTGTTCAGTCCCCGGGACCAGATGCTGGGCGGTGACGTAAGCGTTACCCACGAGATTCGTGAGACGGCCAGCGTGTGGGCGCGTGTCGCCCGGGGCTACAAGGCGGGCGGCTTTAATGCCAGCCTGGTCGGCATCGATGGCGCCGAGGATCAGATCGAATTCCAGCCGGAATACTTGTGGAACTACGAGGCCGGTGTGCGGCTTGGCTCCGCCGATGGGCGTGCAGCTGCATCACTTGGCGTGTTCGTGCAGGACCGGGACGACCTGCAGATCAAGGTTCCGCGACAGTTCGTCCTGGGTAATCCCACGACCTTCCTGTTTTCGACAGCCAACGCCGAAGCGGGGAGTACTTCCGGTGTTGAACTGGAAATGCACTGGCAGCCTGTCGAGCCACTCTCGCTTGGCGCCGCCCTGGGCCTCCTCGACACGGAAATCGACCGCTTCAGCGCGCGCCCGGAACTGGAAGGCCGCGAACTGGCACATGCGCCGCGCTACACCTTTGCCCTGAACGGCACCTGGCAGTTCGCGGCCGGCTGGTTCATTCGCGCGGACTACACCGGCAAGGACGGCTACGCCATCGATTATTGCCAGGCCGAGGACTGCAACGACCCGACCACCAGCGCCTACCAGCTGCTCGACCTGCGGGCTGGCCGTGCGTGGGGTGCCTGGTCTGTCGAGGCCTGGTGCCGGAATGTGCTGGACGAAGAGTACGCCGTGCGCGGCTTCTATTTCGGCAACGAGCCCCCGGATTTCGTGCCCACCGCGTACACGCAGCTCGGCGATCCGCGCCACGCCGGCGTGACGCTGCGCTACCGATTCCCGTAGGAGCGGCTGTAGGAGCGGCTGTAGGAGGGGCGTGCGGGGCGGCCCCCGGTGGCCCCGGAAGGCGGGGCA
>JAQBGF010000088.1:0-19948 GCA_032122615.1 Gammaproteobacteria bacterium | reverse complement strand
TTCGTGAGCATATTGCCTGCCGTAGGAGCGGCTTCAGCCGCGACCGGGGGCTCCCAGGTCGCGGCTGAAGCCGCTCCTACGAAGAACCCCGCCTGGCCATGAATACGAGCCTTTCAAACAAGTGCACGTCCTGCTCGTTCTTGAGCAGCGCGCCGTGCAGTGGCGGGATGATCGACTTCCGGTCGTCGGTGCGCAGCGCCTCCGGTGGGATGTCCTCGGCCAGCAACAGCTTTAGCCAGTCCAGCAGTTCGGAGGTTGACGGCTTCTTCTTCAGGCCCGGCACCTCGCGCACATTGAAGAAGGACTCAAGGGCCTCTCTCAGCAACGTCTTCTTGATGCCCGGGAAATGGACCTCGACGATTTTCTCCATCGTCTCCTTGTCCGGGAACCGTATGTAGTGGAAGAAGCAGCGACGCAGGAAGGCGTCGGGCAGGTCCTTCTCGTTGTTGCTGGTGATGAAGACCAGCGGCCGGTGCTTCGCCTTGATGAGCTTGCGCGTCTCATAGACGTAGAACTCCATCCGGTCGAGTTCGCGCAGCAGGTCGTTGGGAAACTCGATATCGGCCTTGTCGATCTCGTCGATCAGCAGCACCACCGGCTCGTCACTGACGAAAGCCTGCCAGAGCATGCCGGGCACGATGTAGTTGGCGATGTCCTGCACGCGCGGGTCGCCGAGCTGCGAGTCCCGCAGGCGCGATACGGCGTCGTACTCGTAGAGGCCCTGCTGGGCCTTGGTGGTGGACTTCACGTGCCATTCGAGCAGCGGCACGCCGAGCGCCTGGGCCACCTCCTCAGCAAGGCGGGTCTTGCCCGTGCCGGGCTCGCCCTTGATCAGGAGAGGCCGGGCGAGCGTGATGGCGGCGTTGACGGCGAGCCGCAGGTCGTCGGTGGCGACGTAGGTCCTGGAGCCTTCAAAGCGCATGGCAGTTATCCGCGGGATTTCCGCCAGCTTAAACGCAAAAACCCCGCCGGGGCGGGGTTCCTGCTACTCGGAGCAGATGATTCGTGAAAGATCAGGCCGTGGCGCGACGCCGCATGACGCCAAACAGGCCGAGCGCCGAGCCAAAGAGCCAGGCCGCGGCCGGCACCGGGATGACCTGGACCTCCATCGCGACGGAGTCTAGCGGGAAGCTGCCCGATGACACGGTGATCGCGAACTGGTAGTTACCGAGCGCGTTCGGGTTGAAAGCACCACCCGGTGCAATCACGTAGGGGGGAGAACCGACGTTCAGGTAATTGAACAGCAGGTTTTCCGAGCCTTGCTCCAGCACCGAGCCCGGATTGAACGCCAGCAGGGCCGCCGTCACGTCGATCCGGCCCAGACCGGCAGTGCTGCAACAGGCCGTCGGGCCAGCAGGATTCAGGTCGTACCAGATGTCGATCTGGTAGTCGGCCAGAACTTTGCCCGAGCCGCTGACGATATCGATGTAGTAGTTCCAGTTCCACAGCGCGCCCTGGGTGGCACTGGGGCAGCCGACCGGATCCGTCGCGATGCCGCAGTTCTGGCCCGGTGTGGCATAGAAGACGGCCGCACTATTGTTGCCGACCACCGGATTCGAATACCGCTCCGTGGCATTCATCGCGATCGTGATCGTCGTGTTGCCGTCGATGATCTGCTTCGACGCAGCCACCGCATTGTTCGGAATTCCCGTGCCCCCGAAACTTGCGTTCGGGAACGGGCCGAACCCGTCGTAGACCGTGAAGGCCGAGCCGATGCCAGGCGCTGTGATAAGCGCCGCCACTACTGCCAGTTTCAGAAACCGGATACGCATAAAATTTCCCCGCCTTATATTTAGTCTGTTGTCTTGTTAATTATGGTTCTTGAAGAATTAGCGCAAGACTACGGAGAAGCTCCGCCCATGGCAATGCCAGTTTCATTAGTACTGGATTTCGCTGTTCCTAATTATGTAAAGCCGGGACGACCCGCTCGCCGATTACCCGGATCGAAGCCTCCGGATCGTCGTACAGGCAGAGCGCGATTTCGTTCAGCCCCGCCCGTTCAAACTCCCGGAAACGCTCGATCTCCCGCTCGATTTCGGCCAGCGGCGAGGCGCTGACGCCCTCCGCCACGATCTTCTCGATGATGCTGTCCGGCACGCCCTCGATTTCCGGAGTCTTCCGGTGGAAAGCCTTGACGAACGAGCCGCTGCGAGACAGCACGACCTTCGCCTCCTCGGGACTCACCACGTCGTGAATGTAGGGATCCCAGATCGTGACACGCCCCGTTCTTCCAATAGCGGATCGATCATCCCGCGCACGGACTTCACCCGCTCGGGAACGAAGTCACTCAGCATGATGCCGTCGGCGTGGCGCGCCGCCATGGCCAGCATCTTCGGGCCGTTGGCGCCGACGTAGATCGTGGGCGGGGGCGCCGTAACCCAGCTGGCGTCGAGCCAGTCCGTGGGAAACACCTCGCCTTTGTAGCCGCCCTTCCTGCCCGACGCCGCCTGCCGGATGATCTCGATGCATTCCCGCAAGGCGCGCACGCGCCGCTTCGGCTGCGCACCCATAGCCTGCGCCGTGCCGCCGCCACCGCCGAGGACGATGGCAGCACGGCCGCCCGCGAACTCGTTCAGCGTCAGCAGGAGGTTCGCCATGCGCAACGGGTGCAGCTCGAACGGACTGACGGCGATTGGCCCCATGCGGATGTGCTGCGTCTGCTGGGCCGTCGGCACGAAATTGACGAACGGGTCGAGCGACAGGATGTTGTTGGGCACCCAGACCGCGCCAAGGCCATAACTCTCTGCCAGCTTGCCGAGCCTGGCCATCTCGGCGCCGGAGCGATGCGGCTTCAGGATGATGTCGATGCGCACGCAGGCCTTACCCGGGCAACTACCGTGCCGGCGACGTCGAGCGACTCAGTCCGGCCGGTTCGGCGTGGGCGAAGACGTTGCCGGCGTCGGCCTGGTGGCGGCGGGCTTCGCCGCGACCCGTTTCCTCGCCGCAGCTTTCTTCTTCGCGGCCACTTTCTTCTTCGTCGCCACCTTCTTGACCGCCACCGGGGGTGGCGCGATCTTTTTGGCCAGCGCCGCCCGCTTGCGGTTCGCGGCTGCGTTCAGGCGCACCAGGTGCTTCTTCGCCTGGGCCCGCGCCGCCTTCACGCGCTTGCGGGCGTCCTCCTTGGCGACCTTGAGTTGCTGGCGAACTTCGCGCAACTCCTTCTTGGCAGACTTGATGTGCATTTTCAGCTGCTTGCGGCGGGCGCGCACGGCATCCAGCACGGCGGCGGCCTCCGCCTCGGCCTTCTGGGCGGTGCGCTTGATGATCTTGCCGGCCTTACCGGCCTTGGGAGAGGCCTTTTTCTTCGCTGCCATGACCTGATTTTCCTCTTCTTGTTCGGGTTGCCGGGCGCAATCGCCGGGGAAATTCGCTGCTCGATATTAACGTAGCACGGCCCACGGCGGCGCGCACTAGCCGCCGGTCGGCAATCGCCGGCGGTCGATGCCGCCGGAGCGCAGCAGTGGCGCCGCGCTAACCGCCCAGTCCTGCGGGTATTCCCGCCGCGCCGGCGACGGGATCGAATACGCGACCCGCCCGCGGTCCTTTCGCAGCGTCTCGTAGTCCAGCCGCCAGCCGCGGCGCGACCAGTCGACCAGGTGCTTGCGGTAACTCACGATCACATCGTCGGCCGGCACGATGAACTCGCCGACAGCCTCAGTGGACGGGATCTGCGGGTCGAGCTTCTCGATGACGACGCGGTCTTCCTCCACCGCTATACCCATGCGCTTCAGGAAATTCTCGTCGAACTTGTCCTCCAGCATGCAGTCGCGCTGCATGACGAGGAAGATCTCCAGGTCCGTCTCGTCGCGCGGCACGGCATAGAGATAAATATGCATGTGGCTGGTGGCGCTGAAGTTCACTCGCGTCCAGGTGGACGCGATGCCGTGGTAGCCGGAGCCGGACTCGTTACGGGTTTCCGGCTGCAGCTTCTTCATGTCCGGGTCCGGCAAGTCCGGGGAGTAAAACACCACCATCGCACCCGCGCCCCAGTCGCTCTCCTCCACGTTGATCTTCGGCACCTGGTAGTTGGTGCTCTTGCCCGCCATGCCGAAGCCGGCGTGCACGTATTCGACGTGTGAGGGATCAGACTGGTTTTCCACGAGCCGCACGTAGTTGGCCTGCCAGCGGTAGCGCAGCGACAGGCTTCGCCAGCCGGTATTGCCGTACTCGTTGTTGGGCATGATCGTCGGCCGCTCGCTCTCGGGCAGGTCTCCCAGGAAGACGAACACCAGGCCGTAGCGCTCTTCAACCGGGTAGGCGTCGATACGGGCGCGCTGCGGCACCTTGTCCAGCGAACCGAGCGACGGGATGCGCTCGCAGTCGCCGCCACCGTTGAACTTCCAGCCGTGGTAGGGGCACTGGATGCAGTCGCCCACCACCTTGCCGTCGCCCAGCGAACCGCCGCGATGGGTGCAGGTGTTGTGCACGCAATGGGCCTTCCCCTGGCTGTCGCGCCAGAGCACGAACCACAGGCCGAGCATCTGTACCTTGAGCGGTTTATCCGTGAGCGCCTTGCTCTCTTCCGCCGGGTACCAGAAATTCATGAACATGGCGGCAACCTCGCTCAGGGCGTTGCGGCGGGCGCCGGGTCGCGCACATCGATGACGAAGAACAGGGTGCTCATGGTCAGGTCTCCTTGGTTGGCTGTTCTGTCGCAGGGTACTACTCTGCCGGGCGCCGCGTCAGCCAAGCCCTTGCAGTTCCTCGTGCAGATCGTGGCACATCACGGCAAGGAAACCGGCCAGCGCCAGGTACAGCGCACCGTAAGACAACCGCGTCTCGGCCGGCACGTTGTAGTAAGCCTGTTGCTCTGGTGTCGTAGTGCCGCGGACGGCCTGCATCACCGCCGGCGCGGCCAGGAAGGCCATCAGGATCAATAACGGGCTCGGCCAGACGAAAAACAGGCCGATCAGGATCGGCACGCCGGCGAGCCAGAGGCGCGGCGAGATCACGGCCGTGATCCGTCCGCCGTCGAAGGGCGAGATTGGAATCAGGTTGAACAGGTTTAAGAAAAAACCGGAGTAACTCAGCGCCAGCAGCAGATCACTGTCCCAGGCGCGACCGAGGTAGAAGCACGCCAGGGCGCCGATGCTCCCGACCAGCGGGCCGGCCATGCCCACGTAAGCCTCCGTTTCCGCGTCGTGGGGCAGATCCTTGAGCTGGATCCAGGCCCCGACGAACGGAATGAAGGTCGGCGCGCCCACGTCCAGGCCGCGCTGGCGCGCCGCTACGTAGTGCCCCATCTCATGCACGAGGATCAGCAACACAAAGCCAGCGGCGTAGGCCCAGCCAAAAATAAAGGAATAGGCCACCACCGAGATGAGCATGGTGCCGCCGGTCGTCAGCAACTTGCCGAATTTCAGCCCGCCAAGCAGGAGGAGCAGAATCTTCACGGCGTAGCGTCAGGCTTGCTGCCGAAGAACTTGCGGGCGCCGGCCAGTAACGCGACTACCGCCACGAAAATCACCTTGGCAAACTTCACGACGAAGGCGGCCATCACGGCCAGCAGCCCGAGTTTCTTCGCTGCAATCCCGCCCACGAGGGCCGTGAGGCCGTAGGCAGCCACCGCGTCGGTGGAGGAATCGAAGTCGGTGTAGCGTTTCTTCTCGTTGAAGTTCACCGCACGAAGCAGCGGTGATGTGTCCTGGCGGTCTGCCGCCACCGTCGACGCATTTGTGATCAGGTTAGCCGAGATGTAGCCCTCGCGGCCCAGCACGTAGGTGTTGTAATTGATCGTGGGATCCGGGTCTTCGCCGCGCTTTAGGACAGCTTCTGCAGACCACACCAGCCGGTGGCTGCCCGCGTCGTAGGCCGGCGGCTCTACCCAGCGTGTGACCTTGATCGGGTCGATGCCGAGCTTCTCCCGCTCCTCGTTGCCCGCTTCAGTGCCGTCCTTGAGGCTCTGGAGCAGTTCATCGGCGTCCCAGTCCTTTGCCTCGTCGTCCTTGATGTAACCCGAGTCCTCGTAGTTGAGGGTGATGAAGTACTGGTCGTCGTCGGACAAGGGAAAGACCAGGCCGATGAAACGCTCGTCGGTCTGATTGCCCATCACGCGCATGACGGCCTGCGATTCCTTGAGCGGCACGAAGCCGAAGCCATCGGGGACATCGAGGGTCGCCTGGTCCCGGAGCGGCACCGCAGCCGGCCCGCGGATCATGGCGTTGTGCGCCGTATCCCAGGGGGTGGTCACCTGCATTTCCCCGGCGCTGGTATCGACTGGCTCTTCTTGCGCCAGGACCGGCGTGAATCCGAACAGGGCCAGCAGCAGCAATCCCGGCAAGGCCTGTGGCATGACGCTTCCCCCGAAGGTGCAGAACCGGTGGCCAGCGTACCCCGCCTTGCGCCGGCCCGTCATCACCCAGACCGACGGCGGTGTTATTCAGCCACGCGCCGCGTCAGCCGGTACCAGAACTCCAGCGCCTGGTTGAAAGCCTCGACGCGGATCCGCTCGTTGGGCGCGTGGGAAGTGTCTTCGTCCGGGTCTTCGGGGACCGCGCCTGTGCCGTAGGTGGGGATGCCGGCGGCACGCAGGTACAGTCCGTCCGACGCGCCGGGACTCATCTCCGGCAACACCGGAATAGCGGGCCAGAGCTCGTTCGCGACGGCCTCGACGGGGCCTAGCACCTGCGGATCCAGTGGCGACACATCGGCGGCGAGCGCTGGCGCTACCGGCGAGACGGTGACGCCGTCGGCTGCCACCAGGTCACGCAGCGTTGCCTCTACCGCGGCCGGCGAGGACTGCGGCAGGACACGGCAATTCACGACAGCCCGAGCGTGCGCGGGCAAGGCGTTTTCGGAAGTGCCACCGTGGAGTTGAGTCGCCACGCAGGTGGTGCGAATCAGCGAGTTGAGATAGGGGGAGTCTTCAAGCCTGCTTATCGCCAGGTCGTCGAGCCGTCCGGCGCCCAGCGCACGGGCCGCTGATTTAAGCTCCGGCGGCGCCAGCGGTGCCCAGCGCTCGAAGTAGACGCGCACCGTCTCGTTCAGATCGCGCGGAAAGCGCAGCTGCGCAACTCGCGAAAGCCCGCGCGCGAGTTTGTAGATCGCATTGTCGCCCGCGGGCCGGGAGCTGTGCCCCCCGGCGCTGACCGCCTCCAGCGCGAAGCTGGCGTAGACCTTCTCGGCAGTCTGGATCGTGAAGGCCGCGGCCGTGCCATCCGGTTTGAGCTCCACCTGGCCGGCGTCGGTGTTGAGCGCGTAGGCGGCGTCGATCAGCGGCCGGTGCTTCTCAAGCAGCCAGACGAGGTTGGCGGCCGTGGTTTCCTCGTCGGCCGTAAACAGCAGGATCAGGTCACGGTTCGGCTGGAAGTCTTCCGCCCGCAGGCGAATGAAGTTCGCCACCAGCAGCGCGGCGCCACTCTTGATGTCCCGGGTACCGCGGCCGTAGTAGTAGCCGTCTTTTTCCACCATTTCGAGCGGGTCGGTGTCCCATGACTCCGGCGAAGTGGACACCGTGTCCAGGTGCGCCAGCATCAGCACCGGCGGCTGCGTCGGGTTCGCGCTGCGGTAACGGGCAATGAGATTGCCGTCGCCGGGCGTCAGGCCCAGCACCTGCACATCGGCGGCCGGAAAACGTGCACGCACCAGTATCGCCGCCAGCCGTTGCGCGGCGTCGCGGGTGCGGCCAATGTCGTCGGCGCGGTAGGTGTCGGTCGCCACCAGCTCGGCGAGGATGTCGCGGGCGAGGGTCTCGGTCGGTGTGGGCGTCGGCACGAGTGTCGTCCCGGCAGCGAGCGCCGGGGCGCAGGCGACCAGCAACAAAACCGCGCTAGCGTGCCGAAGTGTCACTGCGCATCCCCAGGTACAGCGGCACACCGAGGCCGCAGAGCACGGCCAGGTAGATGAGTTGCTGGGTCTCCGAAGCAGAGATGGCCCAGACGCAGAAGCCGGCAGCCAGCAGGGCCACGGAACGGATGCCCCAGTTGCTGGTGAACCGCCACAGGGCCGCGCAGCAGTAGGCGTAAATAACGAGATAAAGCAGGGTCGCGATGTTGATCAGCATCGTGAACTGGGCCGACAGCGACGGCGCCAGTGAACTCAGCACGACGATCAGTGACATCAGCACCGCGACGATGACCAGGTTGCGCCGGGGCGGCCCGTCGGTACCTTCGCGAAAGAGCGCGGGAAACACCCCTGACTCGGCGCCACTGCGCGCGGACTCGGCCGTCACCAGCAGCCAGCCGGACAGCGTGCCGGTAGCCTTCAGCACCGCGCAGCCCGCCACCAGCGCCGCTGCCGCGGGCCCGATCCAGCGCGCCGCCGCATCGGCAAACGGCGCACTCGAGGCCGCGAGCTCGGCTGCCGGTAACAGGCCGCTGATCGCCAGCGACGCCGCCAGGTACACCGACGCCGCCAGTGCCACGCCGCCAAGCGTGGCAATCGGCACGTCACGCGCCGGGTTGCGCACCACTGCTGCTGCCACCGAGGCGCTTTCCACGCCCACGAAGGCCCAGAAGATCAGTGAGAAGGTCGCCGGTATCACCTGCGCGTCGGAGCGTCCGCTGACATTCCAGGACTCCTGGAAGACCACGGGGTCGAAGGCAAACCAGCCGAGCACCGCCACGCCGAGCACGGGCAACAGGCCGATCAAAAGAGTGCCGCCCTCAAAATCCGTCACGCGACGCGCGCCCGCGAAATTGATCAGCGTCATCAGCCAGATCACGCTGAGCGTGCACAAGCCCGCCGCCAGCGTGCCGTTCAGCACCGGAAAGAAGATCGAGAGGTAACCGGTGGCGGCGACGGCAATCGCCACGTTGCCCACCCAGCCGCCGATCCAGTAGAGCAGGCTCGCGTGAAAGCCGAAGAAGCGGCCGAGCCCGTCGCGCACCTGCCGCACCATGCCAATGCTGTCCGGCTGGACGCGGTAAAGCAAAACGAAGACGCCGGCGAGCAGGAAGGCGCCCAGGCCCGTGACCATCCAGCCGATGATGGTCACCGAGCCGAAGGCCCCGAGCGTGGCCGGCAGCAGGTAAACGCCGGACCCGATCATATTGCCGGCCACCAGGAAGGTGGCCCGCACCGGGCCGATGGTCTTCGCGGTCAGAATTTCTGTCCGAACCGGATACCGATGGTCCTCGGCTGATTGGTGATGGTGTACGTACTGGAGAAGGCGGCGCAGACCGCCTCGTCGCACTGGGCGTAGCGATACAATTCGGCCCGCTCGTCGAAGAGGTTGTCCACAAAGACCTCGAAGGTCATGTTGTTCACGTGGGCGTTGGCCGAGATATCGGCAATGGTGTAGGCGTCCTGCTCGCCGCCCAGCAGCTCCTCATCTCTCGGCAAGAGCGCCGACCGGCTGCTGCCCTGGTAGACCAGCGAGGCCTGCAAGGCGCCGTCGATGCCGCCGAGCGTGTAGTTGTAGCGGGCAATCGTGTTTGCCTTGAACTCCGGCGTAATCGGCAAGGTCGTGCCATCGGGCGCAAAACTGTCCGGGGTGTTCGCCGCACAATCTGCCAGCGAAACAACCAGTTCCTCGCAGAAGCCGCCGTCCAGTTCCGGCTTGAGCCACATCAGGCCAGCGCTCAGGATCAGGTCATCGGTGGCCGCCCACTCCAGTTCAGTCTCGATACCCGGGATCGTGGCACCCCCGTCGGCGTTCTTGACGTTGGTCAAGCCGTTCTCACCGAGAAACGAGAACTGGAAGTCGTCCCACTGCTGCCAGAACACGGCGCCGTTGAATCGCAGCCGCCCGTCGGCCAGCGTGGTTTTCCAGCCAAGCTCGTAGCTGTCGAGGAAGTCGGCCTTGTACGGGGGGAAGGTACCGCGGCGATTGACGCCGCCCGGGCGGTAACCGGTGGCGTAGGTGGCGTAGACCATCACGTCGTCGGTAATGCGGTAGGTCGTGTTCAGCTTGTAGGTGAAGTCGGTGTCGTCGACCGCCTTGTCGAGGTTAATGCACGGCCCGCCGTTGATGCCGGTGAGTGGCGTCGACGGCGTCGTGCAGGACTTCTCGCCGGTGGATCCGGTCAGGTCATTGGTCAGGCCGAAACCGTAGAAGCCTTTCAGGGAGTTGTCGTACTCGAAGTAGCGCAGACCGCCGGTGACCGCCAGCTTCTCCGTGATGTCGTAGGTGATCTCGCCAAAGACGGCCTTGTCTTCGTCTTCCCGCTCCTGCTGGGTTAGCCAGAGCGTGTCTGGCCAGCCCGTAACTTCGAGGGACGTCGCCAGGTCGTCAACCAGGTAGGCCTGCTCGATGTCATGCGTCTGCTTCTGCCAGAACAGCCCGACGATCCCGCGTAGCGGGAAGTCCTGCGGCGAGGAGACGCGAATCTCGTGGCTCTGCTTCGTGTACTTGTCTTCGGCCTGGATGAAGTTCGACGGATTGACCACATCGCCGGCATCGTTGAAGAAGTAATCGCCGTAAGGGAAGGTGCTGCCGAAATACAGGACGTCGTAGGCAAAGGAGTAATCGGCGTAGTCCAGCTCGGAGTCAATCTTGCGATCCATGTAGGAGCCCGCGTAGACGATGTCGAAGTTGCCGATCTTGCCTTCCACGGTGAGTGCGGCCTGCACGACCTTGTCTTCGGTGTTTTCCGGGTAGAAGTGCGTCACCTTCAGATCGCCCACAGCGGGATCGAAGCCGAAGAAGCCGTTGGTGTCTTGCTGTTGCGCGATCACGCTGGGCGTCACGGTCCAGCTGTCGTTCAGCTCGATCCGTAGTGCAGCGCGGCCACCAGTGGTGTCGACATCGTTGTAGTCGCTCTCGGCAAAGCCGGCGTTGTCTACCGTGCCGTCGCCGGTCGCCTCTTCCAGCCCCGGGAAGGTCCGGGTGCCGAGGACATTGTCGATAAAGCCGGCGTCGTGGCGGTGCCAGCCCACCAGACGGACGGCCATCCTGTCGGTAATCGGCACGTTGACGAAGCCCTCGAACTGGTAACCGGCATCGCCGTCGCTGACAGCGTTGCCCTCGACGTTGTAGGCGGCCGAGAAAGCATCGGAAGTCGGCTTGTTGGTGATGATGCGGATCGTGCCCGCCTGGGAGCTGGCGCCATACAGGGTGCCCTGCGGACCGGCCAGCGACTCCACGCGGGCAATGTCGTAGATGTGGAGGTCGAGCGGGCCCTGAATCGTGGTGATCGGCTGCTCGTCGAGGTAGGTGCCCACCGAGGGCAGCGGGCCGGAATGGTTGCCGTTGTCGCCACTGGAGACCCCGCGCATGAAGATTCGCGCGAAGCCGGGGGACAACTGCTGGAACGTCACGTTGGGCAGAAATTTTACGTAGTCGTCAAAATCCGAGACCCGCAACTGATCGAGCTTCTCGGTATCGAGCGCCTGCACGCTGATTGGCACATCCTGCAGCCGCTCTTCGCGCTTCTGGGCGGTGACGATGATTTCTGGAAGGGCGTTGACGCCGCTGCGGTCCTGCCCCATCGCGGGCAACATCGCGGAGAGCAGCCCGGTGGCTATGGGAAGGCCGTGCCTGACCACGCGGAATTGGTTAGCACGACGTAACTTGCGCTTCTTCGATCGCTGCATGGCCCACTCCCCCGGATCAACGATGGCTGTAGTGTACGTCGCGATCCCGCAACGTCAATCGACCGGCGCGGCCGGGTACGCCTCCAGTGTGCTGCCGAGCGCCGCCGTGAGCGGGCCCAGCCACGGCTCATAAGATCGCCACTGCTCAAGGCCGCTGCGATAAATCGGCTGGCGCACCTGCTCCGAACTCGCCGTGCGCACGGCCCGGTCGTTCTCGAAGAAGCGCAGGCAGGCCTCCTCGAAGGGCACGTTGCAGAACTGCAACAGGCGGCGGACCTCGCCCTCCATGTCGTCCACCACATTTTCGTAGATCACGCGGTGCACGCGGCCCGGCAGAACGCTGTCGAAATGGCGCATCAGGTCCACGTAGTCCCGGTAGTAGCGACCGATCTCGGCCAGGCTGTACGTGAAGTTCTGGCCGCGCGCGAAGTGCTGCTTGAAGCCCGAGAAGCAGCACGCGAGCGGCTGCCGGCGCGCGTCGATGATGCGGGCATTTGGCAATGCAAGATGAATCAGGCCGAGGTGCGCGAAGTTGTTGGGCATCTTGTCGATGAAGAACGGCGCCTTTGTCTTGCGCTGCACACGAGTCCGCTCCAGGTACTGCTCACCGAGAGCGCGGATCTCAGCCGCGCCCAGGCTGGCGAGGATCTCCGGGTAGGCCGAGGGCTGTGAGCGATTCTTCCTGCCACTTAAGGCGCGTGATATCGCGGAGATGTCGGGCAACTCCATCGTGCCCTCGACCGCCGAGTGGCTGGCCAGGATCTGCTCGAGCAGCGTGGACCCGGACCGGGGCAGCCCGACGATAAAAATCGGGTCGGGAGCCGGCGCGCCGTACCCGGCCCGTTCGGCGAAGAACTCCTGGGTGAACAACGCTTTCGAGCGTTCGGCGTGGGCAGTGGTCTCGTCGGCGTCGTAGTGCAGTTCCGCGCGGCGCAGGCGGTTCGCCTCGGAATAGTGGGCGAACGATTCGGCGAAATTGCGCTCGTCCTCCAGCGCCTTGCCCAGGGCGAAATGAAAGTGGAAGCGATCTTCGTTACCAAGCTCCGGACGTTGTACCTCCGTCCGCATCGTCGCCCTGTCGCCCTCGGTAAAACGCACCGTCTTTAAGTTGGCCAGGCTCCAGTGGGCCTCACCCAGGTGCGGCGCCAGCTCGATGCACTTCCGGTACGCCGCAAGACAGTCAGCCTGGCGCCCGGCAGTTTTCAGTGTGTGTCCGTAGCTCAGCCAGAGCTTGGCCTGGCCGGGGTACCGGGCCAGCAGACCCTCGTAAATCCCGATGGCGCTGTTGTATTCCCCGATCCGGACGAGGATTGCTGCCCGCAGGTTGCGGTACCCGGGGTTACCGGCTTGCGTGGCCAGCAGCGCGTCGACCTGCGTCAGCGCCTCGCTTTCCTTGCTCTGCCGGTGCAGGGCGATGGCCAGATTGTGCCGGGCGGCTGCAAAACTCGGGGCCAGCTCCAGGCAGCGGGTCAGCAGTTTTTCGGCATCCCCGTAGCGCCCCAGCCGCGCGGCCACCTCGGCCAGCATGCGGATCGCCGCGACGTCTTTCGGCAGCTGTTTGAGATGCTTTCGAAGCAGCGCCTCGGCCACGGCAAGCCGGTTTTCACACAGGGCGGCCGCGGCGACCAGCAGGCGCGGATCCTTGGCCGACGCCTTGAGATAGTTCGAGTAGGCGTCATCGGCAGCGGCGGTGTCGTCTGCGGCGTGCAGGTGATCGGCCAGCGCGCGCCAGGCGTCGGCAAGTTCGGGATTGATCTCCACCGCCCGGCGCAGCGCGCGTACGGCAATCTCCCCGTACCCGGCCGCTCCCAGCGCCAGGCCCAGCTCGTGGTGGGCCGGCGCCCAGTCGGGGTGGGCCTCGGACAGCGGGCGGAGCACATCCGCCGCGGCGACCGGGTCGCCCAGCCGGCGGCGGGCCACGCCCAGAAACAGGGTGGCAATCGGGTGCTTCGGGACGGTGTTGAGTATCTCCTCCGCCTGCTCGCGGGCCAGGCGCGGTTCGGTCTCGAGTAATCGCGCCGCGTTCTTCAGCGCAACCTCCACGGAACCGGTCGGATCCGACGTCGTCGTCATGGTGGCAAGTGTAACCCCCGGCTTTGACAGCGCATTGCGGCTAATGAAAGACTCCTGCCATTACCTTGTAAAGCGAGTCCGTCGCATGGCCTCCCTCACCGCGGCTGACCTGAAAGACACCCGCCGCCCGTTCGCCGCCGCCCGCACCTTGCCGGCAGCGGCCTATACCGCCCCCGACATCCTGGCCATTGAGCAGGCCGGCCTGTTTGGCCGGACCTGGCTGTGTGCCGGGCGCGAAGCCGATGTCCCGGCGGCCGGCGACTTCCTCGTGCGCGACATCGCGGGCGATTCGGTGATCGTGATTCGCGGCGCCGACGCCGTGGTGCGCGCCTTCTTCAATGTGTGCCGCCATCGTGGCTCGCGGCTGCTCGACCAGGCGTCCGGTCACGGTCTGAACCGCATCCTGTGCCCGTATCACGCCTGGAGCTACCGGCTGGACGGCGGCCTGGCGCAGCTGCCGCGCGCCGACGACAGTGGGAATCGGGACGGCCTCGGCCTGGTGCCCGTCAACCTCGGCCTGCACGGCGGTTTTATCTTCCTGAACCTGGATAACGAGGCAGCACCGCTGGCGACGCAGCTCGCCGGGCTGCCGGATTTTTCCCGCTTCCACCTGGCGGAGCTTCGCTGCGGCTGGCGTCACATCTACAACGTGCAGGCCAACTGGAAACTGGTCTGCGAAAACTATAGCGAGTGCTACCACTGCCCTGGCGCCCACCCGCAGCTGGCACGCATCACCGACCTTATCAGCCGCAGCAGCCAGCCAATGGAGAAGGCTGACTGCTTCAATGGCGGCCCGATGCAGCTGAAGGACGGCATCGAGACCATGTCCTTGAGCGGCAAGCGAAGTGTGCCGCTGATACCCGGGCTGTCGGCCGACGATCACCGCTACGTTTACTACTACGTGATCTACCCCAACCTGCTCTTGAGCCCGCACCCGGATTACGTGCTCACCCACACCGCCTGGCCCATCGCACCCGATCACACGCGAGTGGTCTGCGAGCTTTTGTTCACGCAAGAAGCGCTGGCCCGGCCGGGGTTCGACCCTGCCGACATGGCCGATTTCTGGGACCTGACCAACCGTCAGGACTGGGCCCTGTGCGAACGCGCGCAACTCGGTGCAGGCTCAAGAGGCTACCGCCCCGGGCCCTACCAGGCCGCCGAGGACTGCGTGCACACCTTTGACCACTGGTACGCCGAACGGCTCGCCGCGCTGCTGTGATGTGGCGCCGGATCCGCATCGCGGTCCTGCTGCTCATTCTCTTCGTCGTGGTTGCCACGACCTTAAGCGACCGCCGGCGCACCACCGACTGGAGTTTTCCGCTATGGGTCGGCGTGTTCCCGGTGAATGGCGATGGTGCGCCCGTGACTGCGCAGTACATCGCGGCACTCGAGCTCAACCAGTTTGCCGCCATTGACGGGTTCTTCGCGGTGGAGGCCCGCGAATACGGCGTGACGCTGGAGCAGCCGGTGAAGATGGTGCTCTACCCGCCCGTAACGGAACTCCCGCCACGACTGCAACCGTCCGCGGGCCTGCCCGGCACGATCTGGTGGAGCCTTAAACTTCGCTACTACACCTGGCAGCAGGCGGGCGACACGCCGGCCGACATCCGCGTGTTCGTCCTCTATCACGACCCGGCGAAGACCAGTGTGGTGCCACACTCGCTCGGGCTGCAGGCCGGCCTGCTTGGCGTCGTCTACGCCTACGCGGACGAGAGCCTCGATGAGCCCAACAACGTGGTGATTGCCCACGAGGTGCTGCACACCCTCGGCGCCACCGACAAGTACGACCCTGACACCGACCAGCCCCTTTTCCCGCAGGGCTACGGCGAACCGGACGCCGAACCGCTCCATCCGCAGGCGCTGGCGGAAATCATGGCCGGGCGCATCGCGATCAGCGACGACGAGGCGGAGATGCCGGCGGGGCTGGCGGACGTGCTCGTCGGGCCGGAAACGGCCGTTGAGATCCGCTGGCTGCGCGAGTAGCCGTCAAGGCCTGAGCCCGCTCAGCCTGCGCGTTCCAGCGCAAAACAAGTGCCGGTATTCGCCGGCCATGCCAGGTCCACACCCAGCCCACGGTCGTAGGTCAGGCCCGTACCGAGAACCGTTGCGGTGATGGCCGCGACTCCGACCAGCACCAGCCAGGCGAGCAGCCGTGGCCCGGGTGCCCGGTGCCGCGTGCGGTAGATGGCAATGCCGGCAATCAGCGCTGACCACCAGGTTACGGCGCCGGAACGGCGATGCAGGACCGTGGCCGCGATGGTATCGGCGTCGCATTGCGCGGCCAGGTAGTCGACGAAGCCGCTGCCAATGGAGGCCAGCGCGAACGCCGCGCCGATCCAGAAATTCCAGCGGGCGGTGACGAGTATCCCCGAGGCCCACGGGCGGGAGCCGGCCGCGGCACCCACGAAGAACAGCACGACACCGAGCAGGATCAGGCCCACGGAAAAATGGACGACGTAGGGATGTAGTTGGCTAAACATCAGCCGGGTCGCGGGGCGTTATGCTTCGGTAGTCCCGGTCATGCGCACCCGCAACTCGCCCGACCGCACGTGCAGGTCGCGCTGCGGGAACGGAATCTCGATACCCGCATTTCGCAGCTCGTCGTCGAGTACCCACAGCAGCTTCGCCTGCGTGGCGCCTGGCGAAATTACCAGGGTACGGGTGACCCACACCACCAGTTCGAAATTGATACTGCTGTCGCCGAATTCCACCAGCCACACATCCGGGGGCCGGCGCGGGTTATCCAGGATGACGCCAGGAATACGGGCGGCGGCCGCGATGCCCGCCGCCTTGACCTTCTCCTTGTCGGTGCCGTACGCGACGCCAAACGGCACGTGGATGCGGCGGTTGAAGTCATCGAAGGTCCAGTTCGTCACCCGCCCGTTCACGAACTCCGAGTTCGGCACCAGCACGTCCACCGAATCGTTGGTGGAAACGCGCGTGTAGCGCATCGCGATTTCCACGACGCGGCCCCGCACGCCCGATTGCAGGTCGACAAAATCCCCCACCTTCAGGCTGCGCTCGACCAGCAGGATGATCCCGGACACGAAATTGCTGACGATGTTCTGCAGGCCAAAGCCCACGCCCACGCCGATCGCGCCGCCGATGAGCGCGAGCTTCGACAGGTCCAGGCCCATCGCGTCGAGGCCCATCGTGGCGCCGATAATGAACACGATGTACTTGCCGAGCTTGCCGAGCGCGTAAGCCGCCGGGTAGACCGCCTCGCCGTCCGCCCAGCGCCGTCCCACGCGGCGTATGGCCCGCTCGGTCAGTTGTCCGATGAGCGCGATCCCGAGCACGAGGACGACCAGCAGCAGGATCTTCCACAGGTCGAGCTGCAGATCGCCGATTGAAATGCTGGCGGTCTGCAGCCAGGCCCAGGCCTGGGAGATGGTTTGGGTCAGCTCATTCACTTAGCGAAATTGTAGCCGGCCTTGCGTTTAAAGCGATTCGCCGAAGTAGAGCCGCGCGCCGACTGTCCAGCTCGTTACGTCATCACCGACGGAGAACCCCGCGCCTACCGCAAACATCTCGGTGAAGCTGTACAGGGTGCCTAAGGAAAACGATGTGCCATCGATGCCATCGCCCAGATCCGAGTAAGAAATGCCGCCGTTGACCTCCCAGGCTGGCTGAATCATGGCCCGGGCCCCGCCGTACAGGCCGTAGCCGCTCTCGTCGGCGCTGCCAAAGGAATCGACGTCGACTTCCACGTCCAGATAGGCCAGCTGGCCGACGACGTCGACCGTGTCGGACATGGGGTAGTTAATGCCACCGCCAATCGCAAACTGCGAGTAGTCCGCGCTGAATCCGGAGTTGTTGCTGTCGAGATCAACATCGGAGTAATCAGTGAAAATGTGGAACATGTCGGTGACGGCAAGCGAACCTCCAATCGCAAACCCGTCGCCGTCCAGATCGCCGCCGAAGCTGCTGCCATTGTCCAGATCCAGACTGACGTACCCGGCCTCGACATAGGTGTAGCGGGGCCCCTCGGCGGCAAATGCGGTTGTCATCAGCAACGCGGACGCCAGCAGAGCGGTACCGGCCTGGAATGAAGTGGTCTTTGTTGAGCGCATGGTTGATTCCCTCAAGCGTCTGGTCGTTGAAAAGGGTTTGGCAGTCTCGCCTGCCGGGCGAGAATTTAGATGCACGGTATTCGGCACGGCAGAATTGTAGCCGCTAAAGTAGCCCGGCGGTTGGCGCCCGGAACAGGGATAACTGATGCGCGTATCACCGATAGTGGCACTGGCTCGCGGAGCCCTGTGCCTCCTGCTGCCAGGCGCGGCCACCACTGCCGGCGAGCTCACCGCCGATCAGTTCGAGTGGCAGGGCGGCTCGGACAGGGATGCGCTGAAGTGGGATGTCACGGCGCGCATCGGTGGCGACAAAAACCGCCTGTGGCTGCTCGACGAAGGTGCCCACACATCGGGCGATCAGGTCGAAAACCGTGTGGAACTCCTGTGGGGCCATGCGCTCACCGACCAGTGGGACCTCGTGGCAGGCGCACGCCACGACGACGGCGCCACGCCTTCGCGGAGCTATGCAGCACTTGGCCTGCTGGGATTCAAGCCGGAATCCTTCCGTATCGAGGTGACCGGTTACGTCGGCGACTATGGCCACCTCGGTGCTCGGCTGAAGGCAGATTACGACTGGCCGATCGGCAGCCGCCTCGTGCTCACAGCCCGTGCCGAGGGCGAGGTGTGGAACGATGACCACGACCGCGTGCGCGTCGGCAGCGGCCCGATACAGGTGGCGGCCGGCCTCCGGCTACGGTACAAAATCTGGTCTTCATTCGCTCCCTACGTCGGTTACGAGTGGGAGCGGCTGCTCGACGACACCGCGAATCAGGCGGAGCAGGCTGGCGTGGATCCCGAACGCAGGGTCTGGGTCGCCGGCGTCGGTTTCAGATTCTAGGTCGGGAGTGCGGGGCAGGCCGCGTGTCAGGCGGCGCTAGCGCTGGCTCCAGCCACTTTCAGGTTCACAAGCGACGGGGCGGCAGGCAAGGCGGTGGGCGGGGCGGAGGGTCGGACGGAAGGCCGGCCGGTTTCTCGCGTCGCCTGCCAGACGAGGTCCTCGAGCTTCTCGCAGACGGGTGCGAAGCCGGTGACGCTCTCCAGCAGCAGTTCGTGAGCGCGATTGCAGTCGAAGGCATCGGCTGCCGCCAGGAGTTTCTCCAGGTACCGCAAGGTTGCCGCCCAGGGCAGCGCCTCTTCGTAGGCGCGCAGGATGCTGACGTGGTCCGTCTCCGCCACGTTATCGCCGATCAGGAGTTCCTCAAACAGCTTCTCACCCGGGCGCAGGCCGGTGTACTCAATGGCGATGTCGCCTTCCTTGTTCGCTGGCTCACAGACGCTTAGCCCTGCCAGCTGGATCATGCGGTGCGCGAGATCAGCAATGCGGACCGGATCGCCCATGTCGAGCACAAACACGTCGCCACCGCGGGCCATGGAACCCGCCTGAATCACCAGCTGCGCCGCCTCCGGGATCGTCATGAAAAAGCGGACAACATCCGGGTGGGTCACCGTCACCGGACCGCCCCGGCGGATCTGCTCGCGGAACAGCGGCACCACCGACCCCGATGAGTCCAGCACGTTACCGAAGCGCACCATGCAAAAGCGCGTCCGGCACCCGCGCTCGGTCATGCCCTGCAACACCATTTCTGCAAAACGCTTCGTGGCGCCCATCACGTTGGCCGGCATTACCGCCTTGTCGGTCGAAATCAGCACGAAAGTCTCGACCCCCGCGTCCTCCGCGGCTTCCGCCGTGTTCCACGTGCCGATGATGTTGTTGTGGATGCCTTCAACCATGTTGTTCTCGACGATCGGCACGTGCTTGTAGGCGGCTGCGTGGTACACCGTCTGCACCCCGAAGGCCCGCATGATCCCGGACACCCGGTTGCGGTGGTGGACGGACCCGAGCAGGGCAACGATTTCCACGGCGAGCCCGCGCTTGTGGATGAGCTCACTCAACTCACGCTCGATGGCATACAGGGCGAGTTCCGAGAGCTCGAACAAGACCAGCCGGGCCGGCGCGAGCTCGACGATCTGGCGGCAGAGTTCCGAGCCGATGGATCCGCCGGCTCCCGTCACCATGACGGACCGTCCGGTGACGCACCGCAGTAGCAGCACATCATTCGGCGGCACGGGGTCGCGGCCCAGCAAGTCCAGCGTGTCGATTTCCCGGACATCATCCATGCTGGCGCGGCCGCTCATGAGATCGAGAATGTCCGGGACTGTCTGGACGTGAATCGCCACGGACTCCAGCTTCCGGATGATGTCCAGGCGCTGTGCCCGGGTCGCACTCGGTATCGCCAGCAGGATCCGGGCGGCTCCGGTCTCTCGCACTACGCGCGCCAATTCCCGGGCGGGGTAAATCGGCACGCTGTTAAGAAGACGGCCCTGCA
>JAQBGF010000087.1:0-62625 GCA_032122615.1 Gammaproteobacteria bacterium | reverse complement strand
GCTACCGTGCGGCACGGTGAGCGCCGAAAAAGTTTCCCGCGTGTGGCCGCTACGGCGAGGCGGATTCGGGGTCGCGCCTGAAGGCGCTCCTACGTAGCGGGCGTGGGCGGGGAGGGTTTTGCAAGCGCTCACCGTGTACTCACGGTAGCGCAAAACTTTCCCCGCCCGCGCCCGCGTGCCACAGAGTGCGTTTTGGCGGCTGAAGTTGCTCCTGCGAGGTGTCAGGCGTCGAGACAGGCCGCGTGATGGCGCAGGTGATCCTCGATCACGCTGCTGATGAAGTAGTACCCATGGCCGTAGCCGGGCAGGCGCCGTAGCGTCAGCGGGTAGGCCGCGCTGCGTGCGGCGGCTTCGAAGAGCTCGGGCTTCAGTTGTGTTGCGAGAAACTCGTCGTCCAGGCCCTGATCGATCAGCAACGGCGGACGGCCGGCTGCTGAGTTGAGATTACCCAGCAATTCGGTGGCGTCGTACTGTCGCCAGCTGTCCTGATCCGCGCCCAGGTAGCGCGGCAAGGCCTTGCGCCCCCACGGGCACTGCATCGGCGCGACGATCGGCGCCAGCGCCGACAGGCTTCGGAAACGCTCCGGGTGCTTCAGGCCGATGGTCAGGGCGCCGTGACCGCCCATCGAGTGGCCGAACAAGCCGATGCGACCCGTATCGACGGCGAACGAATTAGCGACCAGATCCGGCAATTCCTGCGCCACATAGCTGTACATGCGGTAGTGCGCCGACCAGGGCGCCTCGGTGGCATCAACATAGAAACCGGCTCCAAGGCCGAAATCGTAGGTCTCGTCATCGCCCGGAAACCGCACGCCGCGCGGGCTGGTGTCCGGCGTCAGGAGAGCCAGACCGAGTTCGGCAGCCACCCGCTGCGCACCCGCCTTGATGGCGAAGGTTTCCTCTGTGCAGGTCAGCCCGGCGAGATAGATCAGCAGTGGGACCTTCTCGTGCTCCGCCTGTGGCGGCAGGTACAGGCCAAAGCGCATCTCGCACGCTGTCGTCTGCGCGGGGTGTCGATAAAACTGCTGCCAGCCGTCGAAACAGCGGTAGCTGGTGGACAGGGTGAGGTTTTCCAGGGGACTCATCTCCAGTAGGCTCCGGGCATCTTCTCATTCGAGGGTGCGGCAATGTACCTGGACGCGATGCAGGGCACGGTGGCGAGCTTTTCCCGGCGAGGCATGCTGGGGTTGGGCATGAATACGGCGGCGGCGGCCGGACTTGGCGGCCTGGTGAGCTTAGCCAGCGCACCGGCACACGGGAAATCCCGGCCGCTGGACCTCCATTCCGCCGAGGACAACATTTACGCCTACGCCAAGACCTGGGGCACGCTGGGCGACGAACCGGTGTTCGGCGGCCACGAGGGGGTGTTTTTTGCCGTGGTGGGCAATCGCCGCGCAATGCCGTTGTTCGGCTACGTCGGCTTCGGCAGCCTGCAGTTCCGCATCCTGCCGAACGGCGACGCGGAATACCGGGGCAAGGACGCCACCTTCTACACGGACCTTAAAACCGGCGAGCTGCTGGACAGCTGGCAGAACCCGTTTACCGGCAAGACCGTAAAGGTCTACCCGTACATCAACGAGCAAGTGACCACGACGATCCCGGCCCGGTACCCGGCTGAGCGCATGGTGACCGACGCCTACCGCTGGGAAATCGCCATCGGTAATGCCGCTTCCCGCCAGGAAGGCGCCGGTAGCTACCGGGGTGACCGTGGTGAGTCCGGCAAGACCGTGCCTTTTGTGCTGCCCTGGCGGCGTGTTGGCAATCACTACCTGTTGTCCTGGGACTGGCTGCTGGAAGTGGCAAATCCGGTAACGCCGGCAGGCTGGCCGGAGTCGTCCACCGGGCCGGTGATCAACCCCTCTGAGCACTTCGTGTTTTTCGTGCCGGCCGACGAGCTGGAGGACCGGGGCCGCCCCTGGGCCACGATGACCGCCGGCTTCTTTCGGCAATGCCCCTGGCTACCGTGGATGCGGATGGGCCGAAGTGGTGTCGAGGGCCGGATGTTTGCCAATTCCCACAGCTACAAAATCACCGGCGGACCCGACAACATCCCGCGGGTGGTTCGCGAACGACTGGAGCGCGACCGACCGGACATGCTGACCGCGCCCAAGGACTGGTCCCAGCACCCGGTCGGGTCGTCCTGGGGGTACTACGCGAAGGTGGCGCCCCGGGAAAACCAAGAAAATTAAGGCCCGGTACCGGTAGAACCGCTAGAATGCCGCACCCGCCGAACACGTTGATAATTAGCGGATTTAAGTCATTGTGTCTATCTACTGTCAAGTAAGTGGTAACTCTATGGCTAATCTAAATGCTGCCTTTGGCTCGCAGGAGAAAGCGCCGTGGAAGTCGACATCATCCTGGAGCCGGATTTAGGCCCCGCCCAGCTCGTTGAGCTCGCTACCGCCGCCGAAAAGTACGGTATCCGGGCCATCTGGACCTCGAATTATTTTGCCCACTGGGATCCCTTCATCAGCCTGGTGCCCGTGGCCCAGGCGACCAAGCGGCTGAAGATGGGCGCGCTGGCCGTCAGCCCTTTTGAGATGCATCCGATGAAGATCGCGAATGCGCTCCTGAGCTTGAACGAGCTGTCCGGTGGCCGGGCCATGGCCGCGATCGGCGCCGGCGAAGGCAACCTCGACGCGATGGCCCTGCACAAGCCAAAGAAGATTGTCGTGGCGGTCCGGGAGGCCCTTGAGATCGTCATGGGCGCCGGGCAAAAGAGACTGGCAAAGGACGGCTACCAGGGCGAGGAGTTCAACGTGACCTACCCCTGCGCCTACGACTGGCTGAAGGCGCCACCGCCCTTCGTCTATGGCACGGCCTACCGCCACATGATGATGCGCATGGAAGCCCGCGTGGCCGACGGCGTGTTCATCGGCTGCACGCCCAACGAGATCATCGACTCGGCGATGGAACAGGTCCGCGTCGGCGAGGCCAAGCGCGAGCCCGGCAGAAAACCGCTCCGCGTGAACAGTTTCTGGGCCTGGCACGTGAAGAAGGACCGGAAGGAAGCCTACCGGGAGTCCCGCCGCGAACTGGCCTGGCGGGCCCGCAAGCTGGACGGTGACCTCATCAAGCTCTGGTTGTCGCCGGAGGAAGTGCAACTGGTGGTAAACAATTTCGACAAGTTCGTCGCCGCCTGGTTTGACCGCTCCGGCAACGTGCAGGGCGTGCCCGAGGAGCTGTGCAACAGGCTCTGTGAAGGCCTGACCTCCACCGCCGGTATCGACGATCTGGACCGCGAGATCGAGCGCTTCCGGAAATTCGGCCAGGCGGGCCAGACCGAGATCGGCCTGCGCCTGCACGATAACCCGATGGACGCGCTGAAAATCATCGGGGAAAAGGTCGTTCCGGCCCTGCGGTAGGAGCGGCTTCAGCCGCGACAACACACTCCTGCGCAGCGGGCACACGGCGGGTGTCCTGTCCGGGCGCTCACCGTGTACTCACGGTAGCCGGACAGGATTGCCCGTCGGGTGACCGCGGGCCACAGAGTGTGTTGTCGCGGCTGAAGCCGCTCCTACAAGCCGAGCGACGAGGCCGGGGCGTTGAGGTTGGCGAGGTGCCGGCTGACCAGCGCGCCGACGGATTCGGCGGCGTTTGGCAGGACCGTGAAGACGGGCGGTTTGCGCCGCAGGCTGGCCAGGTTGTCGTCCTCGAGCAGTCGCTCGAGGTGGCGAATATTGTGATCGATAGCCAGCAGATAGGGATTCTGCCCGTCGAACAGCGGCTCGAGGTTCCGGTAAGCGCGATTGAAGCTCTTGTCCAGCCGCGACCGGGCCGATGCCGCCCAGAAGCCCGGCGTCTGCCGCAACAGGTCGGTGCCTGACGCGTAGCGAACGATGCGCTCCCGCGGGCTCCTTTGTTCCACGGCAATTCCAGCGAGCACAAATTCGCCGTACAACCGGTCCCGGCACTTCTCCAGATAACAGCGATCGGCCATCTGGGCGAGCAGGTCGGCCGTGCCGAGCAGATGGCCGACAATACTGTCCTTCGGGTCCTCGAGTTCTATGTCGTCCAGGCTGACCTCGTAGCCGGTGAAATGGACCAGCTGCCGGACCACAGGCACCCAGTGACCGAGGCCGATGCGCGGCAAATGGCTGGTGAGGAACTCGGCGCTGCGCGCAATATGGTACGGCGTGAATTCGGCGCCGTTACGGTGCCGCTCGCCAACGCGGCGGATGTAACCGGAATCGTGGAACAGGGCGCAAATAAGCCCGACCACCGCGCGTTCGTGACCGAGCTTGTCAGCCTCCGGAGCCGTCTGCTCATAACCCGCCAGCAGGCGGGCCATGGCCAGCGTGACATCCAGTGAGTGCTGCTGGTCGTGGTAGAGCGTGTCGCAGCCGATGTAACCCTCGGCCTGGCCGCGGAATACTCGCCGGAAGTCGTGGAAGGCCAGCCACAGCTGATCGAAGCTCGCAGCTGGCCAGGCGGCGAGGAACAGGTCCTGGCACGCATTGCGAACTTCGTCGACGGAACTCACGCGTACGGTGTTGGTGACGTCATAGTCGTTGCGGCGTTCGCGCGGGTTGAACTGGAATCCGGGTGGAACGTTCACGCCCGGATTCTTGCACGCTCCCCGGACCGGCTCAAACGCCAAATCGGGGGAATTGCTGCAGATATCGCGCCTTCGCTGCCGATTCAGCGGTCCGGTAGCGGAATGAATTCACTTTCGCCGGGTACCGCTGCAAAGCGGCCCAGGGTCCAGTCCTGCTTTGCGCGTTCGATTCGCTCTGCGGAACTGGAGACGAAGTTCCACCAGAGATGCCGTGGACCGTCCGCCGGCTCGCCGCCGAGGACCATGCACCGCACCGGCGAGGTGGCGCGTAACTCTACCGACCGGTCCGGTCGCAGAGTTGCCATCGTACCCGCAGGCAGTGGTTCTCCGGCAACCTGCAGGTCCCCGTCAATCAGGTGAACGGCGCGTTCCTGATGCTCCGGTGGCAGCACAAGCGCCGCGCCAGTCTGCAATTCGACGGCGCCGTAGCCGACGGCTGAATAGGTGCGCACCGGCGAGGTCAGTCCGAGCAGCGTTCCCGCAATGACGCGCAGGCTGACGCCATCGGCATTAATGGCTGGCAGGCTGGTCGCGGCGTGATGGTGGAACTCGGGCGCTGTTTCTTCCGCGTGCTTCGGCAGCGCCAGCCACGACTGGATGCCATGCAGACGGGATGGCCGGCCCCTATTCCCGAGCGGCGTGCGCTCCGAGTGAGCGATGCCGCGTCCCGCTGTCATCCAGTTCACCTCGCCTGGCCGGATAAGCTGCGAAAAGCCGAGGCTGTCCCGGTGCAATAGCTCGCCCTCGAACAACCAGGTAACCGTGGCGAGACCGATATGCGGGTGGGGACGGACGTCCACACCGGCGCCCGGAGCAAAGGTCGTCGGTCCCATCGCGTCAAAAAATATGAAGGGGCCAACCATCTGCCGTGATTCCGCAGGCAGCACGCGCTGGACGCTGAAGCCGCCGAGATCGCGGGCACGTGGCCGAATGAGCACGTCGATGGCGCTCATGTGCAAAGAACGGGCAGGCCTTGCTCCTGCCGGACCTTTTGCAGTTTCAACAGGCCTTCCAGGGCCTCGTTGCGGGTCTTCTGTGGATCCGCCCTGGCCGGGTCGAACTGCCCCCACTGCGCGTACACCGCGTTCGCCTTGGTCGCATTGTTCGATTCCTCCGCAGCCATTGCCTGGATCAGTAGCGCGTAGCCTTTGCGCTTGGCATCGGTTTCGCTGGCAAAGGCCTTTTCGGCCCGGCTGATGGCGCTGACGTGGCGGCAGCGGGCGAGTTCCTCGCTGGCCGAAAAGTTCAGATCGCCGACCTGCGCCTTCAGCGCCTTGTTGTCGACCGTCATGCCGGCAGCTTTGGCGGGTGTTCCGCCAGGTGCCGGTGCCGGTGCGGGTGGTGGCGGAGGAGGCTGACGCTTGTCGCGTTCGGCGCCGTTCATGGCGCCGACAGCGGCGCCGGAAGCGGCGCCCACCGCGGCGGTGCGCAGCGCATTGTTCACGGCATCGCCACCCCAGAAGATGCTGCCGACGGCACCGGCCACGAGGCCACCCACGGCGCCGGTTTTCGCACCACGCGCCGCTCCGTCCTTGGCGCCGGTGCTGCATCCCGCCATGGCGAAGGCCGCACAAAGGCAAATACCCAGGGTTGGCAGTCGAAACATCGTCGGCTCCTTTCGTTGGCTTTTTCAGTCTAGCAGGGGCAATTGCACCGAATCCGCTACCATGCCGTTAGCGCTTCACGGCATTTTCACACAGAGGGTCTGACCCATGGCGACGCACACTGTTTGCAGCGTTCCGGAACTGCCCATCGGCCAGCACCGCTTGTTCAAGGTGGGCGGCACGAACATGGTGGTGTTCCACCTCGACGACGGCTTCTACGCCACGCAATCCAGCTGCACGCATGTCTTCGCACCGCTGGCCAAGGGCAAGATTGTCGATGGTTGCAAGATTCAGTGCCCATTCCACCGGGCACGCTTTGATATCCGCACGGGCAAGGTGATCGACTGGGCCAACTGGCCTCCCGGTATCGTCAACGTGCTGAACGCGATGCGCGGAGAGAAGCCCCTGCAGACCTGGCCGGTGCGCGTTGCTGGCAACCAGGTACAGGTCGAGGTCGAGTAGGAGCGCCTTCAGGCGCGACAACGTACTCCGTAGTGACGCGGGCGGTGGGGGGGGGCGGGGGTGGGGGCGGGGGGGGGGGAACCCGCGGGGGGGGGGCGGGGCGGGGGCCCCCCCCCCCCCCCCCCCCCCCCCCCCCCGCTGCTGCGGGGCGAGTTCGGGGTCGCGGCTGAAGCCGCTCCTACAGCACCGCGACGACGGGCGCGTGGTCTGACGGTTTGTCGAGCTTCCGGGGTTCAATGTCGATGGTCGATGCCATGCAGCGGTCGGCCAGTGCCTTCGAGGCCAGTATCAGGTCGATGCGCAGGCCGCGCTTCCGGCGGAAATTCATTTCCCGGTAGTCCCACCAGGACCACGAGCCTTCCGGTTGCTCGAACAACCGAAAAGTGTCCGAAAGGCCGAGATCCAGCAGGGCTTTCAGGCGATCCCGCTCGGGACCGCTGCACAAGACCATGTCGCGCCACAGTTCGGGGTCGTGCACGTCGCGGTCGTCGGGCGCGATGTTGAAATCGCCGACGATGGCCAGCTGCTCGTAACGTTGCAGTTCCGCGGCCACGTAGGCAACCAGTGCGTCGAGCCAATTAAGTTTGTAGCGGTACTTGTCTGAGCCAACGCTCTGGCCATTCGGTACGTACACGTTGATGACGCGTGTGCCGCCGTAGGTGGCGGCAATGACCCGGCGCTGTTCGTCGCTGAACCCCGGGATACCTGTTGCCACGTCGGCAGGGGTGTCGCGGGAGAGCAGGGCGACGCCGTTGTAGGCCTTCTGGCCGTCGAGTACGCAGTGATAGCCGGTAGCTTCGATGTCCGCCAGCGGAAATTTGTCGGCTTCCGCCTTGATCTCCTGCAGCGCCAGTACGTCCGGCTCGTGGGCCTCGAGCCAGTCAACGACGTGAGTCAGGCGCTGCCGGATCGAATTGACGTTCCAGGAGGCCAGTTTCACCCGGCAATGCCCGACTGCTTGAGCAGGGCATCCACGTGAGCCGGCCGGCCGCGAAAGGCCACGAAGGCTTCGCCGATATCGCGGGTGCCGCCGATCTCCAGTACGTTTTCCCGGAAACGCCGGGCCAGGCCGGAATTGAAAAGACCGCCTTCCTCGAACGCCGCAAAGGCGTCGGCCGCCAGCACTTCAGCCCACTTGTAGCTGTAGTAGCCAGCCGCGTAGCCCCCGCCAAAGATGTGTGTGAAGGCGTGGGCGAAACGATTCCACGGAGCGTGGCGGATGACCGCCACCGCGTCGCGCACTTCGGCCAGAGTGTCCATGATCCGCGCGCCGGATTCACTGGTGTATTCGGCGTGGATGCGCAGATCGAACAGCGAGAATTCAATCTGGCGCAGCATCTGCAGTGCCGACTGGAAGTTCTTCGATTCCCGCAGCGACGCCAGGATTTTTATTGGCAGCGGCTCACCGGTTTCGTAGTGGCCTGAGCACAGTGCGACTACTTCCGGCTCCCAGGCGAAGGTCTCCATGAACTGGCTTGGCAGCTCGACCGCGTCCCAGGGCACGCCGTTGATGCCTCCGACACTCGGGTACTCAATGCGCGTCAGCAGGTGATGGAGCACGTGGCCCATCTCGTGAAACACCGTGACCACCTCGTCGTGAGTGATCAGGGTGGGTCGGTCGGCCGTCGGCAGAGAAAAGTTGCAGACCAGGTGTGCCACCGGCAACTGCAGATCCGCGTCGTGACGCAGCCGGTTCAGGCACTGATCCATCCAGGCGCCTGAGCGCTTGGTGGACCTGGCGTAGAAGTCGGTGAAAAAGCTGCCTACTTCGCGCCCGCTGGCGTCGATCAGCCGGTAATAGCCCACGTGGGATTCCCAGGCGGCGATCCCGGCGACCGGCTCGATGCGTATGCCGTAGAGTTTTTCAACGACGCTGAACAGGCCCGTGAGTACCTTCGGCAAGGGGAAGTACGGTCGCAGGGCCTCGTCGGAGATTGAGTAGCGTTGATCCCGCAGCTTCTCCGAGTAGTAGGCAATGTCCCAGGGTTCCAGCGTCGTGCCGGCGAAGGTCTCCAGTTCACGGAGTTCCCGGCGGGCGGCGTCGCGCGAATGGCGGACGAGTTCGATCAGAAACTCGCGCACCTCGTCCACCGACTTGGCCATCTTGGTCGCCAGTGAATAGGCCGCGAAGTTCGGGTAACCGATGATGCCGGCCGCCTCGTGCCGGAGCGCGAGAATCTTCTCGATCAGCCGACTGTTGTCGTGGCCGGGAGAGAAGTCGGCTTCGTCGGACGCCCGCGTGACCCAGCCGCGGTAGACAGCTTGTCGAAGCTCACGGTCGTCGGCATGGGTAACGACGCCTACGTAGGTGGGCTGGTCGAGCGTGAACAGCCAGCCGGATTTTCCGGCCTCGCGCGCCTGCTCCGCCGCCGGCTCAAGGACCAGTGCCGGAATGCCGTTCACCCGGGACGGCTCGGCGATGTGCAGGGACCAGGCGGCCGCGGAGTCGAGCACGTTCTGCTCGAAACCGGCTTCAGTCATGGACAGCTCCTCCATGATTGCCTGGAAGCGCGCCTTCTGCTCCGCCGCCAGATGTACGCCGGACAGACGAAAGTCACGGATGGCGAGCTCGATCAGTCGTTTGGCACCTTCACCACGGGCGCTCTCCGACCGTTCGCCAAGGCGCTTGTACAGCTCGTACAGGCGCTGGTTGTGGCCGAGCTCCGTGGCGTAGCGGGAAATCACGGGCAGGCAGGCGTTGTAGGCGGCCCGCAGTTCCGGGGTGTTGGCAACGGCCTGCAGATGCTGGATCGGTGCCCATACCCGATGCAGCCGGTCGCCGAGACGCTCGATGGGCAGTACGGTCGCGTCGAACTCAAGCTCACCCAGCTCGGCCGCGGCCAGCAGTCGGTCCAGTTCTGCCCGATTGGCGTCGATCGTGGTCAGGACGGCATGTTCCACATGCTCCGGCCGGATGTTCTGAAAGGCGGGGAGGCCATTGGCGATAAGCAGCGGGTTGTTTTGCATCCGGAAATGCTAACGGAAAAGGCAGTCCGGCCCCAAACAACGCCCTTGGTACACTGCCGGCCCCAAACGACCGGACCGGCACCATGGCGGAGCATTTCAACCTCATCACTATCGGCGGGGGCAGCGGCGGCCTGGCGGCGGCGCAGCGGGCTGCAGAATACGGCGCCAAAGTGGCCCTGATCGAGCCAGCCCCGCTCGGCGGTACCTGCGTCAACGTGGGCTGCGTGCCCAAGAAGATCACGTTCACGGCCGCCAGCCTCGCCCACGCCATGCGCGATGCCCGCGGCTACGGTTTTGACCTGAAGCTCCAGGGCCACGACTGGGCGGGCTTCGTAACGAAGCGGCAGGCATATATCGAGCGCCTGAACGGCATCTACGAGCGGAACCTGGCGAACAAGGGCATCGAATACATCGCGGCCCGGGGCCATTTTACCGGCCCGAACACGGTCGAGGTGGCCGGCCGTGTGCTGACCGGCAAGCACATCATCGTGGCGACGGGTGGCCGGCCGATGGTGCCGCAGATCCCCGGGCACGAGCTCGGCCTCACTTCCGATGATTTCTTCCGACTCACGAGCCGGCCACAACGGGTGGCGATCGCGGGTTCAGGCTATATCGCCGTGGAATTTGCCGGCGCCCTGCGTGCATTGGGCTCGGAGGTCACCCTGCTGGTCCGGAAGGACAGCGTGCTCCGGAGCTTCGACGAGTATCTGCAGGAAGGGTTGCGCAACGCGATGGCCGAGGATGGCATCCGGTTGGTGAGCCAGGCCACGCCCGCGGCACTCGCCCGCGGCAAGGAAGGGCTTGAATTGAAGACCGCGGACGGCCGCAATCACGGGCCCTTCGACGCGCTGATCTGGGCCGTGGGCCGTGAACCTTCCACGAAAGACCTGAATCTGGCGGCCGCCGGCGTGGTCACTGACGCGCAAGGGTTCATCACGACCGACAAGTACCAGGTCACCAACGTGGCGCACATATACGCGCTCGGCGACGTTAGCGGTCGCGCGGCGCTAACACCTGTTGCCGTCGCCGCGGGTCGCCGGACCGCGGATCGCGTGTTTGGCGACATGGCTGGCCGCCACCTCGACTACAACTACATACCCACCGTCATCTTCAGCCATCCGCCGATTGGCACCTGCGGTTTCAGCGAGTCCACAGCACGCCGGCACTTCGGTGAGCCGGTGAAGTGCTACACCTCGGAGTTCGTCCCGCTTTACAACAGCATCACTGACCACAAGCCGAAGACGCGCATGAAGCTGGTGACCGCCGGCGTGGACGAGAAAGTGGTGGGTTGTCACATCCTCGGGCCGGGGGCCGACGAGATGCTGCAGGGTTTTGCGGTGGCGATCCGCATGGGCGCCACGAAAAACGATTTCGACGACACGGTGGCGATTCACCCGACCTCAGCCGAGGAACTCGTGACGATGCGCTAGGCCAGGCGCATTTTCATCGTGTCCGTAGCGCCGGGTGAGCCCGGTAGCCTGGCGATCACGGGCCGGGTGTCCGGCCGCACGCCGCGCCATGCGTAGAACGATTCCGCAGCCTGTTCCACCAGCATGCCCCAGCCCTGGGCCACGCGGCCGGCGCCGTTCTCCTTCGCCCACTTGACGAAGGGCGTGTCCTGCATGGCATAGGACAGGTCATAGCAAAGGGTTTCCGGGCCGAGTATCGACCCTGGGAACGGCGGCATTTCGCCTCTGAGACCGGCGGACGTGGCGTTGATCACCAGGTTGAAGGCCTGGCCGCCGAGTTCCTGGAACTGGCACGCTGAAATCTTGCCCAGCATCCGGAAATCCTGCACCAGTGTCTGGGCCCGATCCACGGTGCGATTGGCAATCATGACGTCCCGGGGTTTGGTGTCGAACAGTGCGGGGATAATGCCACGCGTGGCGCCGCCGGCGCCAAGAATCAGGATCCGGGTGCCGGCAAGACGGGTGCGCAGGTTCCGGCGCAAGTCATTGACGAGACCAATGCCATCGGTATTGTCGCCCTCCACGACGCCGTCGGCATGCACGATAAGCGTGTTGACCGCGCCGGCAAGTTCGGCCCGCGAGCTCAGTCGCGAGGCGAGCTTCACGACCTCTGCCTTGTGGGGCACCGTGACGTTCAGGCCCCGAAAACCCTCGGCAAGGAGCTGCTGCACCCGGCTGCTGAGTTCCTCGGGTGGAATGTCGATGGCGTCGTAACTGAGATCCTGGCCTGTCATATCAGCAAACAGGCGGTGGATCACGGGCGACTTGCTATGGGCAATCGGATGGCCGATGACCCCGTACCGGTCCGTCATGATGCTGTCCCGGCCCCCTGAAAATCCCCGAACGGCCTTATCTTTTTCCATAATGCAGCCACTGTCGAGTGCCGGACGGCCGATTAGACGTGTTTTGATGAGAAAGTCGGCTCGCGACGACCGCCTCCAAATCGCTAAGGTGAGCCCGGAATGGCCAAGTCCCTCATGCGTTGCCCCTGGTCGGAAGGCGTCAGCCCGACTTACCTTGAGTACCACGACCGGGAATGGGGCGTCCCCGTCCACGAAGACCGGAAGCAGTTCGAGTTCCTGATTCTTGAGGGTGCGCAGGCTGGACTTTCATGGTCGACCATCCTGCACCGTCGCGAGGGCTATCGCCGTGCCTTTGCCGGCTTCGACCCCGTCAAGGTTGCCCGTTTCACGCCCGCCCGCATTGAAAAACTGCTGCAAGATCCCGGCATCATCCGTAACCGCCTGAAAGTAACCGCCACCGTGCACAACGCCCGCGCCTTTCTGGAATTGCAGGCGGCGGTTGGCAGTTTCGATACCTACATCTGGAATTTCGTCGACGGCAAGCCGCTGCGCAACCGCTGGCGTAACCAG
This sequence comes from Gammaproteobacteria bacterium, assembly GCA_032122615.1. Classification (GTDB taxonomy): domain Bacteria; phylum Pseudomonadota; class Gammaproteobacteria; order Steroidobacterales; genus SHZI01. Next base: position 50,192 of record JAQBGF010000087.1, on the reverse strand, counting down.
TCGGATGTGCCGGCCACCAGTCCCGTGTCGGATGCGCTGAGCAAGGACATGAAGAAGCGCGGATTTCGCTTTGTGGGCAGCACCACGCTCTACGCCCATCTGCAGGCCACGGGACTGATCAACGATCACCTCGTGGGCTGCTTTCGTCACGCGGAGTGCCGGAAACTGGCCTGATCGCCCGTTGCGGCGTGCTGCCAGCCAGGAAGGTTGGAGCGGGTGCCGGTGTGTCGCGCGCCGCTCTCCGCTAATCTCCGCCGGTGAAAACTCCACACCCTCGGCAGGTGAACGGCCTTCCCCGTGGCGTTATTGCCCTGGGGCTGGTATCGCTGTGCATGGACGCGTCGTCCGAGATCGTGCACAGCATCTTGCCCGTGTTTCTCGTGACGGTGCTCGGCGCCAGTGCGATCACGGTCGGCGTCATTGAAGGGATTGCCGAGGCGACAGCCTCGATCACCAAGGTCTTTTCCGGCGTGCTCAGTGACCGATGGCAACGGCGCAAGGGTCTCCTTCTGGCGGGATACAGCCTCGCCGCGCTCACCAAACCACTGTTTCCGCTGGCCGAATCCGTTACCTGGGTGCTGACAGCGCGATTCCTGGACCGCGTCGGCAAGGGCATTCGCGGGGCACCCCGGGACGCGCTGATTGCGGATCTCGTGACTTCCGAGCAGCGCAATGCCGCCTACGGCCTTCGCCAGTCGCTGGACTCCGTCGGTGCCTTCTTAGGGCCGCTGTTGGCCATCGGCTTGCTGCTGCTGTGGCAAAACGACTTGCGCCTCGTGCTCTGGGTGGCTGTCGTGCCGGCCGTACTTGCCGTGCTGCTGCTGATTTTCGGTGTCGAGGAACGACGTCCCGAAGTGTCTGGCGTCACGAGCACGGAGGGCCCGCTCCGGACCCGATTGGCCTGGAACGAGCAGCTGCGTTCGCTCGGCCGCCGTTACTGGGCAGTTGTTGGCCTTGGCGCCGTGATCGCCATGGCCCGCTTCAGCGAGGCCTTTCTGGTCCTTCGCGCCTCGCAACTCGGCCTGCCCCTGCAATGGGTGCCGGCGATCATCATGGTGCTGAGCCTGGTCTATGCCGCTTCGGCCTACCCCACCGGCCTTGCCGCACGTCGATGGTCGCGCCGAACCCTGCTTTGCTGGGGTCTTCTGGTCCTGATCCTCGCCGATCTCATTCTTGCGACGGCGGCGTCGAGTACTTTCGTCTTTGTTGGTGTTGCCCTCTGGGGGCTGCACATGGGGCTGACGCAGGGACTGCTGGCGGCACTCGTCGCAGATGCAGTTGCTCCGGAGCGGGTCGGAACTGCCTTCGGCTTCTTCAATTTGATAACGGGCGTCTGCCTGCTCGCTGCGAGCACCGTGGCGGGACTGCTGTGGGAAAGCGTGGGCGCCGCGGCGACGTTTTACGCCGGGGCCTCATTCAGCGCGGTGGCGGTGGCAGGCCTGCTGCTCAATCGCCGCTAGGCAGCCAGCGCCTGCTGCATCTGCGCGATATCCGCCTGGCTGACAGTCACGAGGTCCATGAAGGAACCCTTGCCCAGGTTAACGCCGTTCAACAGGCTGTCAGCGTCCGGATGTTCTGTGCGTAGTTCCGGTTCCGAGTCGAGGCGATGGTGCAGCTTCGCCGCGGACAGCAGGCGCGTAAGGGGCTCCAGGTCGGCTGATTCGCCGCCAAGGAGGTAATCCTGGTTGCCCACGGCATCGCAAATGCGCTGGGGCAGGCCCCAGGCCTCGAGAATTGCCCGGCCGATGACCGGTTGCCAGTTCTCCAGCGTCGCCGCAAACGCAGGATCGTCCCGCATTGTCGGATCCTTGTGGTGAACGTGCATGATGATGTACAGACGGCCGGATCGCGCTCAGCGAGCTGTCCCGGCTGAGCTGCCGAAGTGCGAATGCGGTGGATACCGTACGCACCAGGTTGAAGCCCAGTCGGTTCACGGCATTGTTAAGGCTGGCCACGGGCGTGCGATTGGGGTTCAGGGCGGCCGAGTTCGCGATCTGCAGCCGGCGTACGACCTGGGGAAATGCCGGCAGGTCCAGGCTCGGGCTTGAGATTTGCCGCCAGCTGTTGAACGAACTGTAAGGCCCGGGAGTTCGTCGTCATCCTTGCCGCCCCAAGAAACAAAGCACCACCCGCAGGCAGTATGGGCGTCGACAGGGTCAGGGAGCGGTGACTTCGATCACGGTCTGATCGAGCACCGAGCTTTCGTCCGAGTGCGTAACCAGGCCGAGGTGCACGCCGGCCTCCAGATCCAGCCAGTCAATCGTCAGCACCTCACCCCTGCCCGCTGTCACGCGGGAGGGCGCAACAAGGCTGGTGTTGCCACGGTTCGCGCCGACCGTCCAGACAAAGAGCCGGAAGGCGGCCGTACCGGTGGGTACGTCATAGCCATGCACATCCACGTAGTACGCGCCAGGTGTAACTTCGGTAGCGCCTACTTCCGGGATAAGGTTGATGACCTCATTGGACTCGTCGTTGACGCTCGCGGTAGTGGTCTGTGTGCACTCGCCAAAGCCGGGACAGGAGTACAGGTACAGGTCCAGGTCGGCGCCCGGGCTGCTGTTCTGGTTGGTCAGAGCCACCCGCAGGTAGCGCGTGTTGGCGGGCACGACGATGGGAATCCGTCGCACGTTGGCGGGCGGCGTTCCCGCTGTGGGCTGCACGAACAAATAATTGTCATCCGGGTCGTCGGTCACGCTGTTGGTCAGCTGCGACTGGATGGTCCCGGACTGACTCTGGCCGCTGCTTTCCAGGCCGCGGAGCTCGGCCTTGTAGCGCCCCGAGTAACCCACGAGCAGCGCGACGTCGGTGCTGCCGGCCGCCCCTGAACCGAGGACCAGTGGCGGCGCCGCGAAAGGCAGTGCGCGAATCGCGAGCGGGGTACGCACTGTCGCGTCGCTGCTGGACCAGGTCAGCGTGCCGAACTGCCAGGTGTCGAAGTCGGTGCCGTTGGTGGTCAGCCGGATCTCGACGTCGGCGCTCTCACCGCTGGCGAGCGACAGTAGCGACGGCGTCACTTCCACATCGATCGTGGTGGGCGGGGCTATGCTCGCGGTGAACTGGGCGTCGGCGCCCACATTCGTCACGCGACGCCGGACGAGTTGCTCAGTGACCAGATCGGTGAGGGCGATGGACGGCAGGTTGAGGTTGCTGGCCTCGGTCGCAAAGCCGGCCGCTTCGAGCGCGGCGCAATCGACATCCAGCCGCTCCTCGCCGCGCCCGCAGAGAAAGGCGTCGAAGTCGCTGCTGCCCGCGTCGTAGACCAGGCCCGGTGCCACGGCGCGATTTGGTACCACGTGCCCACCGCCGAAATCGAAGGGATCGGCCGGAGTGCTGCCATCTTCCTTGCGCACGTCCTGTCGTGCCGTGGTGACAAGGGCGGACTTCAGTGCCGCCGGACTCCAGTCGGGGTGGGCTTCCTTCAGCAGGGCCGCTATTCCGGCAACGTGCGGGACAGCCATCGAGGTGCCCGACAAATACTGAAAGCCCTCGCCCCGGACGTTGTTGGCGACATCGGGCGTGTGCCCGGCGAGGATGTCCACGCCCGGCGCAGTCACGTCCGGCTTCAGTACGCCTGGCTCCCACTTGCTGGGGCCACGCGCCGAGAAGCCCTGCATCTCGTTGCCCTGGTCGCGGGCGGTCAGGAAGATCTTCTTGTCCAGCGTGACTTCCACCGGATCGTCGTCGACGAGCCGCTCCAGGAGGAGCTGGCCGTCCGCCTGGCCGATCATGAGCGCCGGAATGCGGACCGAGTTGCGGGTGCCGGTCATCAGGATGGGTTCGCCCTGGGTGTTGAAGACCACGGCCGCCCTGGCCCCGGCTGTCTGGGCATTGCGGATTTTTGTCTCGAAGGTGCAGCCGCCCCGCTGGAGCAGTGCGATCTGGTCCTTGAGTTCGGCGGTATTCTCGATAGCTTCGCAGCCGTCGAAGGTCGTGCCCGGACCCTCGTCGAAGCGGCCGATAATTCCGTCGTCCGCCAGGATCAGCCGAAACGTCAGCGGGCCCACGTCCCGCAGCCGCGGCGTAAAGCCGGCCTCCGTCGCCGGATAATCGTTTTTCACGGACGCCGGGCTGTTCACGCGGATGGCCTCGCGAAAGTGATCGCCACGGCGACTGGAGGCGCCCACGGCCAGCACCCATGGCGCGGCGGCTGGCGACAGCACCGATTCCGGCGCGGGCCCCTCATTGCCCGCGGCAGCGACCGTCAGTACGCCCGCGTCGGCGGCGGCCAGCAGGGCCAGGTCGTCGGCGTCATTGATGTCGTCGTTGCTGCCGACCGAATAATTGATGATGTCCACGCCGTCGGCTACGGCATCCTCGATGGCTCGGGCCAGATCGGCGGTGCTGCAGGTGCCCCGCAGCTGCCCGGGTTCCAGCCAGCAGGCCTTGTAGACCGCCACCCGGGCCCGGGGCGCGACGCCGATGACCTTGGCCACGAACGTACCGGCGAGCGTCGCTTCGGCGACGTTCCCGGCGGCGATTGTGGCGATATGGGTGCCGTGGCCGTCCACATCGCGAGGCGACCTGAACTCGTTTTCGTCGAGTTCGTACTGCTCCAGGAAGCCGTCGATGTAGTAGCGGGCGCCGATCAGTTTGTTGTTGCAGTAGGTGGCCAGAAAGCCCACGCCGGTTTCGCACTTGCCCCGCCAGCCGGGGAGCGGGCTGTAAACCAGGGTGCCCGGGCGCTTCTTGAAGCGGTGGCACAGCCAGCGGCCGAGCAGGGAAGCTTGCGCCCATTCCGACCGGCACAGGCGCGGGCGTTTCGCCGGCTGCTTGTCGCTCAAGCTCGGATGGCCGGGGGAGATGCCGCTGTCGATGATGCCAATGACAATGTCTTCGCCCCGCAGCCCGAGGTCCCGGCGCAAGCCGCCCTTGGCGGACGTTAGGCCGAGAAAGATCGAACTGTCGTTGGTTTCGACGAACTTCGGCCGGTCCTTCCAGACGTTGCGTACATCCTTGCGGGCGCGAAGCTTGCGGGCCTGGGTTGCATTCAGGCGCACGGCAACACCGTTCAGCGCGTAGCGATAGCTGTAAAGCTTGTCGTTACCGGCACCGACCGAGGCCAGAGCCGCATCGTGCTCGACCGTCAGGCGCTCGACGTACCGTCGGACGGCCGGAGCGCCGGCGTCAAAGCGGTGTTTGCGGACTCCCGCCACCTGTCGCCTTTGATTTTGCACTGTCGCCCGGGGTTCGCTGCTGGCGGTCCTGTCGCCGAGCCGCAGGCTCGGCTCGGAGACTGCCGGCGGGGTCCGGAACTGGACGATGTAAACGCTAGTTGCAGAGTCGTTTGTTGTCGCCTCAAGCGCTTGCAGGCGGGTCCCTTCGACGGCCCGCGCATCAGCGAAGGCTCCCGGGCCGGGGGCCAGGGGCAGCGTCAGGAGCAGGCAGCTTAGATACAAAGGACGCACAGGCAGGCTCTGGGTTTCTTTATGTCCGGCAGAGGTTTAGCCGTTGTTGTTAAGTGAAGAGGCTAACACAGGAAGCCGAGTTCCAGGAGTTGTCGGCTAAATGGCAGTAAGTTGCCAGTAAGTCGACATTTCAGGAAAATCAGGACCGTTGGAACCGGCCGGAACCCTTAGTCGGCGGTGGGCTCCACGCCATCGTCAGCGGCCCGCTTCGCCTTGCCCGCAGCCTTCTTTGCCGCTGTCTTTGCGGTCTTTTTCGCAACCTTCTTGCGCTTCTTTTTCCTGGTTCTGGCCTTGGCGACAGGTGCGGTCGCGCCATTGCCGCTCGCGGCATCGGCAGTCTTTGCAGTGGCCGCCTTTTTGGCGGCTTTCTTGGTCACCTTCTTCTTGGCAACCGGCCGGCCCCAGCGGCGCTTGGGCAGGGGCGCATTAGCGATCAGTTCCCGGGCTTCAGGAAGGGTCACGCTTTCCGGCTCCCGATCTTTCGGTAGCCGGGCATTTTTCTCGCCGTCGGTCAGGTACGGACCCCAGCGTCCGTGCAGGATGCGCAGATTCTCGATGCCAAAATCCTTGATGAGCTTGTTGGCATCGGCCAGCTGCTTGGCGAGAATGACCTCGACGGCTTCCGGAAGGGTGATTTTGAGGGGCTCGTGTTCCCGCAGGGAGACGTACTTCTTCTTCACCTCGCCGGTGGACGAATCCACGGTTTCGTACTGCACGTAGGGCCCGAACTGGCCGGTGTTGGCGCTGACCGGCTCACCGGTGGGCATGTTGCCGAGCGCGCGCGGCAGCTTAAACAGCTCAAGGGAATCGGGCAGCTGGATCGTGAACATGCTCTGGCCGGGCTGTAGCCCCTTCCACTTGGGCTTTTCCTCGTCCTCTCGCCGGCCGATCTGGATAAAGGAGCCGTAGCGGCCAAAACGTGCCGACACGGGCCGCCCGGAATTGGGATCCGTACCGAGTTCGCGCACCTGTACAGCCTCTTCGCGGGTTACCGACTTCTCCTTTTCCTTGAGCAGGATGGCGAAGGGCTTCCAGAACTCCTCGAGCACCGGCACCCACTCGCGCTCACCGCGGGAGACCTCGTCGAGTTCGTCTTCCATGTGGGCAGTGAAGTCATAGTCCACGTAGCGAGTGAAGTGTGCGGTGAGAAAGCCGCCGACGACACGACCGCCGTCGGTGGGTTTGAGCGCGCGGCCCTTCAGCTCGGCGTAATTGCGATTCAAAAGGGTGGAAATGATCGTGGCGTAAGTGGAAGGCCGGCCGATGCCCCGCTCCTCCAGCGCTTTCACAAGGCTGGCTTCGGTGTAGCGGGCGGGCGGCTCTGTGAAGTGCTGTGCCGGTTTGATTGCCTCAAGCGGCAGCAGGTCGCCCTGCTGGACGGCCGGCAACTTGACGTCGGCGTCGTCATCCCCGTCTTCGTCGCGGCCCTCGAGGTAGACGGCGATAAAGCCGGGACTCACCAGCGTGGAACCCGTCGCCCGGAACCGGCCGGCCTCGGCCCGTTGCGCCGGCACCAGGTCCACGGCCAGCATGTCGTAGACAGCCGGCTCCATCTGCGAGGCAATCGTGCGCTTCCAGATCAGGCTGTACAGTTTGAACTGTTCGTCGGTCAGGAAACTTCGCAGGCCGTCCGGCACGCGCCGGATACTGGTCGGCCGGATGCCCTCGTGCGCCTCCTGGGCGTTCTTGGCCTTGGTTTTGTAGGTGTTTGGCTCCGCCGGCAGGCTGGCCTTGCCGTAGCGCTCGACGATGAAACCGCGCATGTCTTCCACGGCTTCATTGGCAAGGTTCACCGAATCCGTACGCATGTAGGTGATCAGACCCACGGTGCCCTCGGGAATCGCGATGCCTTCATACAGTTTCTGGGCCACCTGCATGGTGTTGCGCGCCCGGAAGCCAAGCTTGCGCGAGGCCTCCTGTTGCAGTGTCGAAGTGGTGAAGGGTGGGGCTGGACGTCGGCGGCGTTGGCTCCGCTCCACGCCCTTGACCCGCAACTGGCCACCGGCAGCAGCCTCCAGGGTACGTTGTGCCTCGGTGGCCTGCGCCGCGTTCTGGAACGTGAACGTCTCGGGCTTCTCGCGGTTAAAACTGTCGATGACCTTGCGGCTGGCGTACTCGACGAGGCGCGCGGTAAACACGCTGGGCGCCGTGCCCGTGGCCGCCTCGATGGACCAGTATTCCTGGCTGCGGAAGGCCTCGATTTCCTCTTCGCGCGACACCAGCATGCGAAGCGCGGGGCTTTGCACGCGACCTGCGGACAGCTTTGGACTGATCTTGCGCCATAACAGTGGCGACAGCTTGAAGCCGATCAGGTGGTCCATGGCCCGCCGCGTGCGATAGGCGTTAACCAGAGGCATCGAGACGTCACGAGGATTCTGAATGGCCTCGCGCACTTCGCGCTCGGTGATTTCGTAGAACACCACGCGGTGGACCGGCCGGTCCTTGAGCAGGCCCCGCTCACCGAGAATCTCCTGCAGGTGCCAGGAAATTGCTTCGCCCTCGCGATCCGGGTCCGTCGCCAGGTAAAGCGCGCCACCCTTTTTCAGGGCAGACGCAATGGCATTGATGTGTTTCTCCTTATCCTCGGCCACCGCGTACTTCATAGCGTAGCCGTGGTCAGGATCCACCGCGCCGTCTTTCTCCAGCAGGTCGCGCACGTGACCGTAGGAGGCCAGCACCTTGAAGTCCTTGCCCAGGTACTTCTCGATGGTCTTGGCCTTGGCGGGCGATTCGACGACAACGACGTTAGTCATTCCATCCTCTTAAGACGACGAAGCCGCGACTCTGGCGCGGCTTGTGCAAGTATTACGCGATTCGGACTCAATTCATCGCGCCGGTACTCTCCTCGAAGACGAGATCTTCCATGCGCGAGAAGGCTGTTTCCTGGCCGGGTTGCGCGAACAACACCATCAGCACTACCCACTTCACTTGCTCCTTGTCGATCGTGCCGGAGCCCAGCGCCATGAGCCGGTCGATGACCACCTCGCGCTGCGCGGCGGACAGGATACCGATCTGCTCGAGATATAACAGGTAGCCCCGGCACTCGAGGTCGAGCCGGCGCAATTCCACGTCGTTGTAGACCCGGATCGAACGGTTGTCGGGCACACCGGCAAAGGGCGCACTGGTCTCGTTCAGTCCGTCGAGCCAGTCCAGCGCGCTGTCGACCTCCGGCTCGCCAAACCCGGCCTTCAGCAATTCCTCGCGGAGCACGTCCTGGTTGGCGGCGTCGGGTTCATGCTCGGAGTAGGTTTCAAAGAGGTACAGGAGTACATCGAGAACGGTATCGCTCATGTGTAGCCGCTCCCTCTTTTACGTAAGTCGTTGATAGCGGCCACCGGACAGTGCCCGCACCGATCCCTGCATTTCAAGCATCAGCAGCATGGAGGAAACCTCTCCTATCGTCAATCCGGAGCGGATTACAAGGCTGTCAGCATCCACGGGATCCCAGGCCATCGCAGCAAGCAGCCTCGCGTACTGCGCGTCTGGTTCTGCCGCGCTGCTCGCGAACGGCAGCGCATTTTCCCCGGTCCCGGCTGCGTCGGACTGCCGCAGGCTTGCGAGCAAGCCGCCGAGTTCTTCCACGATATCGTCGGCCGTCTCCACCAGTTTCGCACCATTGCGAATCAGGCGATGGCAGCCGCGTGCGACCGGGTTATGTATTGAGCCGGGAATTGCGAACACTTCGCGGCCCTGTTCCATGGCATGGCGGGCCGTGATCAGTGCGCCGCTGCGCACACCGGCTTCGACCACCAGCGTGCCAACTGACAGTCCGCTGATCAGCCTGTTGCGGCGTGGAAAGTTGCCGCGAAAAACCGGCGTGCCCGGGGCAAACTCGGAAACCAGGGCGCCACCCGATGCAACGATGTCGTCAGCCAGCTGCTCGTGCCGGCGAGGGTAGACGATGTCGAGTCCGGTGCCGCACACGGCGATCGTCCGTCCCGCGGCTGCCAGCGCACCCTGATGGGCGGCTGCGTCGATGCCTTCGGCGAGTCCGCTGGTGATGCAGAAGCCACGCGCAGCGAGGTGTGATGCGAAGCTCCGGGCAGTTTCGGCGCCGGACGGCGTCGCGCTGCGGCTGCCGACGATCGCGAGCTGCGGCAAGGCCAGCACCTCGACATTGCCGCGGACGAACAGCTGCGGTGGCGGGCTGGCGATTTCCCGAAGCAATGCCGGATAGCCGGCGTCGGCTGGCGTCAGCAGATGAGCATCGGGCCGGGAGAGCCAGTTGTCGGTGGACACAATAAGTTCTGCGGCGAGCCACCGCCCGCCGCAGTCTGTCCTCCGATCAGGAGGACGACGCGGGACGATCAGCTCGGGTTGCGCACCTTGTCGAGCGTGTGGATCGGGCCCTCAGCCTGCATGACCAGCGCGTAGCTGAGGCGGTCGTAGGTCTTGAAGACCATTAGAGTCCCGGCCAGCTCGTCCGGCAACTGCACTTTGCGGCTAAAGAGCGGACTATGAAGTGGATCATCAACCTGGTCCCCGGCCTGCCAGACGCTCAGCACGTGACCGGGCGCAAGCCCGTGCTGGGTCCCGCGATTGATCACAATGACCTGGTACTGGCCGATCTGCGTCACGCCGTCGACGACGTGCACGATCCTGCCCTCGATGGGACGGTCCGGTGCACGCGGCTGGAAATTCAGCGGTAACGGGGCATTCTGGGCAATCAGCCGGTCGCCTTTCAGGGCCTCTCGCTGTGAGTTGTTAAGCTCGAGAGTGGCTGGATCGCCGGTACGGCTGATCCGGCCATCGGCGACATAAATACCTTCGTAGCCGAGGAGATCCCCGTCGTCGGGGTCCCGCAGCTTGTCCCCGATGTGGATCACGCTGTATGTGGACTGCTCGCCGCCAGTTTCGCCGCGGACGTAGGCGTCGTTGCCCGACGCGCCAACCAGGTGATCGTCCCGTAGCGCGACGATATACGGCAGGCCCTTGATCTCGCTCTTCGACAGGACCATCCCCTTGCTGAGGAATGGCGCGATGACCTCGTAGGGAATGGTGTCCACGGCCTCGGTCAGCTGCTCCTCGCGGATTCGCGGTGACAAGCGGTCCGTGCCCGACGCCGAATCCCCACGGGACATCTGGATCTGTGGCTTGCCGTCGATGTAGACGAGCGTCAGCACATCGCCTGGATAGATAAGGTGCGGATTCTCAACCTGGGGATTCACGTACCAGATTTCCGGCCAGTACCAGGGATCCCGGAGGAACATGCTGGAGATATCCCAGAGCGTGTCACCTCGTTTGACGACGTAGGTCTCCGGGTGGGACGGATTTAACGGAATCCCGCCCCCCTGTTGCGCGAAGAGGCCGCCTGCTGCACTGCCAAGAGCCAGTGAAACAACCAAAACTGCGGCCGACCGGCCGTTAATCCGGGAGATATTCATGGGGACTCCATCCCTTACACTGTCCGTTGTGACGCCGGGGACGGCCCGAGCGCAGCAACCCCTTGCTGACCCGATATCCACAGCCAAGCCTGAGCAGATGTAGCATAAAATCAAGCCACTTACATAGCATTTGGCTCCAAACTGTGAAGGGCGCACCATGCCGGTCCTGAAAATCCTTGAGTACCCGGACCCTCGGCTCCGGATCAAAGCCGACCCGATCCCGGCAGTAACCGACGAAATCCGCCAGCTGGTCGCAGATATGCTGGAAACGATGTACGCGGCCCCGGGCGTTGGTCTGGCGGCTACCCAGGTGGACCGGCATATCCGCCTGGTTGTGACCGACGTGTCCGAAACGCGCGACCAACCCTGGGTGCTCATCAATCCGGAAATCCTCTCCCGCGAGGGTCAGGAGACCAGCGACGAAGGCTGCCTGTCGGTACCGGGTGTCACTGAAGGCGTGGAACGTGCGGCGCGCGTCCGTGTTCGAGCTTTGGACATCCATGGCAAGAGCCGCGAGTTCGACGCGGACGGACTGCTTGGCGTGTGCGTCCAGCACGAACTCGATCACCTTGATGGCAAGTTGTTCGTCGATTACCTGTCGGAACTGAAGCGCCAGCGCCTGAAGAAGCGGGCGACAAAGTCGCGCCGCCGCGACGGCGATGGCAGCCCGGCAGCGCAAGACCCGTCACGCCAGGGCCTGTCACGCGACCGGGCGCCCCTCATCTGAACGCACGCGTGCTCTTCGCCGGGTCACCGGCCTTCGCCACGCCCACACTCCAGCGCCTCGTGGACCTTGGCTACCGTCCCGTCGGGGTGCTGACCCAACCCGACCGGCCCGCGGGGCGCGGCCGCGCAGTCACCGCCGGTCCCGTGAAACAGCTGGCACTCGAGCTCGGCATACCGGTACTCCAGCCGAGCAGTCTGAAAACGGCGGAGTCGCAGTCCGCGCTGCGCGAGCTCGAGCCAGACCTGATGGTCGTGGTGGCCTACGGGTTGCTACTGCCGCCGGCCGTCCTGGCCATTCCACACCGTGGCTGCGTGAATGTGCACGCGTCCGTGCTGCCCCGTTGGCGCGGCGCGTCGCCTATACAGGCAGCCATCCTGGCGGGCGATCCGGAAACCGGTGTCAGCATCATGCAGCTCGAGGCCGGGCTGGATACCGGGCCGCTGTACACGACCGAAAAACTCGCCATTGGCGCAGATGAAACGGCCGGCGAACTCGAGGCACGCCTCGCCCGGCTCGGCGCCGATACCCTGGGCGGAATCATTGCACCACTGCTGGCTGGTCGGCTGACAGCCGTGGCCCAGGTCGCTGCCGGCGCCTCTTATGCCCGCCGCATCAGCAAAGCCGAGGCACGAATTGACTGGCGCGAATCTGCGCTCGTCATCGCGCGCCGCGTTCGTGCCTGGAACCCGTGGCCAGTAGCGGAAACAACGCTCGACGGACTGCAGTTGCGCTGCTTCGCGAGTGAACCGCTCGGCGCGCCGCCGCCGGATGCCGGGCGCCTGCCCGGCGAGATTCTCGGCTGCGACAGCCACGGTATCGAGGTGCAGACCGGTGAGGGTCGGCTGCGCATGCTCACCGTCCAGTTGCCAGGCCGCCAGCGCGTGGCAGCGGCCGACCTGGCCCGCGGGCGGGCGCTGGTCGGGAAAGTATTGGGCGCCGACGCGAATCCGGAACCGGGCTGATGGTCTCGCCCCGATGAGCGCCGGGGCGCTGACGCGGGCCCTTGCGGCGCGCACGGTTGCCGGCGTACTGGCGCGGGGCCAGACGCTTGATGCCGCCCTGGATGCCGTACTCACTGATAGCGCTGAAGGTGATGCCGAGATCCGGCAGTTGCCGGACCGGGATCGGGCCCAGGTGCACGCGCTGGCCTTCGGGGCGGTGCGTGGGCATCACAGGCATCAGGCGTTGCTGAAGGAGCTGCTGGATCGCCCGCTGAAGGGCGACGATCGCCTGCTGGAAGGGCTGCTCTCCGTCGGCCTGTTCCAGCTGGCAGATCCTGACCAGCCGGACTATGCCGCCGTGTCAGCGACCGTTGCTGCCGCCCGGCTCTTGCGGCAGGGCCAGGCGGCGGGCCTGGTGAACGCCAGCCTGCGCCGCTATCAGCGCGAAGCACCCAAACTGCTGGAACTGCTGCGTGCCGATGCCGGCGCCTGGCATTCCCACCCGGCCTGGCTGCTTGCGCAATTGCGCGCCGACTGGCCGGAACAGTGGGAGGAGATCGTGGCCGCCAATCAGCGGCACCCGCCGTTCTGGCTGCGGGTGAACCGGAACCGCACAAGCGTTGGCGACTACGCTGCCCGCCTTACGGCAGAGCTGGGCATTAGCGCCAGCCTGTTGCCGGGCGTGCCGGACGCGCTGAAGCTCGAAACAGCCGTCCCCGTGCAGCGCTTGCCGGGGTTTGCCGAGGGCCTGGTGAGCGTGCAGGATGCCGCCGCGCAACTGGCAGCACCATTACTGGCACCGGAACCCGGTATGCGAGTCCTGGATGCCTGCGCGGCCCCCGGCGGCAAGACCACCCACTTGCTGGAGTGCGCGGGCGGCGACCTCGACCTCGTTGCCCTGGATATCTCTGCCGAACGCCTCGCACGGGTCGGCAGCAATCTGCAGCGTCTTGGCCAGCGTGCAACCCTGGTCGTCGGTGATGCGGCAGATCCGTCGAGCTGGTGGGATGGCCAGGCCTTCGACCGCATCCTTTTGGACGCGCCCTGCACGGCTACCGGCGTCATTCGCCGGCACCCGGATATCAAGTTGCTGCGCCGGGCCGCGGATGTACCCGGGTTTCGGAGTCGTCAGCGACTGCTGCTGGATCGGCTGTGGCCGCTATTGCGGCCCGGCGGTACCCTGCTTTACAGCACCTGCTCGCTGCTGCACGCCGAGAACCAGGAACTGGTGGCCGACTTTCTCGCGGCCGGAACGGCCAGGCTCCTGCCGGAGACGCCGGCGCCGGGGCTGCAGTTGCTTCCGGGAGACCGGGATACCGACGGGTTCTACTATGCTCTAATGGGTGCAGGTAACTAAGTGAACGGCGGCGGGGCAGAGCCAACCGCCGGCGTTGCGCGTGGGATACCACTGACGTGCAGAAAAACAACAATTGTCATCCCGGCCCCGTCGCGACACTCGTTGTCCTCGCTGCGATGCTGTGCACGGGTACATTGCACGCGCAGGACATGGGCCTCGAAATCCGTCATGCCAGTACACGGCTGAATGCCGGCGTCTGGTACCTCGATGCCCGCATTGACTACCGGTTAAACCGCGAAACGCTGGAGGCTCTCCAGAGCGGGATTCCGCTGACCTTCGAATTGCAGGTCGAAGTCGCAAGGAACCGACGCTGGCTACCGGACGAGGACGTCGCCTTGCTGCGCCAGTACTTCGAGCTGTCGTGGCAGCCGCTCGCCGAGGGCTATCTGGTCCGCAACAAGAACAGCGGCTACCAGCGGACACACACGACGCTGTATGCCGCTCTCAACGACCTGGGCCGAATCACGTCCCTGCCGCTCATTGACGCTGCCATCATCGACGAGAGTGAGGAGTACGACGTGAGCCTGCGCGCCGTCCTCGATCAGCAGCAGCTCCCCGGCCCGCTGCGCATGCTGACCTTCTGGGACGACGGATTTACGCTGGAAAGCGAGTGGTACCGCTGGCGCCTTAAGCCGGAGAAAGAGTCGTGAAGCACTTTTCCGGCAGCCAGATCAGACGTTATGTGACGGTCGTGGCTGCCGTGTGCGGTGTCGGCCTCGGCGTAGCGGCGCTGCTGCTGCTGGGGCGCTACGCACCCAGCCTCGCCGACTTCGGCCGCCGACATGCGCTGATCCTCGCAGTCAATCTCGTCGCGGCCGCGGCGTTGCTCGCGGTGATCCTCGTCAGTCTGTTCCGACTGGTGCGGGATTACCGGCGGCGCGCGGCCGGGGCGCGGCTGCGCGCACGGTTAGTGGGCATGTTCGTCGGCCTGACGCTCGCGCCCCTTTTGATCGTGTATCTGTTCGCCTTGCAGTTCGTTAACGGCGGCATCGACAGCTGGTTCGACTCCGATCTCGAGCAGGAACTCTCGTCCGCATTGCGCCTGAGCCGGGAGTCGCTGGACGTGCAGGTAAATTCCCGCCTGTCGCAGACCAGCGCGCTGGCCGGTGTGCTGGTCGATCTCGACGGTGCGCCGCTATCCCGGGCGTTGAGCGTGCTGCGGGCAGATTCTGACGCCGAGGAGTTGACGGTCTTCAACCCGGGTCTGGGAATTGCCGCGTCGAGCTCCCGCACCGGCACGCTCCCTCCGAGCCTGTCGGAGGATGCCCGCAACGAACTACGCCAGAACCAGCGTTTTGTGGCCCTCGAACCGCTCGGCAACGCGAGTTATCAGATTCGGGCGGCTGCGGCGATACCCCGGGAAACAATGGCTGACGGCAGGGATGCCGGACGGCGGTACCTGCAGGCCGTGTTTCCGATTGGCGACCGGCAGGGACGACTGGCCGACGCCGTTCAGGGCATCTACACGCGCTACGCAGAATTGCGGTTCCTGCGCGACCCGCTCAAAGACAACCTCACCCTGACACTGTCGCTGGTCTTGCTGCTGTCGCTGCTGTCGGCGGCGACTGGCGCTTTCTATCTGGCACGCCGGCTGGCGTCGCCTATCGAATCACTCGCTGAGGGCACCCGGGCCGTCGCCGAGGGCGACTTCGACACGCGGCTGCCGCCCGGGGCAGCCGACGAGGTCGGCTTCCTGATCGAGTCGTTTAACGGCATGATCGAGCGACTCGCGCGGGCACGCGAAGACGGCCGGATCAGCCAACAACAGCTGGAAGGCGAGCGGGCTAACCTCGCGGCTATTCTCGGCAGCCTGTCCACAGGCGTTATCGCCGTCGGTCCCGATGGTCGGATCCGGATTGCCAACGATGCCGCCGGCACAATTCTGGGGATGGACCTTGCTGGCCGCGCCGGCGCATCCCTCGATGAAATCGCAGAGGCGGGGAGCCTGCCGGCCCAGTTCGTCGAATCGTGCCGGCCGCACCTGTCGGGTGAGCACCGGGAGTGGCGTGGCCAGATCGTTCTGCGTACGGACACCGCGCGCCGCATCCTCAATTGCGCCAGTTCCATTCTCCCGGGCGATGTCTCCGGCGGCGCGGTTGAATCCGCTGCCGCCGAACAGCCTGCCGGCGTCATCATTGTCTTCGATGACGTCACGGAACTGCTGGTGGTGCAGCGCGAGGCCGCCTGGGGCGAAGTGGCCCGGCGGCTGGCCCACGAGATCAAGAATCCGCTCACGCCGATCAGGCTGGCGGCCGAACGCATCCGCCGCCGCTACCTGCCCTCGATGAACGAGGAGGACGGACAGATACTGGACCGTTCAACCCACACCATCGTCCAGCAGGTTGAGGCCATGCGCGACATGGTTAATGCCTTCAGCGAATACGCGCGCGCCCCCGAAGTCAGCATTGCCCGCGTGGACTTGAGCCAGCTCGTGCGAGAGGTGGCCTGGCTTTACAGGGCGCAGGAATCCCAGCCGCAGGTGAAGCTGGCTCTGGAAGACGGGCTCGAGGTGGAGGCTGATGCGGTTCGGGTTCGGCAGCTGCTCCATAACCTGATTCGAAACGCCCAGGATGCAGTCGAGGGACAAACCGACGGCGTGATTGAGATCGCGGCGCGGAGCGTCGCCGGCGGTGAGCGTTCGTTTGCCGAAATCAGCGTGACGGATAATGGCCCGGGGATCGACGACGAGGTGCTGACTCGCCTGTTTGAGCCCTATGTGACGAGCAAGAAGAAAGGGACCGGTCTTGGTCTCGCGATTGTAAAGAAGCTAGTGGAAGAACATGGTGGCAGCGTGGCTGCCGAGAATCTGCCGGAGCGGGGCGCCCGCCTCGTCGTGCGACTGCCCTTCCGGGCGACGGTGCGCGACGCAATGAGTGAGCACCGGGGCTCCGATGTCGAGCAGTGGAGGGAAAGAGCATGACTGCAGCACACATACTTGTGGTGGATGACGAAGATGACATCCGTACCACCATCAGCGACATCCTCGAGGATGAGGGTTACGCCGTCAGCGTCGCTGCTGATGCCGCTGCGGCCCGCGTGGAAGTAGGCCGCGAGCGGCCGGACCTTATCCTCCTCGATGTCTGGATGCCGGACGTAGACGGCATCACGCTCCTGCGCGAGTGGGCGCGGGAAGGTGCGCCACGCTGCCCGGTGGTGATCCTGTCGGGGCACGGGACGGTTGAAACTGCGGTTGAGGCCACGCGTCTTGGTGCCGTGGATTTTGTCGAGAAGCCGCTATCGCTCGCCAAGCTCCTCCGAACCGTGCAGAAGGCGCTCGACAAAGTGCCACCGTCCAGCCGGCTGGCGCCGCGCACCCTTCTGCCCAAGCGACTGGCGCCGGGGGGACGCAGTGCACTAATGCGGGCGCTTCGCGATCAGGCAGCGACGGCGGCAAAGCGCCACGAACCCGTGCTGATTGCGGGTGAGTCTGGCTCGGGCCGGACCGTGGTTGCCCGCTACCTCCACGATCTGGCCGGCCGTGGCCAGCGTCCCTTTGTTGCGCTGTCGGGCGGCGCGATCCCCGCCGAGAATGCAGCGGCACTGCTTTTCGGCGGTGCGCTGAATGGTAAGCCCCAGCCCGGCGTGCTGGAGCAGGCCGCGGGCGGGACACTGTATTTGCGTGACCTCCAGGACCTGTGTCCGCAAGCGCAGCGCTTGCTGGCAGGCGCGCTGGAGCAGGGCAGCTTCGCCCGACTTGGCGAGTCCGTGCCGGTGGCGCTCGATTTCCGCCTGATCGCCTCACTAACCCGGGACGAAGCCGGACTGCTAAGACCGGATCTGCTGGCGCATTTTACCGTTCTTGAATTGCGCGTACCGGCGCTACGCGACCGGCACGAAGATGTTCCGGAACTGCTGCGTTACGCGGTAGACAGTTTCGTGGAAGAAGACGGACTGGCCTTCCGACGTTTTGGTCTGGCTGCGCAAAACCGCCTTCGCCATTACCCCTGGCCCGGCAATGTACGCGAACTGACGAACCTGGTCCGGCGCCTGCTCGTGACGGGTGGCGTTGAGGAAATCAGCCTGGTGGAACTAGAAAAGCACCTGGTGCCAGCAACGGGCAATCCCGAGCCCCTGGTCAAGCAGGATCTGCTGAGCCTTCCGCTCCGCGAGGCTCGCGAGAAATTCGAGCGCGCTTATCTGACCCAGCAGCTGGCGTTGTGCCGGGGGCGTGTCGGGCAGCTGGCGAAGCGCGTCGGGATGGAGAGGACGCACTTGTACCGGAAGCTCCGGGCACTCGGCGTCGATTTCCGGCAGATCGCGGAAGGGGACTGAGCCCTTCGCGTAATCCGCACGTAGGAGCGGCTTCAGCCGCGACTATCGGCACTCCGTGGCCCCGCGGCCGGTGGCAGTAGGCCCCGCCCGCTCGCGACTCGCGGACTCGATTCTCGCGGGCAGGGCCTACTGCCACTGGCCGCTGCGAAGGCGTGTGTTCCGCGACTTACCCTCTCCCCGACAGCGCCTCCCCGGCGTGAAATCCTTTCCGCGAGAATGGAGTCCGCGACTCTCGAGCGGAAAGGATTTCACGCCGGGGAGGCGCGGTCTACGGAGTGAGTTCTCGCGAAACGTCGCGGCTGAAGCCGCTCCTACGTGCGGAAGAACTTCTGAAACTCGGCCGGCAGCGTGGTGATGTCGACGGTGTCGAGCCCGGCCGGATACGGCCGCGAATTCCAGGTTTGCCAGAAGACGGGTGTGCAGTTACCGAGACGGCCGCTACGAGCGTCGGCTATCAGGCACGCCAGTGCCTTGCCGGAATAGGTCGTGTCCAGCTTCAAGCCTGCCAGGTCCTCCGCCAGTGCGACGGCCTCAATGCATTCCGGCGTTGGCAGTGCGTACCCCTCGCCGGCAAATTCCGGGCGGAACTCCAGGGACGACGCCACGTGATCCGCGCGGCTGCGCTGTTCCGGTGGCAATAATTCCTGGATCGCGGCGGCCAGTGTCAGGACGGCAGCAGCGTTGACGACATGCTGCGGCACCACCTTCACGCTGACCACCGTTGCCGGCAACCTGGCGGCAAGCAGTCCGAGCAGCAGGCCGGCGACGCTGCCCATCGTCCCGCACGGCAAGTAGACGCGAACGGGCCCACTGATGCCGGCAGCGGCCAGCTGTGCCGCCAGTTCCATCCCGGCGTCCACGAAGCCGAGGGAACCCGTCGGCGAGGAACCTCCCCAGGGCACCTCGTACAGGCGCGCAGGGCTGGTGGCGTGTGTTTCACGCAGGTGTGCCGCCTGTGCCTGGACGTCGGCACGGTCCTTTGCGGTCACGATGTTGGTGCCGAGCAGCCGGTGCCAGCGAAGCGTCGTCGCCACCCACGGTGTCCGTACCTGGTCGGTGAGCACGGCGTGGCACGCCAACCCGACCTGCTTCGCGTAAACCGAGGTTGCCAGGGCATGATTGGAGCCAGCGGCGCCGAACGTAAGGACGGCATCGCAGCCCCTGTCGAGCGAGTCCGCGAGCAGGTATTCGAGTTTGCGAACCTTGTTGCCGCCGTACACCGGCCCGGAGATATCGTCACGCTTCATCAGCAGCCCGGGCGCACCGATTGCAGCGCCAAACCGCCCGGCAGGTTCCAGGGCGGTCGGCAGCGTGGCGAGATGCAGCCTATTCGCCAATGGGGATGACCAGGTACTCGATACCATTCTGACGCAGCCGGTTGCGCAGACGATTGAGCTGGTCGAGGTTGTCGATGGGGCCGATGCGCACGCGGTGGAACCGCGCGCCGTCGGCATCGGCCGCCTGGATCTCGGAAACGATGCCGAGCAAGGCAAGGCGGGCCTTCACCTTGTCGGCCTCCGCAAAGTTCGGAAACGCACCGGCCTGGACGACATAGGTTCCGCGCACGGAGATTGGCGCTGGAACGGCGCCGCCCGAGGTCTTGGGCTGAACGGCCACTTCAACTTCCGCGTCGGGCAGCATGTCGTAGAACTCGAAGCGTTCGGATTTTTCGGCAACGGCGACTTCGGGTTCAGCAGCGGCCGGCTCCGGCGCGGCGCTGGTCGCCACCGGCCGGCCAGGGGCCAATTCCAGTGCCGAGCGGTAATACCAGGCCAGTGCTCCGGCGCACAGCACCAGCAAGACGCCGATCACCGCTCCCCGCGACCGGGCCGCGTCGCGGCGGTTGTTGCTCCGCCGTTTACGTCGGCTGCCCGCCTTCGCCACTACATGTACTCCAGCGGCCGGATACCCAGCAGACCGAGGCCACTGGCGAGCACCGTGCGCGTGCTGCCCACGAGGTCAAGCCGGGCGCGGCTGCGGGCGGGATCAGCCTCGTCGAGGACAACGTGCTTGTTGTAGAACGCGTTGAAGACGCTCGCGAGCTCGTACAGGTAGTGCGCAACTTCGAAGGGCTCGCGCTGTTCCGCCGCGCGCTTAAGGGCGTGACTGTAACCGCGCAGCTTTTGCACCAGCGCCCACTCCTCGTCGTCCAGCAGCAGCGCGAGGTCACCCGGTGCGGCGGTGATGGCCAGTCCGGCTTCGGCGGCCTTGCGGAAGATGCCGCTCATCCGGGCGTGGGTGTATTGCAGGTACGGACCAGTATTGCCCTCGAACTGCAGAACTGTGTTCCAGTCAAAGGTCACGTCCGTCATGCGGCGCGAGGACACGTCGAAGTACAGCAATGCCGCCTGGCCGACGGCTTCACTGACACCGGCAAGTTCCGCGGCCGGCACTTCCGGCAAGCCGCGCGCTTTGGCCGCCGCGCGTTCTTCGCGGTATCGCGCTGCCCGATCGCGGGCTTCGTCGAGGACCGCCTCAAGCCACACCGCTTCGCCCTTGCGCGTGGACATGCCCCGGACGTAACCAAAGCTCACGTTTTCACAGAGCGCGGGCCAGTTCAATTCCCACTTTTCCGCAAGGGCCAACTTGCCGAGGGCAGCGAAGACCTGGGCGAAGTGGTCTTCCTGCCGTGACACGACATACATATTGGCCCCGAACTGGTAACGCTCCCACCGGTCTATGGCCTCGGCGCAGTCGCGTGCCGCGTAGGTAGATGCACCGTCCGATTTTTGCAGCATGCAGGGCGCGATTTCCCTGCCGAGGACGTCAGACACGTCGACGACGATGGCGCCCAGTGATTCCTTCGCCACACCGGCCTTCAGGAAGCGGGCGATTACCGGCTGTAACTTGTCGTTCAGCGATGACTCCCCGTCGTACGAGTCGAAGGCAATTCCGAGCCGGTCGTAGGTGCGCTGAAACCCTTCGAGCGACAGCCCCCGAAACCGCTCCCAGAGTTTGACGATCCCGGGATCACCCTGCTCCAGCCGGAGGAACAGGGCGCGCGCCTGCTCCCGCACGGCGGGGTCCTTGCCGCTTTCCTGATTGGCGCGGATGTAAAGCTCAACCAGGTAGTCGATGGCTCGAGCTTCCAGTGCGGCCTCGTCGCCCCATTGCTGCCACGCCCAGATCACGAAGCCGAACTGGGTGCCCCAGTCGCCGATGTAGTTCTTCCGGATCACCTGCCAGCCCTGGTAGCTGAAGATCCGGGCCAGGTCCGCGCCCAGGTTGGTGGAGCGCAGGTGGCCGAAATGAAAGGGCTTGGCGATATTCGGTGCCGAGAAGTCGAGTACCAACGTGCGGCCGGCGCCGAGATCGCGGCGGCCGAAAGTTCCCGGGTTGTCGCGAATCTCGCCCAGCACCTGCTCGGTGGCATTGACCCGGTTCAGGAACAGGTTGAGATAGGGGCCTTCCGCCGCCGCGCTCGCAATGATCGGGTCGGGCGTGATCTTGCCGGCCACGGTCCTGGCGATCAGGTTTGGTGCAGAGCGGAATTCCTTGGCCAGCTGGAAGCAGGGAAAGGCGATGTCGCCCAGCGCCGGGTTCGGCGGAACCGTGAGGGCGTCTTCGATCTGCGCGCTGCGTTCGGCGGGCCAGTCGAGCGCTGTGCGCACGACTTGCGCAATGTGTGCGGTGATTTGCATTTGAACGTCGGGAGCTTCGGGAACGCCTGGAATTCTAGAACAATTCGGACGGGTCCACGTCGAGGCTCCACCGCACGCGCCGTTGTGACTGCAGTGCCGTGATCGCCACCCGGAACTCCGGCAGGAAGCGCTGCAGGTCGCGACGCGCATCCGCCTGAACGAGTAACTGGCCCCGGTAGCGGCCGGAACGACGCTCCATCGGGGCCGGCGCGGGCCCCAGCAAGCGGACGCCCACCAGTCCGTCAGGCCGCGCCAGCCCAGCGACCTCTTCGAGGAACGCGAAAACCGCCGGGCGTTCCGTAGCCTCCGCACGCAACAGGGCGAGCGACGACCAGGGTGGCCAGCCCGCGCGCTGACGCTCGGCAAGCGCCATGTCGGCGAATGCGCCGTACCCCTGCTCGACCAGAACGCGCAGTAGCGGGTGATCCGGAAACAGCGTCTGCAGGTAGACCTCGCCCGCCCGATCGGCGCGGCCGGCGCGGCCCGCAACCTGGATGAAGGTCTGGGCGAGGCGTTCGGCGCTGCGAAAGTCAGTGCCAAACAGTCCCTGGTCCACATCAACGATACCGACCAGCGTCACGCCCGGGAAGTCGTGGCCTTTGGTGAGCATCTGCGTGCCCAAGAGCAAGCGTGCTTCGGCAGAGCGGACGCGTGCGAGCTTGCGCTCAATTTCGCCGCGCCGACGGGTCGTGTCGCGGTCAATGCGTTCCATCGGCTGGCCCGGGAACTCGCGGGCCAGCGCCTGTTCAAGACGCTCGGTGCCCTGTCCGACGGCGCGCAGTTCGGTCTGGCACTTAGGACAACTGACAGGCGCCGCGCGGTCACTGCCGCAGTGGTGGCAAGTAATACGCCCGCGTTGCTGGTGGAGCACCATCCGCGCGTCGCACCGGTCACAGCCGACCACCTCACCGCAGCCCGTGCACACGAGGGTCGGTGCGTAGCCCCGGCGGTTGAGAAAGATAAGGACCTGGCCGTCGGCCGCCAGGTGCCGACGGATGGCGGCGAGTAACGGCTGGGTCAGCCCGTCACGCTGCGGGTGGGTGCGCGCGTCAATCAAATGGACAGTGGGTTGACCGGCGGCGCCTGTCCGGTCGGCCAGCACCAGGCGCTCGTAGCGGCCGCTGCGGGCATTCTCGATGGATTCGAGGGCCGGTGTTGCGGACCCGAGTACCAGCGGCACGTTGAGTTCCCGCGCGCGCCACACGGCAAGATCCCGCGCTGAATAGCGGAAGCCGTCCTGCTGCTTGTAGCTGGCGTCGTGCTCCTCATCGACCACCAGCAATCCCGGTCGTTTCAGCGGGGTAAAGATCGCAGATCGAGTCCCGATGACGATCTGCGCCGTTCCGTTGCGCGCCGCGTTCCACGCTCGCAGGCGCTCGCCATCCGCCAGACCGGAGTGGAGGACCGCCATCGGCACGGGGAACCGGCGGCGGAAGCGGTCGAGTAGCTGGGGCGTCAAGCCAATTTCCGGGACGAGCACCAGGCACTGCTGGCCCGCGTCCAGCCGCTCGCGGATGCAGCGCAGGTAGACCTCCGTCTTGCCGCTGCCGGTGACCCCGTCGAGCAGGAAACACCGGAAATTGGCGACGGCCGTGATGGCAGCAACTGCGCGGCCCTGGTCGGCTGTGAGTTCCGGTGGCAGGTCTGCGGATGGCGCCTCGCCAGCCGCGGCCGGCGGCGCTTTAGGTTTTCGCTGCCGGTCCGGATCGCGGCCTTCGCGCAGGGCCTTCGGCACAGCGGCGGCAAACACTTCACCGGGCGGGTGCTGGTAGTAAACCGATGCCCAGCGGAGCAGCCGCTGCAGGTCTCCCGGCAGCAACGGCTCGGCATCGAGCACGGCGTCGGCCCGCCGCAGCCTGCTCTCGGGCAGGTCGCTGGTCTCCTTGAGGCCGACGATCAATCCGACGCGTGTGCCACGGCCAAAAGGGACCCGCACCCGCAATCCGGGCGTGAGTTTCACGCTGTCATCGGCAGGTGCGAGGTAGTCAAACAGGCCCATCAAAGGCGCGGCGACGGCCACTTCGAGGATCAGGGGGGCCGGCATGGGACTTATCCACAGTTCCTGTGGATAAGTCTGTGGATGACATGGGTTAATACGGTCCATTGCCCAAGCTCATCAACCATTATGACAACCTGATCATTTTTTGATCTAACAGCATTTATTAATACTTTCATATAGTTACGTTGCTCTACTCAAGTACGCACCGCAAAGCAGGTGCTAACTGTCCCCCGCTTGTGGGAATTGTGCATATGTGCAATCGCAGCGAACATTCCGGAGGCCGCTGAAAGGGCTTTGTCAACCCCCGGGGAAGCGAGCCGTTGTACAAGACGGAAGGCAGTGGAGAGTGCCGCAGTATGCTTAATCCAGACGCGGTCGTGGCCTTGCCGGTTACCCGCGAAAACGGGCGGTACGCGCGCAGGGAGGGAGCGGCGCTGAACGACAGACGGGCCATGGATCGGTTCCTTGCCGAGGTACAGCGGCGTGCCCTGCGTATCGCCACCTTGTCGACCGGCGACCGGGACGAGGCTCTCGATATCGTGCAGGACGCGATGTTGAAGCTGGTGCGTAATTACGGTGGCCGGCCGAGTGAGGAGTGGCGACCCCTGTTCTACCGCATTCTAGCCAACCGGATTACGGATCAGCAGCGCCGGCAGGCCGTGCGCCGGCGGGTGATCTCCTGGTTTGGACCAGCAGACAACGATGATGATGCCGACCCAA
Source organism: Gammaproteobacteria bacterium (assembly GCA_032122615.1). Taxonomy (GTDB): domain Bacteria; phylum Pseudomonadota; class Gammaproteobacteria; order Steroidobacterales; genus SHZI01. The sequence goes on along the minus strand of JAQBGF010000087.1, from coordinate 25,746 downwards.
TGACAGCCTTCCCCGACCCGCGCCCGGTGGCGCCCGACGAGGTCGTGGGGCGTGCCGACGCCATGACAGCGCTCGAGGTCGCGCTCGGCAAGCTGCCCGCCCGTCAACGACAGGCCTTCCTGCTGCGCAGCCTGGAAGGCCTTGATAGCCGTGAAACGGCGACCGCGATGGGTTGCAGCGAAGGTAGCGTCAAGACACATTTATCGCGGGCCGTGCACAGTCTGCGGGTTACTTTGGGGGACCACTGGCCATGACCGACCATCAAGGCGACTCGCCGCCGGGTGCTGCCCGGCCGGGAGACGACCACTTCAGCAGCACGGCAGGCCGGATGCTGCGCGGCAGTGCGGATGAACTGGATGCGGCCACGGCGGCTCGGCTGAATCGCGGCCGTCAGGCAGCGCTCGACCAGTTGCGGGACCGCCGTCCGGGCCGCGCATGGGTGATGCCGGCCTTGTCCGCCGCGGCTGTCGGGGCGTTGGCCGTGGCGTTGTGGGTGAGCCAGGACGTTGCTCCGGGCGAGACCGAGCCGCTGGCCATGGCGGCGGAGTCGGCGGCAGACATGGACCTGCTGCTCGCGGCCGACAGCCTGGAGATGCTCGAAGATCTCGAGTTCTACGCCTGGCTGGATGCTGAATTGAGCGCCGACGAACTGCGTGCCGAACTGGAGCCGGCAGGGTGAGGTGATGCGTCCCATTCCCAGTCTGTTGCTGGCCATCCTGCTCGTCACCGGCATGCCGGCCGTCAGTGCCGACACCACAGGCGTCGCCTGGGAACAGCTATCGCCAGACCAGCAGGAGCTGCTTCGCCAATTCGAGTCGGACTGGAGTGACCTGCCGGTCGAACGCCAGTCCCGCCTGGCCGCCGGATCTGCCCGCTGGAGCGAGATGAGCCCCGAGGATCGGGCCCGGTCACGGCGGCGGTTTGGCCGCTGGCAGGAGCTGACGCCGCCCCAGCGCCGCTTCGTACGGGGCCAGTTTCAGCATTACGAGCAGATGAAGCCCGAAGAGCAGGCAAGGGTCCGGAAGAACTTCCAGCGATTTCGGGAGATGACGCCGGAACAGCGCCAGAAGCTGCAGCAGCGCTGGCGGCAGTTGACGCCAGAACAGCGCCAGAAGCTGCTCGATCGCCGTCGCCAGCAACGAAAAGGTACCCGAAAAGGTACCGGACCTTAGTTATTTAGTTATTCGCCGCCAAATAACTAAATAAAACTAAATAACTAAGGTCCGGTACCTTTCTAGAGAGCTTTGACGGACTGGATCAGCGCGGACGCCATGGCCTGACCGTCACCGTAGAGCATGTGGGCGTTGTCGAGGAAGAACAGGCCGTTCTCGATGCCGGAGAAGCCCGCGCCTTTGCCGCGCTTGATGATGATGACGTTCTTCGCCTTGTCGGCATTCAGGATGGGCATGCCGTAGATCGGGCTGGCCTTGTCGGTGCGGGCGGCGGGGTTCACCACATCGTTAGCGCCAATGACCAGCGCTACGTCGGTGTTGTCGAACTCCGCGTTGATCTCGGATTCATCGTAGATTACGTCGTAGGGCACGCCCGCCTCGGCGAGCAGGACATTCATGTGGCCGGGCATCCGGCCGGCGACCGGGTGGATGGCGAACTTCACGGCAACGCCCCGGTCCTGGAGCAGCTTGGCCAGTTCCCACACCTTGTGCTGGGCTTGTGCAACGGCCATGCCGTAACCCGGGACGATGATGACTTTCTGGGCGAAGGCCATCATCACGCCGACGTCGGCGGCATCGATGCTCTTCATGGTCCCACTCGCTTCACCCTGGACACCGCCGGTATCACCGAAGCCCGCGAACAGCACATTGCCCAGCGAACGGTTCATCGCCCTGGCCATCAGCTGGGTCAGCAGCGTTCCCGCAGACCCGACCACCATGCCGGCGACGATCATCGCGGCGTTGTCCAGCACGAAACCCTCGAAGGCCACGGCGAGACCGGTGAGTGCGTTGTAGAGGGAAATCACCACCGGCATGTCGGCGCCGCCGATGGGCAACGTCATGGTTACGCCGAGGACGAGTGCGAGGCCGAAGAACAGCGCGATGAGGCCGGGTAGTGGGCCGGCAGTCTCGAACACCAGTGAGGCGCCCAGCAGCGCCGTGCCCGCCAGTATCGCGACGTTGACGAAATTCTGGCCGCGAAAGCGGAACGAGCGCTTGATCAGATCCTGCAGCTTGCCGAAGGCAATGAGACTGCCCGAAAACGACACGGCACCGATCAGCCCGCCAAGCACTGCCAGCGTGAGGACCACAATGGAATGCGCTTCACCCTTGAGCAGTTCCACCGCGGCAATGGCCGCCGCCGCGCCGCCGCCCATGCCGTTGTAGAGGGCGATCATCTGCGGCATGTTGGTCATCGCGACGCGCTTGCCCGTGACCCACGCCACGCCGCCGCCGAGAGCGATGGCGAGCAGGATCAGTACAAAGTTGCCAAGGCCCGGCGTGAAGAAAGTCGCGAGCGTGGCCAGCACCATGCCGGCGCCGGCCCAGACGATGCCCCCGCGGGCCGTGACCGGCGAACTCATGCGCTTTAAGCCGGTTATGAACAGGAACGCGGCCAGCAGGTAGCTGATGGATACCAGGGTTGTGGCGAGGTTGGCGCCGGCCAGCATATCCATCAGTGCTTCTTTCCCGGACCCGGCTTGCTCGACTTGAACATCTCCAGCATCCGCTCGGTCACGACGTAGCCACCCACCGCGTTACCTGCGGCCAGCGCGACGCCGAGGAACCCGATGACCAGCCCGAGCGTGGTTTCCGCCCGGCCCAGCGCGACCATGGCGCCGACCAGTACGATGCCGTGGACGAAGTTGGAGCCCGACATCAGCGGTGTGTGCAGGATCGTCGGCACCCTGCCAATCACTTCGTAGCCAGTGAAGGCAGCCAACATGAATATGTAGAGCGCTATGAAGCCGTCAATCATTTTCTGGCTCGCCGGAGGTGAGGGCCTTGCGGGTGGGTTCGTGCCGGATTGTGCCATCGTGGGTGAGCACGGCGCCGGAGAAAACTTCGTCGCTCCAGTCGATGGCCAGCTCGCCGTCCTTGATGGCGGGCGAGAGGAAATTGAACAGGTTGCGGGCGTACATCTCGCTGGCGTGACGCGCCACCGTCGCGGCCAGGTTCACCGGGCCAATGATGCTGACACCGTTGTGCACGACGGTCTCGCCGGCCTTCGTCAGCTCGCAGTTGCCGCCGCTTTCGGCGCCGAGATCCACGATCACGGCGCCGGCTTTCATGCGCTCGACCGTCGCGCGATCGATAAGGCGCGGTGCCGGGCGCCCGGGCACGGCGGCGGTCGTGATCACCAGGTCAGCCTTGGCCACGTGATCGTTGACCACCGCCTGCTGCTTCTGGCGTTCTTCCGCGGTGAGTTCGCGGGCGTAGCCGCCGGCGCCATCAGCCGTTATCCCTGTGTCGACAAACTTTGCGCCCAGCGATTCCACCTGTTCCTTCGTGGCAGCGCGCACGTCGAAGGCCTCGACCATCGCGCCAAGCCGGCGCGCGGTGGCGATCGCCTGCAGCCCGGCCACGCCCGCACCCATGATCAATGCCTGGGAGGGACGGATAGTGCCGGCGGCGGTGGTCAGCATGGGCAGGAATTTGTCCAGCGCCGCAGCGCCAATCAGCACGGCCTTGTAACCCGCCACGGCGGCCTGGGAAGAGAGCGCGTCCATGGACTGTGCGCGGGAGATGCGTGGGACCAGTTCCATCGCGAAACTCGTTATTTTGCGTTCGCAAAAAGCGCGGATGAGTTCCTTCTGCAGATGGGGCTGGAGGTAGCCGATCACCACAGTGCCCGGCTTCAGCGCCGCCGTTTCGTCCAGCGTGGGGGGCTGCACGCACAGCAGCACGCCGGCCTCGGCGAGCACAGCGGCCGCCGACGCACTGACGGTGGCCCCTTCGAAATCAGCGTCTGCAAAACGGGCCTGGCTGGCGGCCCCGGCCTCGATCAGCACCCGGGCCCCGGCCTTGACCAGCTTCTTCGCGACCTCGGGGACCATGGCCACACGGGTTTCGCCCGGCGCAGTTTCCCGGATCGCGCCAATGGCGACTGGCATGAAGTACTTCACTCCCAACTGGTGGGCAGCCGGCCGGCTGCCCGCTTAACGCGCGGCATCATGACATAGGAGCGTGAAAGGGGAAATTTGATTTTTAGCCCGGAACCCGCAATATACGGGCGCGACAAGGTCGCGAATATATGTTGTACCTCCACGAAGAAGTCAGCGATTTCTCACAGCAGGTCCTCCGGACCGATGTTGCTGGTATGCCGCTTGAGTGGATCGATTACCGGGATGCCGTGCGCCTGTACTACCTCGGGCAGGTGGCCTACACCTGCGGGTCGCCGCTGTTTCGCATCTACGGTGGCTTCAATGCACGAATCAACGCGCAGAGTTGCATCGAAGTTAATTCGATCGTGGCGACGGTCGGGCGCTCGCCGGACGTGGCGGAACTCATGGATTGCTACGTGCCGCCCCTGAATAACAAGACCCTGTTCCGGCGCGATTCCAACCTGTGCCTGTATTGTGGCCACCAGTTTTCGGTGCGGGATCTCACGCGGGACCACGTGCGGCCGCTGTCCAGGGGTGGCGCCGACGCCTGGCCCAACGTGGTGACGGCTTGCCGGCGCTGCAACAACCACAAGGGCGGGCACACGCCGGAGCAGGCGGGCATGCAACTGCTGGCCGTACCGTTCACGCCCACTTATGCCGAATACATCTTTCTCAAGGGCCGCCGGGTGCTGGCGGACCAGATGGAATTCCTGCTCGCGCACATTCCCCGCAGCAGCCCGCTGCATCAGCGGCTGGCAGCCAGCCTCAAAATCGCGACTGTTTAACCCCGTTCCGGGGTTTTCGGCGTTTACAGACTCAAGTGGCCGCTTTTTCGGGCGGCGGAGTCGAACGCCATGAACAACAACCTGTTTTGCCTAGCGGTGATCTCGCTGGCGCTGTCCGCATGCAGCCTGAACGAAGAACAAAAACTCCCGGTAGGAGCGCCTTCAGGCGCGACCAAATCTATCGAATACGACGCGCGGAAACGGGAAGAGCGGGTCGCGGCTGAAGCCGTTCCTGCTGGAGAGGCGGGCCATGTACCTCTCTCCGTTGCCACCGTCCAGGACCAGTCGGGGATGGCTCCATCGCGGCCATGCTGCTTCCTCGCGTACACCCCGCAGGACCGTGAAAGCTACGAGCACTTCGACGAGAACCCGGTAAAGCTGGTCCGCGAGCAGCCGGTGTCCACCTTCAGTATCGACGTAGACACCGGCTCCTACGCCAACGTGCGCCGCTTCTTAAATGCCGGAACCTTGCCCCCGGAAGACGCGGTGCGTGTGGAAGAGTTGCTCAATTACTTCGACTACGAGTACCCGGTACCGACGGGCCGGGAGCGCCCGTTTTCCGTGACGACGAGCCTGGCGCCGGCACCCTGGAATGCCGACAAGCTGCTGCTGCAGGTGGGGCTGAAGGGCTATGAGATTCCTGCCGAACGCCGTGCCGCCGCCAATCTCGTTTTTCTGATCGACGTTTCCGGCTCGATGCAGGACCGGGACAAACTGCCCTTGCTAAAAAGCGCTTTCCGGCTGCTCACACGGCAGATGAAGGCCAGTGACCGCGTTGCGCTGGTGGTCTACGCCGGCGCCGCCGGCGCCGTTCTCGATCCCACCCCGGGGAACCAGCAGGCGAAGATCAATGCCGCGCTGGAGCGGCTCGAGGCCGGCGGCAGCACCAACGGCGCCGGTGGCATCCGGCTGGCCTACGATTTTGCCCGGCAGGGCTTCATCAAGGGCGGTATCAACCGCATCGTGCTGGCGACCGACGGTGACTTCAACGTCGGCACCACGGACTTCGATGCCCTCATCGACATTGTGGAACGGGAACGGGACGGCGGGATCTCGCTGACGACCCTCGGCTTTGGTACCGGCAATTACAACGACGAGTTGCTGGAGCGCCTGGCCGATGCCGGCAACGGCAACTACGCGTACATCGACACGCTCGGTGAAGGCCGCAAGGTGCTGGTGGAGCAGCTGTCCGGCACACTGCAGACCATTGCAAAGGACGTGAAGATTCAGGTCGAGTTCAATCCCGCCGCGGTGGCCGAGTACCGGCTGATCGGTTACGAAAACCGGATGTTGCGTCGGGAAGATTTCAACAACGACCGGATTGACGCCGGCGATATCGGCGCCGGCCACACGGTGACCGCGCTGTACGAATTGACGTTGAACAACAGCCCGGCGCGGCTGGTAGATCCGCTCCGCTACGGCGATTCGCCATCTGCGACGGCGGAGCGGTCGAAGTCCGCGATCGCGGCCGAGCTGGCCAATGTTCGCCTGCGCTACAAGGCGCCGGATGGCGACACAAGCCGGCTCATCGAGCAGCCCGTGTTGCGGGCCGATATCCGCGAGCTGGCCGATCTGCCCGGCAAGCAGTCCCGGGATCTGCAGTTCGCGGCGGCTGTCGCCGCCTTCGGGCAGAAACTCCGGGGCGGCGAGTACCTCGACGGCTTCGATTACCCGCAGATCGCGACACTGGCGGCAGGCGCGCGGGGCGACGATCCCAGTGGCTATCGCGGCGAATTCCTGTCGCTGGTGAAACTGGCCGATACTCTGGCAATAGCAGCCAATCGTCCCGGCGGGGCGTCGGACGCTGGCCATAACGCGACTGTCGACCCGCAGGTGCGACGTTAGTCACATCGCAGCCGTTTTCCCGCCGGGCCGGCTGGCTTATGCTGCCGGTGATGGTGGGACCCGCAGACGACGCACTGTTGATGACGCGCTACGCGACCGGGGACGTTGCGTCGTTCGAGGCGTTGTACGCCCGGCACAAGGGCCCGCTGTACCGCTACTTCGCCCGTCAGTGCGGCAACGCCGATACGGCTGACGAATTGTTTCAGGACGTGTGGCTCCGCATCATCAAGGCTCGTGAGCGTTACGAACCCAAAGCGCGCTTCACGACCTATATGTACCAGATCGCGCACAACTGCCTTGTCGATCACTTTCGCAAGTCCGGGCGAGCCCTGACGAGCGCGAGTGACACGGGCCAGTACCGGGTCGAGGAAATTCGCAAGCCGATTGCCGAGGAGCCCGATCCGGCCTTTGCCTCTGGACGCTGGTCGCTGGTGGAGTGGGAGAGCGATGCGGCGGACCCGGCACCCGGGCCCGAGGCCGCGCTTTCCGGCGCACAGCGTGCGGAGCGCCTGCGCTCGGCGCTGGACACCCTGCCCATGGAGCAGCGGGAGGCATTCCTGCTGCACGAGGAAGCGGAGATGGGCCTTGCCGAAATTGCCACGGTGACCGGTACAAATGCAGAAACCGTGAAGAGTCGCCTGCGCTATGCCTTGAAGAAGCTGCGCACAGAGCTTGGCGATATTGCGCCAGCGGCCGCCCGGGGAGCGCTCTCGTGAGCACAGGCCATTCACCGCAGGACGACGCAGAGCTGGAGGCTTTCCTGGCCCGTGAGTCGGCAGTCTCCACCGACTACGACAATCTGGAACTGGTCGAACCGACGGCTACGCTCGACGCCGCGATCCTGGAGGCCGCAAAGGCCGCTGCCATTTCCGTTGCCCGGGTGGCACCCACCAGTTCCGCGCCTGCCACGCTGACACCGTTGGCCGCGAAGGTCGCCCCTGCTCGCCCGCCGCCGCGGGTGGAGAATGACGGTGACACGGTTGCCCTGCCAGCAGTGCGGCGTCCGCGCTGGATGGTGCCTGCGGCCCTTGCCGCCAGCGTGCTGGTGGCCGTCGGAGTCGGCGTTGCCGTGCTGGACTTGTCACCGACAGTGAAGCAAGCAAAGAGCGGGCTGGGCGACATGTTTGCGAAGCGCGCCAGAGAGCGCAGCGAGGCCAACAAGGCTGCCGCCGAGGCAGCAGCGACGGCACAGGAGGTTGAGGTCATGGTGATGGAGGGGCCACCCCCGCCGCGATTTTTCGAAGCAGACCGCCCGCAGGTCGCTGACCTGGATGCCTCGATCGCGCTGATTCGGCGCGAACTAATAGTGGCAGAGCAGACGGAGTTGCTGGTGGACACCCCCTTGTCGATTAGCGCACTGTCCGGGTCTGCGGCCGGGGCCGCGGCCGGCTCCGCCGCGGTATCTGACACACGGCAAAAGGCGTTGGTCGATGCCGCAACTGCCGAAATGCCTGCCGCGCCGGCAACCCCCGCAAGCGTGATTCAGCCTCGCGATCGCCGGCTCGCAAAGATTCTCGAACTCTATGATGCCGGGAATGCCGATCTCGCCAGGGACGCTCTCGAGATCTACCTGCGGGATTTTGCCGACGACCCGATCAGCCAGCGCATAATCGGCAATCCATAGCGCCGGAGCACGAATGAGCAACATCGAGTCCGTCCTGCATGAATTGCGCAGGTTTCCACCCTCCGACGCATTCAGCACTGCCGCGCTTGTCCAGCCTGCCGACTTCGCAGCGCTGAATGCCGAGGCCGCCCGGGACAATGTCGCCTACTGGGGTCGGCTCGCGCGCGAGGAACTGCGCTGGCACGTGCCTTTTACGCACATCCTGGATGACTCAAAGGCGCCCAACTACCGCTGGTTCACCGACGGCGAACTCAATGCCTCGTTCAATTGCCTCGACGTGCACCGGAATCTGCGTGGCGACAAGCCTGCGATTCTCTTTGAGGGCGAAAAGGGCGACCGCCGCACGCTGACGTACCGGCAGCTGACGGCAGAGGTCTGCCAGTTCGCGAACGCCCTGAAGGCACTCGGCGTGTGGCCCGGTGACCGCGTGGTCATCTACCTGCCGATGGTGCCGGAAGCCGTGATTGCCATGCAGGCCTGCGCCCGCATAGGCGCGACGCACTCGGTGGTCTTCGGCGGGTTTTCAGCGAAGTCGCTGCGCGACCGGATCATCGATGCCGGCGCGAAGATGGTCATCACGGCTGATGGTGGCTTTCGTGGCGGTAAGGCGGTGGAACTGAAGAAGGCGGTGGACGACGCACTGGCCGGGACCGGCGACACGGTCGAGAAGGTCGTGGTACTGAAGCGCACGGGCGACGCGGTGTCGATGACCAGGGGCCGCGATATCTGGTGGTCCGAGGCCGTGGAGGGGCAGGACACCGAGTGCGAACCCGCCTGGGTGAACGCCGAGCACCCGCTTTTCCTGCTCTATACCTCGGGCTCCACCGGCAAGCCCAAGGGCATCCAGCATTCGACGGCGGGCTACCTGCTGAACACCAAGCTCACCTCGAAGTGGATCTTCGATTTCCGCGAAGACGACGTCTTCTGGTGCACGGCCGACGTGGGTTGGGTCACCGGGCACACCTACGTGTGCTACGGGCCGCTGGCGGCCGGGGCGACCATCGTGATGTACGAAGGCGCGCCGATGTATCCGGACGGCGGCCGTTTCTGGAGCATCTGCGAGGAACTCGGCGTCACGATCTTCTACACGGCGCCGACGGCGATTCGCGCCCTGATGAAGCTGGGTGACGAGCTCCCGAACCGGTACGACCTGTCGAAGCTGCGACTGCTCGGCACGGTCGGCGAGCCGATCAACCCGGAAGCCTGGATCTGGTATCACACCGTCATCGGCAAGGAGCGCTGCCCAATCGTCGACACCTGGTGGCAGACGGAAACCGGCGCCGCGATGCTGAGCCCGCTGCCCGGAGTGACCGCGACCAAGCCTGGTTCCTGCGCCACGCCAATACCCGGCATCGACATGGCGATCGTCGATGAGCAGGGCGAGCCTGTGACCAGCCCCGACCAGGGCGGTGCGCTCGTTGTACGCAAGCCCTGGCCGTCGATGCTGCGCACGATCTGGGGGGACAATGAGCGTTACCTCGCTACCTACTGGGCGCAGTTCAACAACCGCTACTACGTTGCCGGCGACACAGCCCACCGGGATGCCGACGGTTTCTTCTGGGTGATGGGCCGGTCCGACGACGTGCTGAAGGTCTCCGGCCACCGCCTGGGCACGATGGAAGTGGAAAGTGCCTTCGTGGCGCATCCGCGGGTGGCGGAAGCGGCCATCGTCAGCCGACAGCACGAGATCAAGGGTGAGTCGATTTTTGCCTTCGTGGTGCTGAACGGCCAGCGGCCCACCGGCAGGGATGCCGAAAAGCTGGCTGGCGAGTTGCGCGAATTTGTTGGCAAGGAACTCGGCGCAATCGCGAAGCCCGACGACATTCGTTTCGCCGACAACCTGCCGAAGACCCGTTCGGGAAAGATCATGCGACGCCTGTTGCGCGCCATCGCGCGAGGCGAGCCGATCACCCAGGATGTTTCGACGCTGGAGAATCCTGCGATCGTGGAGCAGTTGCGGGGCGAGGCGTGAGAGCCGAATCTTCCCTGGAAGCCGTTGCATCGTGCCGCCGATGAAGACGGGCTGGCCGTCGGACTGTTTACCCACGATGCTGAAGCCTACCTTCTGGCGGCCGATCGTCCCGAGGTAACCGCGCATGGCGCGACCGCAGCGCCGAAAACAGCGTGGCGTAGATCAGGCTGTACGGTTCTTCGGGCGAGCTGCTCGGAGAGTGACGCGGCGGCTATTTCTTCTCCACCACGACCCGGCCGTCGGCATTCACGTACACGCGGTAGCGGTTGCCGTCCTGGCAGGTGGCAAGATAGTCGTCCGTGCCCTGCTGACTGGCGCTGACGACCTGCCCGCAGGGCAGTCCCTGCAAGGCGATCACGGCCGTCATATCCGCGGTGACCGGAATGTCGCCAGCAGGGTTCTCCGCCGCAAGCAATGGCCCGCCGTGGAGTGCAGCGGCGGCAACGACGAGGGCGATGCCCCTGATCCTGACTCGGGCAATTCTGTTCACGGCGTTTCTCCTGCCATCAGCCTGGCTTCGTTGAACTTCTGCGGATCCGAGAGGATGCCCCAGATCGCCTCGCGCGACGCGACGATATCGCGGGCCAGCGGCGGGTCGCTGTCCTGGAGCAGCGACAGCACCTTGAGGAGCAGCATGTCGTAGGGGCGGCGCAGTTCGGCGAGGGTCGTCTTCGCCTGGCGCTTGTAGTACGCGCGAAACTTGTTGAGCAGATCGTCGACCTGGTTCTTGAGCGACAGCTTGGTGAAGACGCCGATGGCCCTGGTCTCGCGGAGACGCGCTTCGAGAGCCGCCAGATCCAGCGGCGGGGCCGATGGCCTGGGCGCCACCGCAGGGGCGGGCACCTTTGTGGCCGGCGGCGCGGGCGCTACCGCCACCGAGGCTGGCGGCCGGGCCATGGCGGCCGGGGGTGACGGTTTTGTGCCGACAGTCGTATTCGCCGCAGAAGTTCGCGGTGGGGGTCGGGGTGCTGCTGGTCGCGCCGGCTCGACCGGCAGGGCAGCGACTGTCTGCTCGGCATCTTGCGGGGCTCCGGCCACCATCGGCGCAACCTCCGGTGGCGTCGCAGCCGCTGACGGGTCTGCAGCCGCAACGGGTGAAGCAGGCGCCGCTGGCGACTGTGCACGTTCAACTCCGGCGCAACCCGCTCCCGCGAGGCAGCAAAGGGCGCCAGCGATACGCAATGACCAATTCACCGATGAACTGTAGCTCATGAGTTGTCTGCAAGTATGCGGCCAATGATGTCATGGACACCGTGGCCACGGCCGCAGAGGAAATACGTCATGACGCCATCGAGCCGGTATTGAGTCGTGCCGCCGCGTAGCTAAATACGCTTGCGCATCGCAGCGCGGACGCGTATCGCCAGGGCTCCCGGCGGCGCCGTCATCTTGGCCGTGGCGAATTTGCTGGGCCGTCCACGCACGCGCGAGTGAAACACGGCCGCGGTCGTTCGAGGGCAGGCTGACGACCCGGCTGCCCGTCGGCGCGGCGATCGCAGAAGTGATAGCCGATCTGCTGCTGCTTGGCACGATACATGGCCTCATCGGCGCTCCTGAGCAGAGCTTCGGCGGTCGTGCGGTCGGCAGGGTAGGTGGCAATGCCGATGCTGGGCCGCACGCTGATCCTCAGCGTGCCGGGTTTCAGTGGTGCCGATACGGTGTCGAGCAGCTTGCCCGCCAAGTGGCCCAGCAACTCCCGATTGACGCTTTCCGCCGCCAGACACGCAAATTCATCACCACCCAGTCGGCTCATCATGTCCTCGGCACGAACCACTCGCGAAAGCCTCGCCGCAATAATCCGCAGCAGTTCGTCGCCGGTCTCATCCCCATACCGGTCATTGATCGGCTTGAAGGCAATTGGAAACAGGTAAAGGGCAAGGTCTCGACGCGCTAGTGGAATTCAACGCCTTCCGGGCTAACACCAACTAGCCGCACCAGCACCCGGCGAACGGCGCAACTCCTTTATGTTTGCTTCAATGACGCCATAGCCAACGTTTCCGTATAGCTTTTGGCGTCCTTCGTTGAGAAGGAACGTGGGGCTGCCCTGAACCATCAGTATCTGCTGGTCACGGTGGTCCGCTGCCATGTCAGCATGGGCCACACCGCTGTCGATCGCCTCTTGAACGTCATTGACACATACGCCGACCACCTCCAGAGCGGCTTCCAGGGCTGACCGCCTGCTGATATCAACGCATCGTTCAAAGAATGCCGCCCGAAGCTCCTGCAGAACGGCCCTGCACTGGCGCTTATCCACCCGTTGAACCGCCTTCATCAAAATGTGCGCGGGTGTGGATGATGCAGGCCGGTTGCATTGCCAGATCTCGGGGTGGAGTTTGATATGGTCAAACTCCGAAACGGCCTCGCGGAGATGATTTGCAAATCCCGCATAACCGCCGCGCGCGGCCCATCCCGTGCCGATTTTGTGCGCAGTGTCGCCGAATACCGAACAGAATCGGTAGTCGATGGATACCTCATCGGAAAATCGGGTTGCAACTTCGTCGACGCGCGCTTGCGATATATACGCCCACACACATAGAACGTCGGTGTAGTAAGTAAGTGAGTGCCAGATGTTGGGCCATCAACCTAGCCTAATGGAGTCGCAATCCGTTGTCCCGCTTGACTGGATAAGGAGCGTCGCCTCCGGGCGGTGGCCGCGTGTTCGGGCCCGGGCACGTGCCCTGGTACGTAGATCACCCGATAGACCGCGCCTGATCCTGCGACTATGTTTTCTCGCAAGGGTGTGACAATGGCAGTAATCACGAAACCCGGCACGATGAAACGATGCCGCCGTGGTCGACGGGAAATCTGATTTTCTGAGAGGAGAATCCGTATGTCTCTGATCAACTTGGTCATAATTTTGATCGTGGTTGGCGTATTGCTTTGGGTCGTCAATACCTACATACCCATGGACCGAAAGATCAAGAACATCCTGAATATCGTCGTCGTCATCGTCGTCGTGCTGTGGTTACTGCAGGTGTTCGGCGTACTGGGATCGCTGGACAGCATACGTATCGGCCGCTGAGGCGGATAGGAATTTCAAAGCCCCCGTCGGTGGAGTGTAGTCGCCAGCGTCTGCGTGAGCGGATCATGCCGTGGTTGCGGCAGGCTGGCTGCGATGGAACGTCGTCAGGCCGTCGTTTCCTCAGCGGTCAAAGCAGGTTCGGCCTGGAGCGCTTCGCGCACTTCCATGAGGCGTTTCGCGATGCGCTCACGATCATGCGTGGCTTCGGTGGTGCGGCCAGCCAGTTCTGCAACCCGGCGCACCTGTTCCTGGAGCGCCCGCCGGCGGCGCGGGCTGGTCGTGAGATCGGCGAGGGTCTCGAAGGCGCTCAGCATGCGCGCCATGATGGCTACATTGCCTTCGGCGCTACCCCCGATCTGCTCGAATGCCTCGGTCACAAACGCTTCAAACGTCGGGGCCATGGTAATCACGCAGAGTTTGTTGTTCTCGTAACGGCGCGATGCAGGAAATTTCCTGGGGGCCAGATGCGCCAGAATCGCTGAGATGTAGTCGACGCAAATCACGGCGGTTGAGGTGTCATTGACGCCGGGTGACAGGGCCTTCAATGCCATATCCACGAGCTGCCGGATGCCGAAAGCAGGATCCTGTTCCACCGTGCGATAACGGTCTACGTTGTAAGCGTCATTGAGGGCTGCAATCGTCGCTCGATCGGGAGGCTCATCCAGCGCGAGTGATGCCAGTGCGGTATCTTTCACGACAAAGTCTCCAATCCTGCACTCCATGCGCACGACTGTCTTTTTATCCCTCGCCAGGCGCAGGAGCGCATCATTGTCCACACTCTGAATGTAACCGTTCGTTGCTGCCGGCACCGGGTACCAACCCTTCTCGTCCAGAGACTGGACTATCTGCTCCGGGTCCTCGTCTTCATCGGGCTCGTGTCCCAGTCGTTCCGGAAAAAGTCGGTCAATGGAGGCGAAAGTTTCCTCAGCAATGGACGCGATGATGCTGGACGCCTGGATAGACGAGGCGATGTGATGAATGAAGTACACCAGGACACCAATGCCGCCGAGCGACAGAACAAAAGAGACAAACACCGCCAGGCCCGGCACGAACTCTACATCTTCACTGCGAATAGTCCGCAATACGACCAGGCAATAGGCGAATATGCCGGCGAAGATACCGAGCGTGACCTGCGTGACGCGACTGCTCATGAAAGTCCGGAGGATGCGCGAGGTGTATTGGCTCGACGCCAGCGCCAATGCCACCAATGTCATGGAGAAGGTGATGCCCATAACGGACATCATCGAACCCGCCAATGTGGACAACATCTGGCGCGCTCCTTCCGCCCCAGCCCCAAACAGATACGGCCAGTGGCCCAGCCAGCGGTCACCTCCGGCCGAGTCTGTTTCGATCAAGGCTACTGCAAAGGCAATACTTCCCAAGACGATGAGCGAAGGCACAAACCAGAAGCTTGAGCGGACGTTGCTCCAGAAATGTCTGAAATGATGCATGGTTCAAGCTCCAGGTGCCCGGGTCGCGAATGAATGCTGTCAGGCGGATAGTACGGATAAACGGCGGCGCTCTCAGCCGGTCGATGCAACACAAGCCTGAAATGTCTTTGGCGGAGTGTCAAAGCCTGACGTAGTGCGAGGGTGTTGGTTGAGCCGCAGGGCGACGCGGTTGAGCTGTGCCTGGGAGTAGTCTGGTCTTCCCGAGCCTTCCTTTTGGTGGTGCGGCGTGGAACACGTCGCCCATCCGGATTACCCTGTGCAGATGGTCAGGCTCTCGTAATGTTCCTGGAGACGCGCCCCTACGTCGGCTTCTGGAACCGCACCGCCGCCGCGCTGATTGATTCCATGTTGCTCGTGGTTGTCACACTGCCGATCCAGCAGGTGATGAGTGGCGCGGAGACGGGGTGGTCGGGCGGGCGACCGCTGGGATTCTGGGACGTGATGGTTGGCTATGTGCTACCGGCCGTCGCCATCCTGCTCTTCTGGAAGTACCGGTCGGCGACACCGGGCAAGATGTTCATGTCAGCGGAGATCGTGGATGCCGTAACGGGCGGCAAGCCCAGCACGCGGCAGCTCCTGATCCGCTATGTCGGCTATTACCTGTCGACTGTTCCGCTGCTCCTCGGCCTCATCTGGGTAGCGGTTGATCCCCGCAAGCAGGGTTGGCATGACAAGCTCGCGGGCACGGTGGTGGTGGGTACCGCCAGCAGGTCGGCGCAGGGAGCGGCCGTAAGTCCCCGATATGCTCCCACGTCCGTGTGGACCTACGTGCTGTGTGCTCCCGTCCTGGTACTTTTGCTGGCACTGCTCGCGGTCATCGTGAATATCGCCCTTGATCCCGGGGGTCTCCGTGCCGCGCTGGCGGGGCTCGGCTAGCCGTCTGACCGCCGTAGCGGCCCGTCGTTGCTCGCCCGCTGCCTTGCGGTCCACCATGTGCCGTCATGAGTGATCATCGTCCCGACCTGGCGCAACTGCACGCCGACCTCCACCAGGGCCGTGTAACTGCCGTGCTGTCGGCCGTGGAACAGCTCGAGAGTGACGGACCGCTGGCCGACGAGGTGTTGCGGCTCAAGATAGCCGCGCTTGAGGCGCTGGGGTACGACGGCGAAGCCCTGGAAGCCGCCTTGGGGCTGCGTGATGACCGGCCGTGGACCATCCTGCGCCTGCTGGTCCGGGTGGAGGACGTGGTGGTCACCGACGAGCTTGAGTCGGCGCTGTGCGATCTGCTGCGAACCGAAGAGTTCTTTCATCCCCGCGTCTACGAAGTGCTGGTGAACTGCCTGGCCGAAAAACTTCAGGCCCAGGGCCAGGCGCCAGCGGCGCTCCACGCGCTGGCAGGCAACCGCTTCTTTTGCCTGGCTCTTGCGAAACTCGATCTGTGGTGGCCGACCCTCGAACTGGATTTAACGACACTGCGCCGCCGGATCCTTAAGGAGTGCGCCAGTCCCGGCGACACCACGACGTCGGTCATCACGCTTGTTCACGGCATGGCGGTGCAGTGCCACCGGAACGAGTACGCGTGGTTTGTCGGCGACGACGAGGCAGCCCTGCTGGACCGTGTCGAGCAGCAAAGCCGAGGTGAGCTCGCCGCGTCCGTTTTGGGAGCCGACCGGTCGCTGTTGCTGATGTACCGGTCGCCGACCGATCTCCACAAGGCCGGACTCATTCGCCGGATTCCGGTGGACGGGGAAGACAGCCCGCTGCAACACTTTGTCGCGACAACACTGGACGACGAAGCCCGCGAAGCCCGCCTCGCGGAGCACTTCGCGAGCCAGGCGCTTCCGGGCGACGAGACCTCGACGCGGGTCGCCGGAATGTACGAGGAGAACCCCTACCCCCGCTGGACCTCGGGATTGCCGATCCTGAATCCGAACGGCAGACCGCTCGAGGAATTCATGCAGCTGGTGGAGTCTCCCGCCTGGCAACACAAGCCGACGCTACCCGTGCAGTCCATCCTCGTTGCCGGCTGTGGCACCGGGGTGCAGCCCCTGTCTCTCGCCGTCGCCTTGCCACGGGCGCGCATCCTGGCCATCGACATCACCTGCCGCAGCCTGGCCTATGCCCGCATGATGGCGGAACGCTACCAGGCCGCCAACGTGGAATTTCAGCGCTGCGACATTCTGGCGCTCTCGTCTTCAAGCCAGCGGTTCGACATGGTGGATTCGGTTGGCGTGATTCATCACATGCGCGATCCGGCCGCCGGGCTGCGCGCCCTGCTCGCCTGCCTGCGGCCGGGCGGGCTGTTGCGGCTCGGTGTCTACAGCCGCAGCGGACGGGATGCCGTCGTCCGTTTTCGTGCCCGGCAGGCCAAGTCCCGCGCGGACCCCGCCGCGCTGCGCGAGATCCGTCACGATATCGTGCAGGCGGGTGATCAGGGGCCGTACGCTGATCTGCTGCAGTTTCGGGACTTCTACAACCTGAGCGGCTGCCGGGACCTGCTGCTGCACGAGCAGGAATGCCAGTTCACCATTCCGGAATTACGGGCGCTTCTGGAAGCCCATGGCCTGACCTTTCTGCGCTTCGCACTCCAGCCGGGGATGACCGAGGCACTGCACGACCAGGCGAGTGCCGGGACCAGCGCCTTTAACCTTGAAAGCTGGCACCAGGCCGAACTGCGCACACCGTTTCTGTTCGCCGGCATGTACATCCTGTTTGCCCGCTTCGATGGCCGGGATTAGGCTGTCGCCGTGCTCACCCTCTACGGCATCAACCTCTCGACATTCACCCGCAAGGTCCGGCTCGCCTTGCTGGAGAAGGGTATTGAGCACCGCTTCGAAATTGCGCCGATGGGCTCGCCAAAAGTGCGGGCCCTTCACCCGCTTGGCAAGATCCCCGTGATCGAGGATGCTGGTGCAGCGATACCGGACTCGTCGGTGATCATTGCCTACCTTGAGCGGGCATGGCCCGCAAGGCCGCTGTACCCGGCCGAGCCGGTGTTGCTCGCCAGGGCTTTGTGGCTCGAGGAGTACGCCGACACGCGGCTGCGTGAAGCCACGCTCCCGTACTTCTCGGAGAACGTGGTCAAGCCTGTTTTTCAGGGCAAGGCAGGCGACACTGGAGCCCTGGCCGCCGCGACGCCGGTGCGCAACGAGGTGTTTACGTACCTCGAGCATGAGTTGCCTGAAAGCGGCCTGGCGACGGGCGAGGCGTTGTCCGTGGCCGACGTGGCCATCGGCGCCCAGCTGATCACGTACCGCCAGGGGGCCGGTGATCCCGACGCCGGTCGCTGGCCGAAGCTGGCCCGCTACTTAGGCTCCCTGCTGGCGCGACCGCACTGGTCCGTGATCATGGCCGAAGAAGAGGCCGCACTGACCGCTGCCCGTGCGCGGCGTTCTGCCGCTGCGGCAAATCAAACCCCGCCAGCCCGGGGGTGACGGAGTAAGCTCGGCGAATGCTGCTGCCCGCTCTCGTCCTGACGTCGCTGGCCGCCGCCGTTCCGGCTGGCGCAACGACGGATGACAGCACCGCACCGGCCGATGAGCAGGCGAAAGACTACGCGGCGTTGTTCGATGAGGCGCGGCGCAAGCTCGATCTGCGCGGCGGGAACTTCCTGGCAACCGAGCTGCAGAAAAGTGAGCGCAACCGCTACGGCGCTCACTCGGTGTTGCGTGTCCCCGGACTCTACGAAGCCGCGAGGTGGTATTCCTGGGCAGATCGAACCCGGCAGGAACGCGCGGCGCTCAATGCCGCACTAACCATCCTCGAAAAAGCCTATGGCCCCCGGGATGCGCGCCTGTCCTACCCGTTGCGGACCATCGCCTCGTCCTGTGTGCGCAGCCGCAGCGATGCGGACCTTGCCCGAGCCGTTCTCGACCGGGCCTTGCAACTCAACTTCCAGGCCACGCGCGCCGACGTGCTGGAGCGCGCCGAGGTATTTGCCGTGCGCGGCGATGTGGAGGCACTGTTTGATACGCCGTCGGCCGGCGGTGGCTGGTACAAGGCTGCCTGGCAGAAGCTGGCTGACAGCAGGTTCGCGGGCCCTGACATTGCCAATGAAATGTTCACCCAGCCGAAACCTGTCTACGTAAACGTTCCCGACGAGCCGTTTACTTCGCGCAAGGGCAACCTCGATCACTTTACGGCAGGAACCGTGTCCTTCGGGTTTACGGTCAGTGCCCTCGGCGTGATCGAGCAATTGCGACTGCGTCAGAGCCAGTTGCCCATCGACAGCATTCCGCGGCCGGTGCTCGAGGCCTTTCGTGACGCGCGCTATCGTCCGCGGCTGGTTGCCGGGCAGCCCGTGCCAACACCGGACCACGGCTTTGCGCTGACCTTCAGTACCGATGAACGGCGGGCCAGACGCAGGGTAAGCTTTGGTCAGCTGGACCACGCGCGCTGACTGCGCGCCAGTTTAAGAACACCAACACCAGGAGAAAAACAGTGAGCATTGCCCACAAATGGCTCGAACAGGAGCCCTGGCCCACAAAGATCATGCCGAAAAAGTTGCTGGAGAGCCGCATCCAGCGAGTTTTGACCCTCACCAACATCGGCTACCTCGGTACTGTGAAGAAGGATGGATCGCCGATCGTGAGTCCCGTCGAGTTCTATAACGACGGCTTCTCCCTGTACATCTTTCCCCAGCCCAACAGCCCGAAGGTGTTTGCCTTGCGGCGGGACCCGCGGTTGAGCTTCGCCATTGCCAACCCGATGGCCGGCTGGGCCTGTGTCATGGGAGCGCAGTTTTTCGGTAAAGGCACGCTGCTCGACGTCGATACTCCCGAGTGGGAGCACGGCATGAAGGTCTTCAAGTGGGTGGCATCCAGTTTTGAACTCGGCAAGATCAACGCCAAGCCGCCGCGGGGCCAGCTTCTGCGGATCGACCCGGACCGGATCGTCTACACCGAGCATTTCATGCGCAGCGAGGGCTATGCGCCCCGACAGATCTGGACGCCGGGCGCGGATGCGCCGCAGGTGGTCCCGGGACGCAACGCGCCGATCTAGGCTAACCGCTGCGAAGATCGGTCGGTGATCGGCCAGCTGTCGTTCAGGGATCGAGCACGAGAAACGCCCAGAACGGCACGCCGAGGCCGCTCCAGCTGGCTGACGCGTCGCTGAGTATGCTGATCAGGGTGTCGAAGTCGTCGTCCCCGGCTGCCCGTAAATCCCCGGGTTTTTCGATGACCAGCAGGTAGCCCGCGGCCTTCCGCCAGCTGAAGTCAGTCAGGCAGTCATTCAGCGCGTCCCAGTTCCCGCCAAACCAGTCGGGGAACACCAGCTTTTCCTGGAAGCGGGCGAGAACCTCGCTGGCCTCGGAACAGCCCGCGAGGCTGACGCGATAGACCGCAAATTTGCGCGCCGTCGCCGCGTCGACGAGGGCCGGGATGTCGCGGGCTGGCAAGCTGAACACGCCGGCCCGATCGGCCTGCGGCAAGGTGTCGGCCAGTTCTTTGCGATTCATGGTGAGTGTCGATCCTTGAGGCTTATTGAGCGGAAGCTGCGGTAGTGATCATCGGTGTAGTACCAGGTGGTCGGCGGTGTGCCGCCGGTAACCAGCCGGCGGGGGCCCCGATCGGGGGCCCCCGGGGTCGGGACGGTGTACTCCCGGTAATGGCCGCGCTCCGCTGCTGGCAGGTGGCCCTCGCGGTTCTGGAACACGCTACCGTCCTTGCGGTAGGGGAAGGGTCCGCCGCGCTCGATCAGCTCCAGGGTGGCCCAGGCTTCGGCCGGCAACCCCGCCCGGGTCTCCGCCGGTTGGCCCGCGCCTTGAGCGGGGCCGGGAAGGCCTGTTCCAGCGTCCCGCTGCCACAAGGTGGCCGCGGCAATCAGCAGAATCAGGACCGGAATTGCGAGCCGTCGCATGGCCTCATCCTACCGTGGCGATGCCCAATTTCGCCGGGGGGCTTGGCGTGGGAGGCCGCATCGCGTTACAACGCACGTGTGAAAGTGAAAAAACGGGCTGCCAAAAAGACCGCTGTGAAGGCTCGCCGCCGTCCAGCGGTGGCCAAATCCGCGAAAGTACGACCGGTGCCGGTCGGCGAACTCCGCTCTTTCGACGGGGGCTGTCACTGCGGTGCCATCGCGTACACCTACACCACAACACTGCCCCCGGCCCGCTGGCCCGTGCGGCTGTGTCAGTGTTCGTTCTGCCGGGGCCACGGCATGCGCGCCACGTCGGATCCCTCCGGCGAACTGCAGTTTCGTTTCGAGCGCTCCGAGTTTCTGCGCCGCTATCGCTTTGCCCTGCGCACTGCGGACTTCCTGGTCTGCAAGGAATGCGGCATTTACGTTGGTGCAGTCCTGCTCTCGGGGCGCGGCGCACAGGCGACAATCAACCTCAACACCTTGCGTAACCCGCCGAAGGGCTTGCGCCCCGGCAAGGCCGTGAGCCACGACGATGAATCCGGCGAAATGCGTCGGGGCCGCCGCGCGCAGACCTGGACGCCCGTCGTCGGACCGGTCTGAGCGGCCGCTAAGCGGCCTGATACCCGCCCGGATACCCACCCATGGCTTCCCGCCGCCAGTTGCTGCGTCGCCAGCGGCGCTGGGCGCAGCGCGCCGGTCTCGCGGTAGATGCCGCGGGCTACCTGCCGACGGTCAGCGAGAATCTTCGGGCACCCCTGTCCGCATCAGCCCTGGCTGATTTCAACGCGCGGGGCGCTGCAGAATTTCACGACGGCGAACGCCACGTTGCGCGCATGCGGGCCGTACATTCTTCGACGGCACTTGGCGTCAACCTGTTTGATCACTGGAACACGGCCGACCCGGCGCCACTCGCCGCTGTGCTCGGACTACCGGCGCCAGTCGTTCGCCTGGTTTTTGAGCCGCACCTGCCGACGGCGGCCGGAGGCAGTCCCGCCAATCCCGATCTCGACATCGAGCTCGGGTCCGGCGAACTCGTGGCGGTGGAGTGCAAGTTCAGCGAATGGCTGGTGCCGTCGCGGAAGCGGCGCGACGTTTTTGACGGCCGGTACTTTCCTGCCGGCCCGGGCGTCTGGCTCGAGGCGGGACTGCCCGCCTGCCAGGCACTGGCCGATGACCTGCAATCCGGTCGCGAGTATTTCCGCTACCTGGAGGCCGACCAGCTGCTGAAACACTCGCTCGGCCTGCAGGCCGCCCGCCAGTCTCGCTGGGCGCTCATTTATTTATACTTCGAGTGGCCGGGCCCGATAGGACTGGCGCATCAGGCCGAATTGCAACGGTTTGCGGAGCGGGTAAAGGGCGAAGCCGGGTTCAGCAGCACGACCCTTCAGGCCGTGTCTGCCGGCCTGTGCGAATCGGCGGCGCCCGTCGAGGCGGGCTATCTGGATTACTTGCAGTTGAGGTATATGGCGCATGCCTAGGCGCGACGACAGCATTCCCGGTCTCACGGCGGAGATGGCGGCCGGTCTGCTGATCGACCGCTCAGCGCTATGAGTGCTCACAAGCAGTCTGTGGCCTACGCGCTGGAAGCCTCCATCGTGAAGGAAATCCAGCGCAGCTTCGCCCCCGCGGATCAGGACTACGTCAGCACAAAGCTCGCGAACACGGGGCTGCCGATGGGTACCGTGGCGCCGCCACCGCGGGTGCACGCCGCGATACTCTGGCTCGCGAAGGGCGACCGGGCGAAATTTGACGAAATCGTGGCTGGCGCCTGCGCGGACTGGCGCGACACGCTCGTCGCCGCCGGTCTCGCCAATCAGAACTGGAAGCTGGTGCTCGACAAGCGCGGTATCGAATGCGAAAGCTGGCCCGCGGGCCCATCCGGGCCTGCGCTGTAGGAGCGCCTTCAGGCGCGACCTGGCATCGGTATCGCGCCTGAAGGCGCTCCTACAGACGTCAGAACGCCGCGATGCCAGTCTGGGCGCGGCCCAGGATCAGCCCGTGGATGTCGTAGGTACCTTCGTAGGTGTTCACAGTCTCCAGGTTCATCATGTGGCGGATCACCTGGTATTCGTCCGAGATGCCGTTAGCACCGTGGATATCGCGGGCGACGCGCGCGATGTCCAGCGCCTTGCCGCAGTTGTTCCGCTTCAGCAGGCTCACCACCTCGTGGGGCAGCCCGCTTGAATCCTTGAGACGGCCGGCGCGCAGGCAACCGGCAAGGCCCAGCGCGATATCCGTCTGCATATTCGCGAGCTTCGTCTGTACCAGCTGGGTGGCGGCCAGCGGCTTGCCGAACAGCGTGCGTTCCAGCGCGTAGCTGCGGGCCGCGTGCCAGCAGAACTCCGCGGCGCCGAGCACGCCCCAGGCGATACCGTAGCGCGCATTGTTCAGGCAACCGAACGGGCCCTTGAGTCCGCTGGCCCCCGGCAGCAGCGCCTCGCTGGGGACAAAGAAGTCCTGCATGACGATCTGGCCGGTGATTGACGCACGCAGCGACATCTTGTTCTTGAGTGCCGGAGTTTCGAGGCCGGCGCCGCCGCGCTCGAAGACGAAGCCCCGGATCGTGTTGGCCTCGTCCATTGCCCAGACTATGAACACGTCGGCGATCGGGCTGTGACTGATCCAGGTCTTGGTGCCTGTGAGATGCCAGCCGCCCTTAACGGCCTTCGCGCGCGTGCGCATCGCGCCGGGATCCGAACCGCCCTCCGGCTCGGTCAGCCCGAAGCAGCCGACTAACTCGCCGGTGGCCAGCTTCGGCAGGAAGCGGTCCTTCTGGGCGTCCGTGCCGTAGGCGTGGATCGGGTGCATGACAAGAGACGACTGCACACTGATCGCGGAGCGGTACGCGGAATCGACCCGTTCGATCTCCCGGGCGATCAGGCCGTAGGCCACCGATGACACCCCGGCACAGCCGTAACCCTCGATGGTGGCGCCCAGCAGGCCGACCTCGCCCATCTCCCGCATCACTGCCGGGTCGAAGTGCTCGGCCCGGTTCGCCTCGATCACCCGCGGCTGCAACTGGCCCTGCGCATAGGCGCGGGCGGCATCGCGGACCTGGCGCTCGTCCACCGTCAGTTCGTCGTCGAGCGCCAGCGGGTCCTGCCAGTCGAAGTTCTTGCTGCTCATCCGCGTTCCTGTTCCGGGCCCGTTTATGATGGGCACTGTATCCGTTAGTTTAACGGTCACCCATGCCGTCGATCTCTCACTACGCCAATTTGCCCCTGGATCCCACGCCCCGCCGGCCGGGCGCGCCGGACCGGCCGGCATCCACGATAAAGCCCTTCGCGCCGGGCGATGTGCTGGTGGGCGCCACACGGCTGAATAACCTGGCCGACGATCACGCTGGCCACGGGCGGATCCTGCAATTCGATGCCGATCTCAACGAAAAGGGTGTGCTGTGGGTGGAGGGCACCACCCACCTGGTCTACGGCCTGACTTTTGCCCCGGACGGCGTGCTCTGGGCCCAGGATCCGTGGGCCTGGACGACCGTGCGGGTGGCGCCCTCGGGCCAGCAGCTGCCGAACGTGCAGTTCGCCGAGCGCGCCTTTTCCAAAGTGCATTTCATGGCGGACGAGACGCTGCTGTTTACCGAATCCCTCGATGGTGATCGCCAGCCGGAGCCGCTCACCACCCGGCACCGGCCGCTGCCGGGCCACCGGACGCATCTCGGCGACGGCGACCTGTGGCGTTACACGGCGGACGGCGAGCTCGTCGAAATCCAGGAGCCGGAAGTCCACGGCGGCATGAGTGGCAGCATGGGTGTGACGCACTCCGTGTTGTCGGCGGACCAGACGCGTCTGTATTACGTTTCCGAAACCGGGCCGCGACTGATGCAGTTCGATCTGGCCAACGGCCGGCAGCTGCCCGACCTGCGCCGGGGCCAAGATTCCGATCGCACGATGATGCACTTCGACCTGTCGCTGACCCCGGATGGCACCCTGATGGTGTGCATGGGCAATCGGGTGGAGGCGATGACGCAGGACGGGGTGTTGTTGCGCAGTTATGTGCTGCCCGGTTTTGGCTGGTCGATCATTGACGCGCGGTCCGGGACGCACGCCTACGTGGGGAACTGGTTCAGTGGCGAGGTGGTGAAACTGGACCTTGTGACCGGGAAGACGGTGGCTAGCGTGATGGTGGCGGAGAAGTGCATGGCGGGGATCGCGCAGTACCTGCCCGACTTACATCACTTGTAGGAGCGCCTTCAGGCGCGACAACTCACTCCGTGGCCCGCGGTCCCCCGGCGGGAAATCCTGTCCGGCTACCGTGAGTACACGGTGAGCGCCCGGACAGGACACCCGCCGTGTGACCGCTGTACCGGAATGGTTAGCACGCAAGACCACGCGCGTGACGGCTGCGACTACGAAGCAGACGTTAGCAGCAGGCGGGTGCCCTCCGGGGCAGTCAGCAGGTGGTCGCGGCCCGCGGGACGCGCGCGGATACCGCGAATTTCCAGCTGCGCGCGCCAGTCGCCCGAGGGCTCGAAGCAGAGCGTGACGCCGCGGCGGGCCTCCGGTCGAAGGGTAATCGACAGGCCGGGTGCTGCGAGCCGGACAGTGTCGTCCTCGTCGCCCTCCGTACCGAGAAAGCCTGCCGTCTCGAAGAAGCTGCTGGTCTCGCCGGCGGTTGTGCAGCTGAGTACGAGTTCCGTGCACCGGCCGATCACCGGCGGCGAAATGTCGACTTCCGTCGCCGAGAACGTGGGCGCCTCAAGCAACAGCAGCAGCTGGCCATCGGCGGTGCGCAGGCCCGCTTCGTTGAACTGGTCGGCGCCGAGCCGCTGGAATTCGATATCAGCGCCGGCATCCGCCAGGGCAAGAGCATGGCGTGCAAGGTCTGGCCGGACAAAAGTCAGCGCCGGCTCGTCGAGGCCAAGGCTGTGCAGCCCGATGACAATCTGGCCGTCGGTGACGGCGGTGTAGCCTTGCGGCCGGATGTCGTTGACCCGGATCTCGCAAAAGCCGAGCTGCAGGTAGAAGTCGAGTGACTCCGGAAGGTCCGGGGCGGGGACGCTGAATTCGAGGA
Source organism: Gammaproteobacteria bacterium (assembly GCA_032122615.1). GTDB lineage: Bacteria > Pseudomonadota > Gammaproteobacteria > Steroidobacterales > SHZI01. The sequence goes on along the minus strand of JAQBGF010000087.1, from coordinate 169 downwards.
AGCGGCCAAGGTGCGGCATACCCCGATATCATCACCTGAAGACGCCGGCATTGCGATTGGAGGCGAGATGGGTGAAGAATTGCCAGACCCCGGGCCCCGGCCCGTTTAACTCCAGGTGGCGCGCAATGAAATCAGGGTGTTGCTGTCCCGGCCAGTTGCATATACGGCA
>JAQBGF010000086.1:0-18246 GCA_032122615.1 Gammaproteobacteria bacterium | reverse complement strand
CGGGCACAGCGCACATCGCGACCAACGTCTTCGAGACCAGCGGCGCTGAACTCATCTACTCCCTGGACACCAAAGCGAAGAACCTGCAGTCCCGCGAAATGGCGCTCGCCGAAATCACCCCGGCGATTGTGGAACGACTGCGCAAGGACGGCCTGATTCGCTAGCGGGAAACAGCCGCTAGAAACTCTTTTTTTCGGGATCGACCATCACGATCTTCCCGCTCACGAAGCTATCTACCAATTCGTTTACGCTCCGACGAAATGCCCGCTCGAATCTGTCGGCAAACTGATGATCGGGGGTAATGACCAACAGGCGCTTTCGGCCATCGTCCGGGTGTGAAGTCTCACGCACCCAGCCACATTGAATAAAGTCGGACACGATGCGCGAGACGGTCGCGCGCGACAATCCGAGAGCTTGCGCAATTTGGCCATTGCTCGTTGGCTCGATCTCATACTGCGATCTCAGTCCGATGTAATTGCCAACGCGCAAATGATTGAGCGTGGTATGCCCGCCAAAGTGCTCAGCCAGGAGATCGACGAATTCCTTCTTGAAACGGTAGATCTCGTGTGTGGAGTGACGCTCTACTGCGGACAGAAAGCTACCGTTACCGGAAATACCGAGCGTTGAAGCGGCCGTTGAAACTAGTTTCATAATAGAAACGATCCGGCGTCAATCTTTGATGGTGGTCTTTTGGGGTGATTCTTTAGTTGTGGCCCCCAAAAAGTAGTTTCACATCAAGAACGACCCATTGCAAATCCGCCGGTTGATGTGCAGCGACCGGAGAGACTCGTTGCATTATAGAAATGATCGTATCTCGACGGCCCCGAGTGGCCTATTGTCGGGACTGTGTGCGCAGGCCGGAATATCTGACCACAAGCTGGCGGCCGGAGCTACTTGCAGCACGAACAAGACGCAACCAAGCGTCATTAACTAATAATACTTTCTGGGGAGTACTCTGAATATGAGATCCAATTCCGGTTACATCAAGGCTGCTGCAACGCTGGCCATACTGCTGGGTGCCGGCGCGGCCCAAGCGGCTCTTGTCCACACCGCCGTCAGCGGCACCTGGGACGGCCTGCATACCTGGAACCCGGGCCAGAATGGCGACCCGCTCATCATTGGCTCGCCCGGCGGCGGACCAGGAATGATCCTCAATGGGATCATGGAGTATGACGACGTTGACGGCCACATCATTAACCTCTCCCTGACTGGCACGACGTGGATCGGCAAGTGGGATCCCGCGTTTAACGATGTCAGGATGCAGAACTATGCGTGGCAATCCAACGGCACCAACCTGAACCTCCTGCCCGGCGCCGCCCGCCTTGCCTGCGACAGGCTGGGCGACGGGGTCTTCTTGACCGGGGCCGCCACGACCTGCGGAGCGGGCTACCAGAATGGCCAGGGCACGCTGAACCTGCTGCTGGACTTCACCGGGGTCATCCCCGGCGGTATCACCGCCGGATCGGGTCTTGGCACGTTCCTCCCCGAGCAGGTGGGCTTCAGTGGCACCGTGGTCGGTGGCGCTGTATCGGTCTACGCGATCAAGGGCTACAACCCCTTCATCCCGCTGGCTGCGGACAGCACCTTCAACCTGGTGTCAGTCGTACCGGTGCCGGGCGCGGTCTGGCTGTTCGGTTCCGCGATCGGCCTGCTCGGCTGGGCGCGGCGCAAGGCGGCGACCGCCTGAGGCGAAAGGCCGTGGTGGCCGAGATTCTTTAGCCACCGCGATTTGCTTGACTAGATTTGTTTGACTAAGTGAGGTGGAAGCTCGCCCTTGGCGCGGGCTTCCACTGTCACCCCGGACCAGGCCCTGGTTCACAGCATTGAACCCGTGTGTTCTCCCCCATTTTTGAAGGCAGTTATGAAGCAGAAGAAAAACCTGTTGGCCCTGGCCGTGGCACAGGCACTGGGCCGGACGCCGGCCACAGCCGACGCAGCCACCTATGCCATGAACCTGGTGGGCATTACGATCTACACCGCGCAAGGGGCCGGCCCAACCACCCTGGACCAGTCCACGGCGAGCTGGTCCTACAACGATGTGGACGGGAAGCTCACGCAGGTCGGCGGCACGCTGGTCGCCAACTATCAGCTGTTCCCGGGGGTCACCACACTCTTTGTCCACAACATAACCAGTCTCGTCGTTGGCAACGGGGCCGCGGCCACGGCCGCGAGTTACTCCTGCGTTGAAGGTAATTTCGGGCCGGATAACGTGGGCGCCAGTTTGTGCGGAAACTACACCCTGGGCGCCAACTTCCTGGACGAATCAACGGCTACCTGGGGGCCGGGGACTTCATTCTCCAGGGTGCTGGGTGGCGACGACGTGTCGGCGGGAACCCCGCAGAACCTCGCTGATTTCAACGGAATGACAACCACGTCCTGGAACGGCTCCAGTCTCGCGTTGAGCAATGCGACGGCAACCACCGGCTTCCTGATGAATCTGACCGCCGTCCAGACGGTCCCGGTGCCAGCAGCCGCATGGCTGTTCGGCTCCGCCCTTGGCCTGCTGGCGTGGACCCGACGCAAGGCAAGCTGAAGGCTAAGCGCACTACCGGCCACGCCGGACCACTGGCTGTTCATCTGGCCTCCTTGCCAATCGCCAGCTGGTAGGCGGCACGCCGTGGCGCGCCGCTAATCTTGGCCGCGAGACTGGCCGCCTGCGAGGCCGGCAGTTCCGCCGCCAGGATGCCCACCACGCGGGCCAGTTCGGCATCGTCCGGCGGCACATCAGAGCCGCTGCCGGCGACCAGCCACGTGCACTCGCCCTTCTCGCCACCGGGATCCGCGAGCAACGCGACCCGCACCTCGGCAAGGCTGCCCCGGTACACGGTCTCGTGCAGCTTGGTCAGTTCACGACCTACCGCGGCGGGACGCTCCGGACCGAACACGGTGACGGCATCGCCCAGCGTGTCGGCAAGCCGGTTCGCCGACTCGTAGAACACCAGCGTCTCGCCCCGGCTGGCCAGTTCCCGCAACCGGGCGACGCGCGCCGCGGACCGCGCCGGCAGGAAGCCCTCGAAGTAGAACCGGTCGGTGGGCAGGCCGGCGACGGACAGGGCCGCAATCGCCGCACAGGCGCCCGGCACCGGGCTGACCGGGACGTCGGCGGCCCGCAGTGCGGCCAGCAAGCGATAGCCGGGGTCACTGATCAGCGGTGTACCGGCGTCGGTCACCAGGGCCACGCTGTCCCCATCCCGCAGGCGACGGAGGATCTCGTCGACCCGTCCCGCCTCGTTGTGTTCGTGCAGGGATAGCAGCCGAGCCGTGATGCCGACCCGCGTTAGCAATTGCCCGGCGTGCCGCGTATCCTCGGCAGCGATTAGCGCGACGCTGCTTAAGACTTCGCGCGCCCGCGGACTCAGGTCACCCATGTTGCCAATCGGCGTTGCCACGACATACAGCGTGCCCGGTTGCACGCCGCCCCGATCAGGCTTCTCGCCGGCTCGCGGTCTGCTGCTGGCGATTTCACTCATGGCGGGCATTGTCGGAGCAGCGTGCCAGCCACTGCAACCGGCGGAGCCGGGAGCGTCGCCGCCCTCGCCCGGAACGTCCGGGGGCGGCGGCTCCGCCAGCAGCACGTCCGGCCCGCAGCGAAGTCCCCCCGACCGGGGCCAGCTGTCTCCGGCTGGCAACGCAATTTCGGGGCTCGCGACCCCGTCGGCGCCGCTCGTCGCACTGTTCGTTCCCCTGTCCGGCCGCCAGCAGATCCTTGGCACGACCGTTCGCGACGGCTTCATTGCGGCCCACCTGGAAGCAACCGGTAACCAACGCTTCGAGACCCTGATCATTGACGAGGCGCGCGTCAGCGCGATGGACGCCCACCGGCAGGCCCTGGAGGCCGGGGCCCGGGTGCTGGTCGGGCCGTTATTGAAGAATTCCGTCCAGGCCATCGCGCCGCTCGCCGAGCAGCTTGCCGGGCAGATGCCGGTGCTGGCGCTCAATAATCTCTCGGACACCGACCCCGGCAGCGGCGCGCTCTGGCAGTTTGGCCTGGCGCCGGAAGACGAGGCCCGGCAAGTGGCCGGCCGCGCCATTGCGCTCGGGCAACGGCGGGCGATAGTGCTGATCCCGGCCGGCGACTGGGGGCAACGGCTGCTGGCCGCGTTCAGCGATGAATTCACGGCGCTGGGCGGCGAGGTCGTGGAGACCCGCACCTACGTCCCCGGTTCGCCTGACTACTCGGCGGAGATCCGCGGTCTGCTGCAAACCGTCGAGCCCGACCCCGAAACGCCTGACACGACGACAATTCCGGGTGAAAAGCCCAGTTTGGCGCCACGACGGCGCCAGGACATCGACCTTATCTTTGTGGCTACCAACCGCAACAACGGCAGACAGCTCGTGCCCCAACTCAAGTTTTTCGGCGGCGGCGATCTTCCCACCTACAGCACATCCGCCATCTGGGAAGACGGTGACAGCGGCGTCCGCGACCTGAACGGCGTGATCTTCCCCGACAGTCCGTGGGTCATCACGCCCGACAGCCGCGCCGTGCTCATCAAGAATGGGGTTCTGCGTTACTGGGGCCGCGACGCGCTGGGCGCCTCGCGGCTCTTTGCCCTGGGTTACGACGCCTACCGCCTGCTACCGCACATCCTGGGCCAGCCCTCCCCCGGGCCATTCCGCGCGGGCGAAATTCCGGGCAACACCGGCATGCTGTATGCAGATGGCGCCGGACGCATTCACCGGCGCCTCGAATTTGCCAGAATCCAGAATGGGCAACCGATGGCGCTGCCACCATCCAGCCAGGCTGGCATCCAGAGCGGCGGTTTCTAGACGGTTTCTCAGGTCCGCCACGGTGGCGCCGCGTGCCCGGCATCTCGAACACGGATCCGCAGCCGAAGCCCTGGCGGGCCGCTACCTTGCTGACCGTGGACTCAGGCTGGTGACCGCCAACTTCCGTGCGCGCGCGGGGGAACTTGACCTGGTCATGACCGAGCGCGGCGTACTCGTCGTCGTCGAAGTCCGCGCCCGGCGGCGCGCCAACGTCGCCACACCCGCCGCCACTGTCAATCGCGGCAAGCAACGGCGACTGATTCGGGCCACCGGTTACTTTCTGCTGCGCCACCGGCAGTTTGCCCACTGGCCGGTGCGTTTCGACGTGGTGTCGATCACCGGGGAGCTCGCAGACCCCGAAATCCGCTGGAGTCGCGCCGCTTTCACCCTGGACGACGTGACGGTACGCTGAACACTCGCCGTATCATGGCGTCTTACGCCGTACCGGAGACACCGATGTCCCTCACCGACGCCATTCGCGGCCATTTCGCCGACAGCATAGCCACCAAGCAGGCCGCAATGGCCGTGCTCGTCGCACCCATCGCCACGGCCACCGACCTGCTCAGCACCGCACTCCGCGGTGGCGGCAAGATCTTAAGTTGCGGCAATGGCGGATCCGCCGGTGACGCGCAGCACTTCTCGGCTGAACTGCTCAACCGCTTCGAGCGCGAGCGGCCCGGGCTATCCGCCATGGCGTTGTCCACCGACACCTCCACGCTCACCTCGATCGCCAACGACTACACCTACGAGCAGGTGTTCTCGAAGCAGGTCACGGCCCTCGGCCGGTCCGGCGACGTGCTGCTTGCCATCTCCACGTCCGGCAACTCACCCAACGTGGTCGCCGCCATTCGTGCGGCACACGAGCGCAAGATGCACGTAGTCGCACTGACCGGCCGCAACGGCGGCCAGACGGCGGGACAACTGCGTGACGGGGACGTAGAGATCAGGGTGCCCGCGGAGCGCACCGCGCGCATCCAGGAAGTGCACCTCGTGGTGATTCACTGCCTGTGCGACGGTATCGACTCGCTGCTGTACGGGCCTGCTGCGTAGGAGCGGCTTCAGCCGCGACTCAACTCACTCATGCGCAGCGGTCGGTGGCAGGACAGGTCTTGGCCAGCCCTCAGCGGGTCTTCCCGACAGGCGGCCAGGACCTGTCCTGCCACCGACCGCGTCACTACGGAGTGAGTTGAGTCGCGGCTGAAGCCGCTCCTACCGGACGATCTTGAGGGATGGCCGTCCTGAAGGCGGTGGTGCTGGAGCGTCCGGCGATGGTTCGGGGTTCGGCCCCTGCCCTGATGCAGCTCCGTACTCGTCGGTCGGAAAGACGAGCCCCTCGCCGGATTCCTTGGCGTAAATCCCAAGCACCGCCGCCAGCGGCACCCGCACCGTGCGCGGCACGCCGCCGAAGCGGCCATCGAAGCTGATTTCGTCGTTCGCAAGATCAAGGCGACTGGTCGCCGAGTAACTCACGTTGAGGATGATGCGGCCTTCCTGTACGTGCTGTTCCGGCACGACGACGCCCGACTGGGCGGCATCCACGACCAGATGCGGCGTCTGGCCGTTATCCGATATCCACTGATGGAGGGCCCGCAGGAGGTAGGGCCGCTTCGGCGAAGCTACTGTCTCATCTCCAGTTCGACTTCGGTCAGGCTCTCCTGGAAGGAACGCCGGGCGAAGATGGTATCCATGTACTTGCGGATCGGTGCAGCGCCGCTACCGCTGAGTTCGATACCGAACAACGGTAAACGCCAGAGCAACGCCGCAACGCTGGCATCCGCGAGTGAAAACTCGTCACTCAGGAAGAAGCGCTTGGCCGAAAATACTTCCGCGCTCGACAGCAGGCTTTCTTTAAGTACCTTGCGAGCCTGATTTGTCTGCTTCTTGTCAGTTGCATCCTGGCACTGCTCGGCCATCGTGTACCAGTCCTTCTCCACCCTGAAAAGCGCCAGCCGGACCTGCGCACGACTGACCGGGTCGACCGGCATCAGGGGCGGGTGGGGAAAGCGCTCGTCGAGATACTCCATGATCACTCGGGCGTCATAGAGCACGAGATCGCGGTCAAGCAACGTCGGTGTGGTGTGGTACGGATTGAGATCGAGCAGGTCTTCAGGAAGATCATCGCCCTGTACGTTGACGATATCGATGACGATCCCCTTCTCCGCCAGCACGATCCGTGCCCGGTGGCTGTGCATCGATGACGGACTTGAGTAGAGCGTCATTGCCGCTCGCCTTGCCGGCCCGCCGCCGAAACTATTCCAGTCGTCAGACACCTACTTGACGTCCTTCCAGATCTCCAGCTTCAGGAGATAGGCAAACAGCCCGAAAACGAGGAGGAATGTGATCACCAGGAGGCCCAGATTCTGTCGCTTCAGCTTCATGGGCTCGGCAATGTAATCGAGAAAATTCACAGTATCGCGGACGAAATCATCGTACTGGTCCGGCTTCAGTGTACCGGCTCTGGCGAATTCGAACTTGCGAAACGCGGTGTGCGTCAGGCCATTGTGCTCTTCTTCCTCGAAGATTGCTGTCTGCAGGCCCTGCAGCTCCCACAGCACGTGCGGCATACTGGCATTCGGCAACGCCAGATTGTTCACGCCATTGGGGCGTGATGGGTCGATGTAAAACGACCGCAGGAAGTTGTAGATGTAGTCAACGCCCTTCGACCGGGCGATCAGCGAGAGGTCCGGTGGCGCCTGGCCAAACCAGCGCTGGGCGTCCGCAGAACGCATGGCGATGCCCATGGTCTCCGTGGGCTTGGCGGCGCCGAACATCAGGTTGGCAATCACCTGCTCCTCGGACATGCCGAGATCCCGCGCCAACTGGTTGTAGCGAACGTACTTCGCCGAGTGGCAACCGAGACAATAGTTGACGAAATTGCGCGCCCCACGCTGCAGTGATGCCACATTCGACACATCGTTATCGGCTTTGGCAAAGGTGGCGGAGCTTTCCGAGGCCAGGGCCGGAACGGCGCCGGTGAGGGCCAGCGCGCCGGCGACGGTGATGACGGCGGATTGCAGAAACTGTTTCAGCGTATGACGAGTCATGTGGAGTCACTCGTGCCCGTGATAAACAACGCGTTCCGGAACCGGTTTGGTCCGTTCGCGCGAGGTGTACAACGGCATCAGGATGAAGAAGGCGAAGTAGACGACGGTGAACGCGCGAGCCGCGTAAACATAAACCTTCTCGGTTGCGGGCTGCAGACCCAGGAACCCCAGAACCACAAAGCTGACCGCAAACGCGCCGAGCGCCACCTTGTATTGCCAGCCGCGGTACCGGATTGACTTTACCTTGCAGCGATCGAGCCACGGCAGGAAGAACAGCAGCACAATCGACAGCAGCATCAGGAACGCGCCCCAGCCCTTGCTCGGAACCGCGCGCAGAATGGCGTAGAAAGGCGTGAAGTACCACACCGGCGCGATGTGCTCTGGTGTTTTCAGGAGGTTGGCCGGCTCGAAGTTCGCGTGCTCCAGGAAGTACCCGCCCATTTCCGGCGCAAAGAACAGCACCGCGGCGAACGCGATGGCAAAGGCGATGATCGCCACCAGGTCCTTGGACGTGTGATACGGGTGGAAGGCCACGCCGTCCAGCGGTATGCCGTCGGGGCCCTTCTTTTCCTTGATCTCAATGCCATCCGGGTTCAGTGAACCCGTGGTGTGCAGCGCCAGGATGTGCACCACGACAAGGAGCATCAGTGCGAGCGGCACCGCGACGACGTGCAGGGCAAAGAAGCGGTTCAGCGTGATGTCGGAAATGAAGTAGTCGCCGCGAATCCACTCCACAAGGTCTGCGCCGATCACGGGAATGGCGCCGAACAGCGACACAATAACCTGCGCACCCCAGTACGACATCTGGCCCCACGGCAGCAGGTAGCCAGTGAATGCCTGGGCCATCAGCGCCACATAGATGAACATGCCGACGATCCACAAGAGTTCGCGCGGATTCTTGTAGGACCCGTACATCAGTGCGCGGAACATGTGCAGGTACACCACCAGGAAGAACATGGAGGCTCCGGTGGAGTGCATATACCGGATCAGCCAGCCCCACTCCACTTCCCGCATGATGTATTCAACGGAGGCAAAGGCATCCTCGGCCGAGGGCTTGTAGCTCATCGTCAGGAAGATGCCGGTCACCAACTGCAGAACCAGCACAACCAGGGCGAGCACACCGAACACGTACCAGTAGTTGAAACTCTTGGCGGCGTAGTACTCGGTGACGTGCTCCTTCATCATCGCCGTCAGGGGGAAGCGCTCGTCGATCCAGTCGATGAAGCGGGCCATCCTGCCGCCGGTGGAAACGGCGCCGGTGCGTGCCGTGCTCATGCGCTGGCTCCCGCTTCTTCCCCGACGATCACCAGCTCATCACCCACGAAGCGATACGGGGGAATGGTCAGGTTGGTCGGTGCCGGCGAGCCGCTCATGACGCGTGCCGCCAGATCGAACTTCGAGCCGTGGCAAGGGCAGAAAAAGCCGCCGACCCAGTCCGCCCCGAGATCCGCGGGCGCCACCTCGAATCGCTCAATGGGAGCGCAGCCCAGGTGGGTGCAGTTGCCGATGACGACGAGGTATTCGGGTCGCAGCGCGCGGGTGTCATTCTTGGCGTAAGCAGGCTGTATCGATTCGTTGGACTCCGCATCCTTCAGCGCCGCCGCTTCACCGGCCAGCCGCTCCAGCATGACCTTGCTTCGGCGAAGCACCCACACGGGCTGACCGCGCCACACGACGCGCACCATGGCGCCCTCGTCCAGCTTGCTGATATCAATCGCCACGGGAGCTCCAAGCGCCCGCGCACGGGTGCTGGGCCTGAACGACGCGATGAACGGCGCGGCCGTGAAGGCCAGGCCCACCACGCCCGTCACGCCGGTGGCCACGGTCAGAAAATGACGACGGCTTACAGACGCCTCTTCGCTCATCGAGCTAATCCTCTAGAAAGTCCCTGGTGGCTTGCTGCCCGCGCCGATACGCTTCGGAATCTCGCGGGCTAATCGATCGGATCCAGTGCGCAAGTCCGCGACACTGGCACGGCAGAAAGCCGTAAAAGTATACACGGCGGGCTTCGCGGTTGCCTACCGCATACCCGCTCGGAGCTAGGCCCGGCGGCGGATCCGGGCGCCCAGTTGCTGAAGTTTTTCCTCGATGCACTCGTAGCCGCGGTCGATATGGTAGATGCGGTCCACGACCGTCTCGCCCTCCGCCGCCAGCCCCGCTACCACGAGGCTGGCCGACGCCCGCAGGTCCGTGGCCATCACCGGGGCCGCCCGCAACTGCGCAACGCCCTGCACAATCGCCGTGTGGCCCTCGATCTTGATCTTCGCTCCCATCCGCTGCAGCTCCAGCGCGTGCATGAAGCGGTTCTCGAAAACATTCTCGATAATCGTCCCAACTCCGTCGGCGATGCAGTTGAGGGCCATGAACTGGGCCTGCATGTCGGTCGGGAACGCGGGGTACGGGTCGGTGCTGATATCGACCGCCAGCGGCCGGCGGCCCCGCATGTCGAGCTCGATCCAGTCCGGCCCGAGGTGGATGGTGGCCCCGGCCGCACGAAGCTTGGCCAGCACCGCCTCCAGATGGTCGGGGCAGGTCCGGCGCACGCGGATGTGGCCGCCCGTGATGGCGGCCGCCACCAGAAAGGTGCCGGTTTCAATACGGTCCGGCTGGACGTCGTACTCCGCGCCATGCAGTCGTGCGACGCCCTCAATCACGATCCGGTTGGTGCCCGCGCCCTGGATGCGGGCGCCCATGCGCACAAGAAAGCCCGCCAGATCCTCGATCTCCGGTTCAAGCGCCGCGTTCTCGATCACCGTTTCGCCCTCGGCCAGGCAGGCCGCCATCATGAGGTTCTCCGTGCCCGTGACAGTCACCTTGTCCATGACCAGGTGAGTACCCCGGAGGCGCCCGGATCGGGCACGGATATAGCCGTCCACGATTTCGACCTCGGCGCCCATCGCCCGTAACCCGGCCACGTGGAGATCGACGGGCCGCGCACCGATGGCACAGCCACCGGGTAACGAGACATCGGCATGCCCGTAGCGTCCAACCAGGGGGCCCAGCACCAGGATCGAGGCGCGCATGGTCTTGACCAGGTCGTAGGGCGCGGCGTAATCGTGGATCGTCCTGGAATCCACTTCGAGACGCATTCCGTCGTTGACAGTGACGCTGACACCCATCCGCCCCAGCAGCTCGATCGTGGTGGTGATGTCGTTCAGGTGCGGAATATTGCCGAGCGTGACCGGTTCGTCGGCCAGCAGGGTTGCGGCAAGTATCGGCAGCGCAGCGTTCTTTGCCCCGGAGATCCGCACTTCCCCTTCAAGGGGCCTGCCGCCGGTGATCGCGAGTTTATCCATGATCCCTAAGCAGCCGGCTCAGTACTGCGCGCACTCCACTCCTCCGGCGTGTAGGCCTGGATGGACAGTGCGTGGATGTCCCCGCCAATGTGGGTCCCGAGTGCGCCATAGATCAGCCGATGCCGCTGCAAGGTGCGTTTGCCGGCAAACGCCGGACTGACCACCAGGGCTTCAAAGTGCACATTGTCCGTACTCTCTACGGTGGCTGTCGTTTCCGGCAGGTGCGCCAGGATCAGTGTTGCTATTTCTTGCGGAGTCATGGGGATACACAGGGGACCGAAGCAGTGAGGCGCGGCATTATAGATGACTTACAATCGCCGCCCATGAGGATTGCCCCCCGATCAACAGTAAACGAGCATCAGCCCGTGAAGACTGGACCATGAGCAGCGGCCTGCCGGACTTCAAGGCCCGGGGCCGCCGCGTTCTGGAGATTGAGGCCGCCGCCGTCGCCAGTCTTGCCCCGCGGCTCGACGAGAGCTTCGACCGCGCCTGCCAGCTCTGCCTGGATTGCCGCGGGCGCGTGATCGTGACGGGCATGGGCAAGTCGGGGCACATCGCAGGCAAGGTGGCGGCGACACTGGCCAGCACCGGCACCCCGGCCTTCTTCGTTCACCCCGGCGAGGCCAGCCACGGCGATCTCGGCATGATCACCGGCGTCGATATCCTGATCGCCGTCTCCTATTCCGGCGAGACCCCCGAACTCCTGACAATCCTGCCACTACTGAAGCGCCTGGGTATTCCCCTGATTACGCTCACCGGCAAACTACGCTCCACGCTGGCCGAAGTGGCCGATGTGACTCTGGACATCGGTGTACGCGAGGAGGCCTGCCCGCTCAACCTGGCACCAACGGCGAGCACCACGGCGGCGCTGGCCATGGGCGATGCCCTGGCCGTAGCGCTACTGGAGAATCGCGGCTTCACGCGTGAGGATTTCGCGCTTGCGCACCCGGGCGGTGCGCTGGGACGCCGCCTGCTGCTGCGGGTCGACGACCTGATGCACACCGGCGAGGGCATTCCCCGCGTTGCGCCCGACACGACGCTCGCCAAGGGGCTGCTGGAGATGACGCGCAAGGGACTGGGAATGACTGCCGTCATCGATGCACAAAACCGGCTGGCCGGCATCTTTACCGACGGCGACCTGCGTCGCGTCCTCGACCGGGGCATCGACGTACACCGCACGCCGATGCAGGACGTCATGACGGCCAACTGCAAAACCATTGCCCCGGGCGTGCTCGCCGCGGAAGCCGTGCATCTGCTGGAGCAGTTCAAGATCAACGCACTGCTGGTCGTTGACGATTCGCGACAGGTGATCGGCGCGCTCAACATCCATGACCTGCTGCGTGCAGGCGTAATGTAGCCCCGGCCAGCCACGAATGACTCCCCGTCAATTGCGCGTTGCGGCCGCCCGAATCCGGTTGCTCGTCCTTGATGTCGACGGCGTTCTCACCGATGGCCGCCTGTACTACGACGCTGAAGGGCGCGAGTCGAAGAGCTTTCATGTCCGCGACGGGTATGGAATCCAGCAGATCCTGGAGGCCGGGCTTGCGGTGGCTGTGATATCGGGCCGGCAATCGCCCGCCGCAGCCGCTCGCCTGGCGGAACTGCGGGTACCACACATCTTTCTTGGCCGGAACGACAAGCGCCAGGTGCTGGATCAACTGCTCCTGGAACTTAAGGTTTCTTTCGACGACGTCGCCTGTGTCGGCGACGATGTCATCGATCTCGAGATCATGGTCCCGGCGGGCCTCGGAATTGCGGTAATGGACGCGCATCCCGACGTTCGCCAGGCAGCAGACTGGGTGACCGTCGCGGACGGCGGGCGCGGTGCGGTGCGCGAAGTGTGCGACCTGCTGCTATCGGCGCAGCAGCCTGTCGTTGGCAGCAAGGCATGAAACTGCAACATCCCGTCCGGTTCGCGATGCTCCTTGGTGCCGCCCTGCTCACCAGTGTGCTTGTGTATCTCGGCCCGTCATCGGAAGTAGCCCCGCCGGTGACAGTCCGAATCGGCCTTGGGTATTACGTGAAAGACGCCCGACTCACCGGCACCGGCCCCGATGGCCAGATCCTGTACCGCGTAACAGCTGTCTCCGCAGAACAGACGCTGACGGATGGCACCATCACCATGCAGGACGTCGCCGTGGACTATGAGCCCGCCGCCCAGGTTCCCTGGAAACTGAAGGCCGACCGCGGGCAGATCCCGCCGGATCGTAATATCATTGAACTTGCAGGCCACGTGGTCGCTACGACGGAGGTGGCCGTCGTCAAATCGACTGCCCCACCCAAAGGCCGTACCAGTACCGCGCCACTATTGATTCGAACCGACTATCTGGAGCTGGATCCGGAAGCCTACATCGCCAGAACCGAGCGGATGGTGGCGGTGGAACGCTCCAGAGACACGCTCTTCGCCAGGGGGATGCGTGTCTATCTCAAGCAGGACCGACTGCAATTCCAATCCGAAGTCCGCGGACGCTTCCTCCCCTGATTTATCTGTCGCCACCTGGCCCGTGACGTTGCACATGCCGCTGGTCGCCGGACTGCTCGCCACGCTGGTCGCCTCGACGGGATTCGCTGCCGACGCGCCACTCCTTCCCCCGGTTCCGCAATTGACCGCACCGGACGCCACCCTGCCAATCGATCTGGATGCCGCGTTTTCGGAGTTCGACCGGCGGAACAACCGGCTGATTTTCCGTCAACTCAATATCACGCAGGGCACCCTCACCATACAGGCGGACGAGGCCACCGCCGACCCGGCGGATTTCGCGAACAGCGTGTGGGTCTTTATCGGCAATGTCAGGATCCGGAACGCCGACACGGAGACCAGCAGCGATCGCGCCGAATTGACCTTCCGGGACAACCAGCTCCGCAAGGCAGCGCTAACCGGGCAGCCCGCGCGATTCAGCCAGGCGGGCGCCGAGGGCAAACCACCCACCGAAGGCCATGGCCAGCTGCTGGAATACGACGTGGACGCCGCGACCATCGAGCTGGTCAACGACGCTTTCCTGAGTGACAGCAAGAACGAAATCTCCGGCAACCGGATTGCCTATGACCTCCGTCGCGAAGTGGTCACGGCCGGTGCCACTGAAGGTGGCCAGGTGCGCATGCGGATCACGCCGCAGCAGAAACCGCCCGCTTCGGCACCCGCTACGGCGCCCACGACTGCGGCCCCAACGGCACCCCCAACGGCGCCCCCAACGGCGCCCCCAGCGGTGCCCCCACCGGCGGATGAGCCGTGAGCAAGTTGCGGGCGGAATCGATTGAGAAGCGCTTCAAGCAGCGGCAGGTGGTCAAGGGCATTTCGCTGGACGTCAACAGCGGGGAAATCGTCGGCCTGCTGGGTCCGAACGGCGCTGGCAAGACCACCGCCTTCTACATGATCGTTGGCCTCATCGCCTGTGACCGGGGCAAAATCACTCTGGACGAACACAACCTGACCGACATGCCAATGCATCGTCGGGCTCGCCTGGGGCTTGGCTACCTGCCGCAGGAAGCCTCGGTTTTTCGCAGGCTGAGTGTCGAAAACAACATTCTGGCGATACTGCAGACGCGCCCGGAACTCGATCGGGCCACCCAGGAACGACTGCTCGAGGAATTATTGGAAGAACTGCACATCTGCCATGTCCGCAACAGCATGGGCGTCAGCCTGTCCGGCGGCGAGCGCCGGCGTGTCGAGATCGCGCGCGCGCTTGCGGCAGAACCGCGCTTTGTGCTGCTGGATGAGCCATTTGCGGGGGTCGATCCCATTTCCGTGCTCGACATCCAGCGGATCATCCGCCACCTGGCTTCCCGCGGCATCGGCATCCTGATAACGGACCATAATGTGCGCGAGACACTGGGAATCTGCGGCCGGGCTTATATTCTCAACGACGGGGCAATGATTGCCGAAGGCGCGCCCAAGGATATCCTCTCGAACCAGCAGGTTCGGCAGGTTTATCTCGGCGAGGGCTTTACACTATAGGTGCCGCAGGGAGCTACGGCGGCGCTTCAGGGATGACGATGAAGCCGGCACTACAACTCAGAATCAGCCAGCAACTGACGATGACACCGCAGTTGCAACAAGCCATACGGCTGTTGCTGCTGCCCGTGGCAGAACTCAACACCCAGCTGGAACAACTGCTGGCGGAAAACGTCATGCTCGACCTTGAGGAGTCCGAGGAGAGCACCCCCGATGGCGTCGTCGAACTCGACGCGCCGCCGCCCGATCCCTCACAAGGCGGAACGCCGGACGACGAAACGCCGTCCGACAACTGGGACGACAACGACAACGAGTCGGTTGCTGTGGCCGAGGCCGTCGGCGATGAGGAGACCGATTCACTGTTGTGGAACGAAACCACCAGTGGCAGCAGCAACAACTGGGACGGCGAGGACGGACGGCCGGAGCCCAGCGACAGCTCCAATGAGACGCTCCAGGCGCACCTGCTCTGGCAGATCGAAACCGAACACTTCGAGCCGCGCGAGGTCCTGATGGCCCAGGCGCTCGTGGATGCCATCAACGACTCCGGCTATCTCACCGAACCGTTGCCAGTGATCCTGGAAACCCTGGCCGGATCCGGCAGTTTCACGCTGGAGGAACTCGAGCAAACCCTCGTGAAGGTGCAGGCGCTCGATCCCGCCGGCGTCGGTGCGCGGGACCTTGGCGAGTGCATCCGTATCCAGTTGCGCCAGCTCTCGGACGCTGTTCCGGGCCGCGACCTGGCCCTGGCTATAACTGTAGACAGCCTCGACCTGGTCGCCGAGCGGCAGCTCAGTATGCTTCGGCGACGCCTCGAAGTGTCGGAGGAAGACCTCGACACCGCCGTCGCCCTGATTCGTAATTGTCACCCCAAGCCGGGACTCGCGGTACAGCCCGTTTCCCGTGACTACATCGTGCCCGATGTCTTTGTGAGAAAGCGCCACGGCCGATGGTCGGTAGACGTTAACCGGTCCATCACTCCGCGCCTCAAGGTCAATCAGGCTTACGCAGACATGGTCCGTGGCGACAGCGATCACGCCACATTACGCAATCAGCTTCAGGAAGCGCGCTGGCTGGTCCGCAGTCTCGAGATTCGCAATGACACCCTGCTGAAGGTGGCAATGTGCATTGTTGACCGCCAGGCAGACTTTCTGGAGCATGGCGAGGAATCCATGCGGCCGATGGTGCTCCGCGACGTGGCCGAACTCGTCGAGATGCATGAATCCACGATTTCCCGGGTAACCGCCAACAAATACATGCACACCCCGCGGGGGGTCTTCGAATTCCGGCACTTTTTCTCGAGCCAGGTTACCGGTGACGACGGCAGCGAACAGTCGTCGACCGCCATCCGGGCCAAAATCAAGAAACTGATCAGCCAGGAAGACCCCGCCAAGCCCCTGGCAGACAGCCAGGTGGCCGATTTGCTGTCGAAACAGGGAATCCAGGTTGCCCGCCGAACAGTGGCAAAATACAGAGAGGCGATGCACATTGAACCGTCCAGCGAGCGCAAGCGGCGTCCGCAACGGTAGGATCGGATCTACAGCCAATAAAATCAGGAGGATGCCTCGATGCAACTGAATCTGACTGGCCATCATGTTGAGATCACGGACCCCATGCGCACTTACGTGCAGTCGAAGCTGGCTCGACTCAAGCGGCACTTCGATCATGTGACCGACGTGAACTGCGTACTCACCGTCGACAAGTTGCGCCACCGTGCCGAAGCTGTTGTTAATCTTGCCGGCGCCCGACTGTTTGCCGATGCCATTGACGAAAACATGTACGCCGCGATCGACAGCATGATCGACAAGCTCGATCGTCAGGTTCGCAAACACAAAGAGAAGATTACCGATCACCACGCAAGGGACGCTGGCAAGCGTGACCTCTCCTGACCCCTGCACGGGGGCGGGTACAGTCCAATGAGGCTGATCATTGTCAGTGGTCTCTCCGGCTCCGGTAAAACCATCGCCCTTCATCACTTCGAAGACCTTGGGTTTTACTGCATCGATAACGTGCCGGCAGCCCTGCTTGCGACGATGATCAGCGAGATCACGGCAACGGAGGACCCGCTCTACGCCAACCTGGCCATCGGGATCGATGCCAGAAATCGTGCCGCCGACCTCGCGAGCCTGCCCGAGGTGGTGCGCGACCTTCGCGCACGGAACATCCGCTGCGAGGTCATCTTCCTGCACGCGGAAGATCATGTGCTGCTGAAGCGCTACGGCGAGACGCGGCGCAAACACCCGCTGAGCGCAGCCGGGCTCAGTCTCCGCGAGGCGATTGACCGGGAGCGACAACTACTGGACCCGATCATCGCGTCTGCGGAACTGGTGCTCGACACCACGCAAACCAGCGTGTACGAACTACGCGACATCATCCGGAGGCGGGTGGGCGCGGACGAGCAGCCGGGCTTATCCATCCTGATTGAATCATTCGGTTACAAACACGGCATTCCCGCCGATGCCGACTTCGTCTTTGACCTGCGCTGCCTTCCGAATCCTTACTGGGACATGTCCCTTCGGCAGCTGACCGGCCGGGACGAGAAGGTCGCCGCGTTTCTCGATGCTTCCGGCAGTGTGCAGCGCATGTACGGCGACATTCTTGGGTTTCTCGATCGCTGGATCCCGGAATACATCGACTTCCATCGCAACTACCTGACCGTGGCCATCGGCTGTACCGGAGGCCAGCACCGGTCGGTGTACATGGCGGAGAAGCTGGCTGCAGAACTGGCGCGACGCTACTCGCCGGTAGTAACCCGTCACAACGAGTTGCCGCGCCTTGAAGGGCGGATGCACGCGCCGCAGTTCGGCGGATCGCCGAACGTCGCGGAGTAGGCGCGGCTTCGGGCGCGACAACGGAAGTACTCCGTAGCCCGCGGGCGCGGTCGGGGAAAGTTTTGCGCTACCGTGAAGACACGGTGAGCGCTTGCAAAACCCTCCCCGCCCACGCCCGCTCGGTAGGAGCGGCTTCAGCCGCGACCCGAAGCTTCTCCGCAGGAGCGGCAGGTGGCGGGACAGATCTTGGCCAGCCCTCAGCGGGTCTTCCCGACTGGGGGCCAAGACCTGACCCGCCACCCGACCGAGGGCCACGGAGTGCGTTGTTGCGGCCGAAGCCGCTCCTACGGGGACGTTGCGTAGAAGTCGCGCGCGGCGGCCACGGCGCCGGAACGCTTCAGCACGGCCTCCAGCGCGCC
>JAQBGF010000085.1:0-61490 GCA_032122615.1 Gammaproteobacteria bacterium | reverse complement strand
CTCTCTGTGGGCTTCGGTCTGTCTTTCCTGCCGACCGTAATCCGGTTGTTGGGAACTCTCGTTGGGGCGCTCCTACAGCTTCGTCGGGTTGGCCTGGCCCTGGTAGACGATTTCCGGGTCGAAGACTTTTTCAGTTTCTGTGTAGGTCAGTGGCAATGGTCCCGGCGCGCCCTGTGCCTCTGCCCCGATCGGCACCAGCCGGTAGAAGCAGCTTCGGTAGCCGACATGGCAGCTCGCGCCGCCGCTTAATTCGACCCGCAGCCAGACGCAATCCTGATCGTCATCAATCAACAGTTCGCGGATCTTCTGCTTGAGGCCACTCGTCGCGCCCTTGTGCCACAGCGCCTGGCGACTGCGGCTGAAATAATGGGCGTCCCCGGTCTCAATGGTGAGCCTGAGCGCCTCGGCATTCATGTAACCGACCATCAGCAGTTCGCCGCTGCGAAAGTCCGTCGTGACTGCCGTGATCAGCCCCTCGGCATCGAACTTGGGTGCCAATTCATGGCCTTCCTCCACCTGTTCGATGGTGCGGCGCTGGGCGAAAATGCGGTTGGTATCCATGCGGGCGGTATTATAGCCGCCCCTTTTCCCGCTGCTGGCCTATGTCCCTGACGCTCCACAACACCCGCACCCGCCATAAAGAAGCCTTTGTCCCGGCCGAGGAAGGCCGCGTCACGATGTATGTCTGCGGGCCGACCGTGTACAACTTTCCGCACATCGGGAACGCGCGGCCGGCCGTGATCTTCGATGTGCTGGCCCGGTTGCTGCGTAGCCGTTATCAGCTCACGTACGCCCGCAACATCACCGACATCGACGACAAGATCAACAAGGCGGCGGCCGAGCAGGGCGTGCCTATCAGCGAAATCGCTGCCCGGTTCACGGCTGTCTACCGGGAGGACATGGCCGCCCTGGGCGTAGAGCCCCCGGATCTCGAGCCCCGCGCCACAGAGCACGTGCCGGGAATCATTGCGATGATTGCCACGCTGGTCGACGGCGGCCACGCCTATGCCGCTGAGGGGCACGTGCTGTTCCGCGTTCGGTCATTCGCCGACTATGGCGCACTGTCGCGTCGGGACCGGCGGGACCTTCTGGCGGGGGCTCGTGTCGAGGTGGCGCCTTACAAGGAGGATGCCGGCGACTTTGTGCTGTGGAAGCCGTCCACACCGGAGCTGCCCGGTTGGGAGAGTCCCTGGGGCCGGGGCCGCCCCGGCTGGCATATCGAATGTTCCGCAATGGTCGCCCAGCACCTGGGGCGCACGATCGACATTCACGGCGGCGGCAACGACCTGATCTTCCCCCATCACGAGAACGAAGTAGCCCAGAGTACCTGTGCCCACGGCGGTGAATTGTTCGTGCGCTACTGGCTGCACAACGGCTTCGTGAATGTGGATCACACGAAGATGTCGAAGTCGCTGGGCAATGTCTTGCTGGTACGCAATCTGTTGAAGGAGGCGCCTGGCGAGGCCATCCGCCTGGCGCTGCTGTCGGCGCATTACCGTCAGCCACTCGACTGGACCAGCGACGTGCTGCCTGAAGCAAAGCGCAAGCTAGACCGGCTCTATGGCGCGCTCCACGCAGCGGTTTATCAGGCACAGACTCCTCTTGTTGCCGGGAGTGGGGAAGCGCATCCTGAGTTTGTCGCCGCCCTGGATGACGATCTCAACACCCCGAAGGCGCTCGCCGTGCTCTTTGATCTGGCCCGCAAAATCAACCGCTCGGAGTCGCCCGCCGAGCGCTCGGCGCTTGCGGGAAGTCTGAGGGCTAGCGGCCACCTGCTCGGCCTGCTGGGTGCTGATCCGGATACTTGGCTTCAGGCCGGCAAGACCGACGGCCTGTCTGCCGAGGCGGTCGAGGCCTTCCTGGCCGAGCGGCTGGCGGCGCGCAAGTGCAAGGACTTCCAGGCCGCGGATCGCATCCGGGACGAACTGGTGGCAGCGGGCATCGTGCTCCTGGACGGACCGGAAGGCACGCGCTGGCGTCGCACGGCGGGCTGAAGACGGACGTCTGTCACTTCGGCGCCGATCCGAGAATCGGCAAATATCAATCGGCGTCACAAATCAATCTTGCTGCGAAAGCAGGGCTTTCGCCTGCAGCCTATAATTCAACGCGTACTCGATGGCAGTAATTGCGCGGGGAAATGATCGAAGTTCGCGAATCGGGGCCCGAAGACGTCATTTACGCAGACGCTGCGTCGCGCCTAATTGATTCAGTCGCGGACGAATACGACATTGCGCGCCGAACACCCGGGTGGCTCGCGTCGAAAATTAAGAAACGACATGCGGCGCTCGCTGTCGAGCACGGCGAGTTGGTCGGATTTGGTTACTGGTCGGCATGGGAGCACGATTCGTTCGTTTCCCATTCGGGTCTCGTGGTTCGGCCGGATCGGATGGGGCGCGGGCTCGGTGGGCGGCTGAAAGACGTGCTTTACCACTCGACGCGCCGGCAACTTCCCGAGGCAACGATGATGAGCCTGAGCACCTCGCCCCAGGTGATGAAGATCAACCAGTCGCTGGGCTTCGAAGTCGTACCCCTCGATCGACTGACGAGCGACCCGGCGTTCTGGGCCGGCTGTGCGACCTGTCGCAACTTCGCGGACGTGCGAGCACGCGGCGAGAAGTGCTGCTGTCAAGGATTGATCCTGACGCCGGAACGCGCCCGCAAGCACGTACGCGAGAATTCGTGAGCGAATGGCTCGCCGGCGTCGGCCGGTGCGGTGTGTCGCGTCGCACCCCGCGAATCCTCGCAAGAACGTGGTTTTGTATGATCTATACTCGTGATCAACTCCCCGGAACGGGTCCGGAACCTGAGTCTGCGCTTCTACGACCAGATCGAAAGGGATTCGCGCGGGATCCGCGCCGAATGGACCAGAGAAATGCGCCTGCGTACCAATCCGGACGGGATCGCGGCTCACACTCCATAACCGAGCAAACGACATGTCGGAATCCAAGTGGCACGATCTCGGTCCCGTCGAGGACTTCAGCGGCAAGCCCCTGCAGGCTTTGCACGTCGGCAGCAAGAAGCTGGCGCTGACCTGCCGCGACGGCACGTTCAGCGCGATCTCCGGCACCTGTCGGCACGTGGGTGGACCGTTGGGCGAGGGCACGTTGCAGGGCGAATACGTGACCTGCCCCTGGCACGGCTGGAAGTACCACTGTTCGACCGGCCTGGGTGAGCCTGGCTACGAGGAGGACTCGGTGCCGCGCTACGATGTCGAGGTGCGAGACGGTCACCTGTGGGTCGATCTGAAGCCGGCCACCAAGGCCGGCAAGTCCGTGCACAAGAAGCACGCACTCGACCGCTCCATCAAGCGTGAGGATGGCCCCGTGCGCGTGGTCGGCATCTCGACCACAGCCATGAATACGGACTTGCCGCGCTACTCGACCTCGGACTCTCTGCTCGAGACCTCGCTTGAGCACGCGCGCGACGCTCTCGGGGCCGAGACGCGCCTGATCAAGCTCAACGAGCTTTCCTTCCGTGCCTGCGAGGGCTACTACTCAAAGGCGGCGCGCGCCTGCACCTGGCCCTGCTCGATCACGCAGATGGATTCGAACGACCAGATGGACCAGGTCTACGAGGCCCTGGTCTTCTGGGCCGACGTGGTCCTGGTCTCGACGCCGATCCGCTGGGGCGTTGCCAGCTCGCTGTACTTCAAAATGGCCGAGCGCCTCAACTGTGTACAGAACCAGGTCACGACCCACGACCGCGTGATGATTCGCAACAAGGTGGCCTCGTTCATCATCACCGGCGGCCAGGACAACATCCAGGCGGTGGCTGGCCAGCTGCTGCTCTTCTTCGGCGAGCTCGGCTTCCATTTCCCCCAGTTCCCCTTTATCGCCCATAGCCGCGGCTGGACGGCCGAGGACATGCAGAACAACGTTGACTTCGTGAAGAGCGACCCCGACCTGCGCGAGGGCGCGCGCGCCCTGGTCGAGCGCTCCGTCGAGCACGCACGCGCCCTGCTGGCTGCCGGCGCCGTGGTGGCGCACATCGAGCCGGGCGGTCGCAAGGCCGGCCGGTGTCGGTCCTAGGCCAGGATCGAGCGCTTTCCCGCACGTGCGATCTATACTCGCGTCATGACCGACATCCTCATGCTCTCGGCACATCTCCCCGAGGTCGCGTTCGCGCCGGGCGACGTCGTCGTTCACGAGGGCGGCGCGGCCGGCCCGATCTGGGTGCTGGTGTCGGGAGCATTGCAGGTGCGCAAGGGCAGCGCGCTGGTCAACACGGTCACCCGACCGGGAGCGCTGGTGGGCGAGCTTTCGCTGCTGCTGAATTCGGTATTCAGCGCAACTGTCGAAGCCGCCGAGCCCAGCGTAATGCGCTATGCCGCCGACGGCCGCGCGTTTCTGTCGAGCGACCCCGCCGTCACCACGCTCGTCGCGGTCGGTCTGGCGGAACGCCTCAACTTCGTCACCACCTACCTGGCTGACCTTAAGCATCAGTACGGCGACGCACCCGGTCTCTCGATGATCCCGGATGTGCTGCGTCAGTTGTCAGAACGGCAGGCGTCAGTGGCTCGCCCGGGGTCAGCGCGCGATCCGGACCCTGAATTCTGAAGCGGGTTTCCCGGGCTGGATTCGAGGACGCGTCAGAAAACCGTCCGGGGCGGAGCCTGGGCATCCGCGAGGCGAAGATCTTCTTCGCCGAGTAGCGAGCGCCACGTTGCCGAGGCCGCAGTCGTATCGATTTCGATGTGGGCCGGGATCGGGCCGATCTGGTGTCCGGCGTTGAAGACCCACGTGTTGCCGATGCGATCTGCCCAGGCGCCATCGGGCCTGAACGGCGGCTGGTGCACATGACCAGTTAGTACCATGTCCGGCCGGTGCTGATCGATCCATCCCCCGAGGTCGGCGTCGCCGTAGTGGCGCCGACCCGTCCAGCAGGTAGGGGATCCGAGCGGTGGCCAGTGATACACCCAGATCCAGCGCGCCGGCCGATTCGCCGCGTCGGCAGCCAGCTTCGTCTCCAGTGCGGCACGGCTGATCGGACCATCCCACCATGGACAGATGGTGACCAGCGTGTCGCCGAGCAGCAGCGAATCGCCATCGCTGGTCACCCCGGCCGAGCGCGCCTCCGCGAGCCACAATGCAGTCTGCTCGCCCTGGGCGTCCGGGCCGGTGAGGTCATGGTTGCCTGAGCTGACAGCTACCGCTCCGGCGGCATGCAACAGCGAGAGATACTTCAGGACGACGACGGACTGGGCATCGAGCGACACCGGGGAGCTGATGTCGAGATGATCGCCCGCCAGCACCACGAGATCGAACGACGGCGCGACGCGAACGACCCAGTCGAACTGGGGCAGACGGTAGTGGAGGTCAGAGGCCAGTAAAATGCGCAAAAGTTCTGGTGTCGTGCATAGGAGGAGCGAGCAGCGATTTCGTCGCCAACATTAGAATTGATTATGTCAGCTGACTGGAAGCGCGGCCAGCAACGCTTGACGACTTACGGGGCCATGACTGAGGCGGCCCGGGCGCCCCGGAAACGGCGCAGCACCAGGCCCGCGATTCCGGTGCCCAGCAGCCAGAGGGCCGGGGGTGCCGGCACGGCGCTGGTGCCACCAAAGTACGCGCTGGTGGTGTCGCACTTGCCGCCGTAACCGTCTTTCTCGCCGCCACAGTCGCCCGGCATCAGGCCGGACACGCGAGCCGAGAACAGTGAGAAGCCCTCGGGGGCGTTGCCGGTCGACAGGTCGACGTAGCTTAAGAGTTCATCGAAGCTCACGCCGGTGATGGAGAAGGTCAGGGGCTGCTGCAGGTTCAGGCCGCCGTCATGGCCGAGGCCCTTGCCGTTGCCGTGCTCGTCATGGCCCTTGCCGTTCTCTTTTTCGCTGTCGTCGTGGCCGCGGCGCTTGGCCTGCAGGGTGATATCGAACAGGCCAAAGCCGTCCATGCGACCACCGTTCTGGGCGCGCCATTTGTCGGGCAGCGAACTCACGTTGCGCGCCTCGGCGCCAGTGCCACCGACGACATTGAAGCCGAACATCTGGATGCCGAAATTGTCACCGGCAAGGTCGATGAGTGGCTGCAGGGCTTCCACTTTGAAATCGATGGTGCCCTCTTTGCCTTCGTCGGAAAGGGTGACCAGGAGGTAATTAACCCCATCGGCCAGGCGATTTGACTGGTCGAGAAAGTAGGAAATTGATCCTGCCTGACTCGTGGTGGCCGACAGGAGCCCGATGAGCAAGGCAACCCAGATCTTCGATTTCGGCATGACAATTCCCCTTGTCAGTAAATTAATTTTTCGAGTTGTTATCCCGGGCCGGGAGCCCGGGGCGTCGTCAGTGTGGACCGTGGCGCCGGAGGCGCTCGGTGACCACCCGCATGATCTGCAGCGCAAACCGGGGCGTCTGCTCGATCAGCCTCAGGAAGCGTTTCTCGCCGATGGCCGCCAGTTTGCAATCCGTCGCCGCGACCGCCGTGCCACTGCGGGGCCCCGCGTCAATGATCGCCATTTCGCCGAATATGCTCCCTGCCTTGAGCCGATCCACGACCACACCGCTGACGTGAATCCCCACTTCGCCCTCGACGATCACGAACATGCAGTCGCCCGGTTCGCCTGCGCTGAAAATGGTGTCGCCCGACTTGAAGGGCCGGAGATCCGGCTCGCGGCTGAAGATTTCGAAATTCGGCATGTGGCCAGTCGTCCGTATTGCACGTGTTGCAATTTAGCGATGGCGTATTGCAGATGCGTGACACGCACCGATCGGCGCTGGACGCCTGTTAAGATCGGCGCCGTACTCAAGAGGGACGGTAGATGGTTTTACAGCCGCGGCACCTTCAACCCGGCCATGGCGCCGGCACCGGCCGCCGGGCGGTCCGCATCGCTTGATGGAGACGCCGTCGATCGCTGCTGCAGAGCGAGAACTGGTCGAGGAGTTCGCGCTGTTCGACAACTGGGTCGATCGCTACCAGTACATCATCGACCTGGGACGCCAGCTGCCGCCATTTCCCGAAGCCGAAAAGATCGAAGAGCGAAAGATCCGTGGTTGCCAGTCCCAGGTGTGGCTCGTCACAAAAGTCCGGGGCGACTGCCTCGAATTCCAGGCCATCAGTGATTCCGCCATCGTCTCCGGCCTGATCGCGATCCTGATGCGCATTTACAGTGGCCGGCCCGCGCGCGAGATCCTCGCCACGCCGCCGGCCTTCATCAAGGCGATAGGCCTCGATCAGCACCTAAGTCCCACTCGCAGCAACGGCCTGCACGCGATGCTGGGTGCCATCCACAACGCGGCCGCGGCATGCGTGGCAGCCTGAAGACCACGCCGCGCAGCCCCGCCGCGCTCGCCATGGCGATGATCCGCGGCTACCAGCGCATTCTCTCTCCGTGGCTCGGCATGCCGTGCCGGTACTACCCGACGTGTTCTGCCTACACGATTGAGGCGATCGACCGCTTTGGCGTATTGCGGGGCGGCTGGCTGGGATTGCGCCGGATCGGCCGCTGTCAGCCCATTGCCATGCTCGGTGGCGGGCAGGGCTCCGACCCGGTGCCGCGGGATTATGTCTGGTGGGGCCACGAATCGCCGCCCTGATTCCCTGCTATATTCCCAGTCATCGGAATGGACAAGAGACTTCTCGACATCGTCTGCTGCCCTGTAACCCAGCTACCGCTGCAGCTGCTGGACGTAGAGCGTCTCGCCCGGCTTAACGTGGCAATCACGGCCGGTGAGTTGCGCAATCGAGCTTCCGAGCCCCTCCCCGAAACCCTGCTCGAAGCCCTGGTGACCCGCGATGGTCGCCTGGTTTACCCCGTGCGGGACGGTATCCCGATCCTTCTCGAAGAGGAGTCCATCGACTGGCAACAGCTTGGCCAATAAGCCGGCATGAAGCTCAAGCCCGAGCAGCTTAGAGAGCAGCTTCAGGCCGCGCAGGCCGGCACGCCGCCCAAGGCGCTGGCCCCCGTGTACCTGGTAACCGGGGACGAACCACTGCTGGTCAATGAGATCCTTGATGCCCTGCGTGCGGCCGCCATCCGGTGCGGCTGCGAGGAGCGTGAATCACACGTCGTTGAACGCGGCTTCAGCTGGGAGTCGGTCGCAGCGTCGCTGGTCAACCTGTCACTGTTCTCAGCCGGAAAGCTTGTCGAGATCAGGCTGCCCAAGCCCACGCCGGGCGACGAAGGCTCGCGGCAGATCCGGCAGCTCGCCGGCCGCCCCGCAGATGGCAACACCGTGGTCATCATCACGCCCGCGTTGACGCGCAAGATTGCCGAGTCGGCCTGGGCAACAGCACTCGCGACAGCCGGCGTCTGGGTGGAAACGCGCGTGCCGGCGCTGGCGGAGTTGCCGCGCTGGATCGAACGGCGCTTCCGTACGGCCGGCCTGCGTTGCGAAGCCGATGGGCTGCAACTTCTGGCGGCTCGCGTGGAAGGCAACCTCCTCGCTGGCCAGCAGGAAATTGACAAGCTCGCCTTGTTGCACAAGGCAGGCACAGAGCTGACCGCCGCCGAGATCCGCATTGCCGTTGCCGACGGCGCCCGCTTCGACGTATTCCAGTTGGGCGATGCCGCACTCTCGGGCGACGTTGCGCGTGCCGTGCGCGTGCTGGAAGGTCTCCGGGAAGAGGGTACGGCGGCGCCGCTGGTGCTCTGGTCCCTGGTGCGTGAGGTGCTGGTGCTGGTGGATGCCGGTGTCCGCGCCAGCCGCGGTAAATCCCCGCTGCAGGCCGTACAGGGTGCTGGTGTCTGGAAATCACGGACCGACCTGTATTTGCAAGCCTTGCGCCACCACAAGCCCGGCACTCTCCGGCGCCTGCTCCGGATGGCTGGCTGCGCCGACCAGATCGTGAAGGGGGCCCGTCCCGGTGAATCTTGGAACGCGTTGCGCGAACTCACGCTGGCGCTGGCCGGCCGGCCGCTCAGAGAGGCTGAACTCGTCTCATGACAGTCCGCGTACCGACCGAAAGCCAGCAACCGATTGGCATCTTTGGCGGCACTTTTGATCCTGTACACACAGGCCACCTGCGGACGGCGCACGAACTGCTGACCGGTCTCGAACTGGCGGAAGTCCGCTTCATTCCGTCGCGGCTTCCACCGCATCGTCCGCCAACCGTGGCACCGGAGGCCCTGCGCCTGCGAATGCTTGAGGCCGCATTGGATGGCTTGCCGGGCTTTCGGGTGGACGACCGGGAACTGCGGCGCCCTGGTCTTTCCTACATGGTCGAGACGCTCACCAGCCTTCGTGCCGAACTGGGCTCACAACCGCTTTGCCTGTTGCTGGGTCTGGACGCCTTTGTGGGTGTGCCGGCGTGGCACCGCTGGCGCGAACTCCCGGAACTTGCCCACATCGTGGTGGCACGCCGGCCCGGCATTGCCGGGGAAATCGACGGTGAGGCCGGCGACCTGCTGCGATCCCGGGTCATTACTGATCGCCGTGCCCTCGCCACATCGCCGGCAGGCCGTGTACTGATGCTGGACGTCACCCAGCTCGAAATATCGTCATCGGCGATCCGCAGGCTGGTCGAGGCCGGCGAGGACCCCCGATTCCTGGTGCCAGACGCCGTGCGTGAGCTGATTTTGAAAACCCATATTTATGCCAATCCCAAGGAGGTGCGAACCCGTGCGCAGTAAGCAACTGCTGGCGCTTGCCGAGCATGCGCTGGCGGATCTGAAGGCCCGCGATATCCAGGTGCTGGACGTGCGCCAGCTCACCTCGGTCGCGGACTACATGGTGGTGGCGAGCGGGACCTCGGATCGCCACGTCAAGTCGATCGCCAGCAGGCTCGTACAAACCGCTTCCGAAGCGGGCTGCCCGCCGCTCGGTGTCGAGGGCATGGGTAACGGTGAGTGGGTGCTGGTGGACCTTGCGGACGTGGTCGTGCACATCATGCAGCCGCGCACGCGGGAGTTTTACAAGCTGGAAAGCCTGTGGGACATGGGCGACGTGGCGACTGCCTGAGCGTCCTGGACCCCGGGTCGGTTTGCCCGGATTGGCGTGTATGATCCGGAGCCCCCGGCACCGGGGTTCTTGAGCAGATGGACGCATGAAAGTACGGCTTTTGGTGATCGGTACGCGTCCCGACGACTGGGTCCGGGACGCCGTTGCGCTCTACCTCGCCCGACTGCCGGCGCATCTGAAGCCGGAACTCGTTGAGATTCCACTGTCGCTGCGGTCTTCCGGCGGCGATCCTGCCATCGCCAAGGCCAAGGAAGGGCAGCGCATCCTGCAGCGACTCAAGCCCGGAGATTTTGTCGTGGCGCTCGACGAACGCGGCAAGGGCTGGTCATCTGTCGAACTGGCGCGCGAAGTGGAGCGCTGGCAGAACCACCAGCCTTCCGTGGCGCTGGTCATCGGTGGCCCCGAGGGCCTGTCAGATGATGTGATTCACAGGGCCGACCAGTCCTGGTCACTCTCCGCACTGGTTTTTCCTCACGGTCTGGCCCGCGTGATCGTCGTCGAGCAGTTGTATCGCGCCTGGACCATTCTGCAGGGTCATCCGTACCACAAGATTTGAATGGCAGAACCCTCAGCACCGTGAGTCCCTTCATTTACCTGGCTTCCGCATCGCCCCGGCGTCGCGAATTGCTGGCCCAGCTGGGCGTATCGCTTGAGGTCCTGCCCGTGTCCGTGGATGAGACGCCGCGGCCCGGTGAAAGCCCGTCGGATCTGGTTTGCCGCCTCGCTGCGCAGAAGGCCCAGGCTGGAATCATCCTCCGGCCTGCTCGAATCGCACCGGTCATGGCGGCCGACACCGCGGTGGCTCTTGGCCACGAGTTGTTTGGCAAGCCGGGCAACCAGGCGGATGCAGCGCGGATGCTTGCCCGGCTGTCTGGCCGGACCCACGCCGTCTGGACGGCAGTGGCCGTCACGGACGGCCAGCGCGAGCGCGTGGAATTGAGCCACAGCGAGGTCACGTTTCGCGCCATCACGCCGGACGAGATAGCGGCGTACTGGCAAACGGGTGAACCAGCCGACAAGGCCGGCGCCTACGCGATCCAGGGACTCGGCGCGCTGTTCATCGCCGATCTCAAGGGCAGTTATTCCGGAGTGATGGGACTGCCGCTGTTCGAGGTCGCGAAACTGCTTGCCCTGTTTGGTTGTACGTTGCTGCCTGCCGGGTCAACCGGGCCATGACCGACGAGATCCTTATTAATCTCACCTCCCGGGAAGTGCGGGCAGCCGTCGTTGAGAACGGCGTGCTCCAGGAAATACTGATCGAGCGAACCTCCCGTCGCGGGCTGACCGGCAACATTTACAAGGGCCGCGTGGTGCGTGTCCTGCCGGGAATGCAGGCCGCATTTGTCGAGATCGGTCTCGCCCGCACCGGATTTCTCCACGCCTCCGATGTGCTGCCGCCGCGGGACGCGCCGGCCACCGCGGCTGGTGAGGAGCACAACATCCGGGACCTGCTCCGGGAGGGCGACACGGTACTCGTCCAGGTCGTCAAGGATCAGCTGGGCACCAAGGGCGCGCGCCTGACGACCTTCATCACGATGCCGTCGCGCTACCTCGTGCTGCTGCCGAAGGAGTGCAATCTCGGCGTGTCCGGACGAATCGAGAGCGACGAAGAGCGTACCCGGCTGAGGCAGGTCATGACCGGGCTTACAGGCGAGTCTCCCCGGTACGGTTACATCGTCCGGACCGCGGCCGAAGCGGTCGCCGAGGGTCCGCTGCGTGCCGACGTCGATTTTCTGCACCGCCTGTGGGATGTGATTGCGCGCACGGCGCAGGATGCGCCCGTTCCATCCCTGGTTCACCAGGATTTACCGCTGGCTATCCGGGTATTGCGTGATCTCGTGAAACCCGATACGCAGCGCATCCGGATCGATGACGAGCAGGCCTGTGCCGAGCTTTGCGAGTTCGCCAGCAGCGTAATTCCGCAACTGGATGGCCGCATCGAGCTGTTTCAGGATCCCCGGCCGATCTTTGACCTGTACGGCATCGAAGACGAGATCCAAAAGGCCCTGGCCCGGAAGGTCGAGTTGAAGTCCGGTGGTTACCTCGTCATTGACCAGACGGAGGCGCTGACCAGTATTGACGTCAACACTGGCGGCTACGTCGGGCACCGGAACCTGGAAGACACCATATTCAGGACCAACCTCGAGGCTGCCGTGGTGATCGCGCGGCAGCTCCGCCTGCGGAACCTTGGCGGCATCATTATCATCGATTTCATCGATATGAACGAGGAAGCGCACCGTCGGCAGGTGCTGGAAGCACTCACCACAGCACTTGAAGGCGATCATGTCCGGGCGCAGGTAGCCGAGGTTTCGCAGCTGGGGCTGGTCCAGATGACGCGGAAAAGAACGCGGGAAAGCCTGGAACACTTGCTGTGCGAGCCCTGTCCAACCTGCGAGGGGCGTGGTCACGTGAAGAGTCCCGAAACCGTCTGCTATGAGATCTTCCGAGAGATTCTCCGGCAGCACGCGCAATTCAGTTTCAAGGAGCTGGTTATTCTTGCGCACCAGGAAGTCATCGAGCTGTTGCTGGACGAGGAATCCGCCAACATTGCTGAACTTGAGGAACGGACGGGCAAGTCGATCCGGCTGCAGGTGGAAAGTCTGTATGCGCAGGATCAGTTCGACGTCATCCTGGTGTAGGGGGCAGGTGCATTAGTCAGCTCGGCACTGTAAGGCAAGGCCTCGGCTGGCTCGCGGGAATCATCGCGGCTGTGCTCATCTGCCTGGCTGTGCTGGTGGGTGTGGCCCGGCTGCTGCTGCCGCTGGCACCGGAATATCAGGATGACATCCGGCGTTTCGCCAGCGAGGCAACCGGCTTCGACGTGCAATTTGGACAGATCAACGCTACCTGGCCATTGCTCGGTCCTGAGTTCCACTTCACCGACGTGCGTATTGCGACCCTGAAGGATCAGCGTCCGGTCCTCGATGCGGGGGAACTCAGTGTGGGAGTTAACCTCTGGCAGCTCGTTGTTGAGCGGCGGTTGCGGCCGGGCCGCATCTCGGTCAGCGATGCCTCGGTCAGGGTCGAGCATTTACCGACCGGGACGTGGCTGATCAACGCGGTGCCGCTGGAGGACCTGCTGCAGCGGCCCGAGAATCAGCCGCTGCCGCGCCTGGATTTGCGGCTGCAGAACATTGAGCTCGTGTTTTTCGACGCCGCGCGCCTGGAGCCTCGTGTCGGCTTGCGGATCGAGCAGCTCAACCTTGATCTTGGGCCAGACGTCATCGGTGTCGATGCCGAACTCGAGGGGGACGATGGACTCGGCACGGGTATCGAGGTGGCCGGATCATTGCCGGCCGCTCTCATCCAGACAGCGCCGCTGGCCGGCGCTTCTTCCGGACCCGATGTTTCGCAGTCACTGTCCTGGGAGGCGCGGGTCACCGGCGATAAACTCGACGTCGCCCGATTGTTGCGCATCCTTACCAACGAGCCCGCGCCGCTGATATCCGGACAGGGCAAGATGGACCTGCGGGCAGGTTTTGCGGGGCTGCAGCCGCGGAGTTTCAGCGTCGAACTGGCCCTTGGTCCTACTGTCTGGGAAGGCGTTTCCACAGCAGATAACAACTACCGGCGCCTTGAGTTGCAGGCTGGTTGGCAAGCGTTCTCCGGCGGTTGGGAGGCCACGCTCGGGCGCTTCGCAGTAGAGCGCGGAACCAAGGCCTCGCCCGTCAGCACGGGTTCCATCCGTTACGTGGGGCAGGCTGCCGGCCCCGGACAGGTGACTGCCTCGGCCGAGAATGTCCGGCTGCAGGACTTCTGGCCCGTCCTCTGGTCTGTCGGCAGCACTAGCCTCCGTCGGGACCTGTTGCCTGAGCGCGTAGAAGGCACGGTGCGTAACTTCAAACTCACCGCGACCCTGCCGGCGGACAAGCCGCTGGCCTATCTCATGGAAGCCGGGTTCGAGGGACTCGGAATAACCATGCCCGAACCGGGTTGGGCCGTCAGGGGAGTCACTGGCAGTTTTCGTGGCGACCAGGATGGCGGACGAATTACTCTCAGCTCCGCTGCCGGGCTCGTGCGGTTGCCGAAACTTTTTCGAACGGATATTCGCACCAGCCAGGCGACTGGGGAGGTTGGCTGGAAGTACTCCGAACGCGGCATTGAAGTTATCGCTGACGATTTGAAGATCGCAACCGGAGATGCGACCAGCCGGTCACGTGTCCACCTGATTTTCCCGCGTGAAGGTTCGGCAATCGTTGACATCTCCGCTAATTTCACCGCGTCATCGGCTCCGGCCGCGGTCAATTATCTGCCACTGAAAAGATTCAAACCCGGTGTCGTGAAGTGGCTGGACCAGGCCATCGTCGCCGGCGCGGTGCCGCAGGCCGAATTGCTGTGGCAGGGCCGCCTCCGGGGTTTTCCTTATGAAACCGGCGACGGCCGTTTCCGTGCCGAAGTCAGCCTGACTGATGCGGTGATTAACTATTCTCCGGACTGGCCGCGGCTCCAGGGCGCGTCTGGAACGGTCATCTTCGATCGTGTCAGCCTGAGTTCGGTGCAGAACAAGGGGTCCGTTGGCGGCGTGCCCTTCGAAGATATCGAGATCCGGGTTGCGAACCTGGTTCACGACGCAGAGCTTGATGTGGCGGCTACGGGTAATGTGCAGCTTGGCCGGCTTCTGAATTTCCTGCGCCAGTCTCCAGTGGCTGCCCTCCTTGGCCCGGTACTCGAAACCGTGATCGGTAGTGGCGATGTGACCACCGGCATCAACCTGCGCATGCCCATTGCGAGCCGTCGCGACTATCGCCTGGCCGGCAGCTTCGGTCTGGATCGCGCCACATTGGGATTCAAGAACGTGGATTTCGGCCTCACCGAACTTCAGGGCACCGTCCGCCTGGACTCTAATCGACTGTTGACCGACGAGCTGGCAGGCCGCTTTCTCGATGAACCCGTGAGCATTGCGCTACGCGCCGGTCTAGTGGACGAACCGGAGCTGATTCAGGTCGCGGAAATTCAGGGCGCGACGCCACCCGCCAAGCTTGCCGCCGCCTTTTCACTGCCCTATGGCGAGCAGCTCGACGGGAGCCTGGCATGGAACGCCACTGTGCAGATTCCAGCGCGCAACAAGGGGCGCGCCGTCAGTATTCAGGTCACATCGGATCTGGAGGGCTTAGTCAGCAATATCGCAGCACCGCTGACCAAGCTGGCCGGCGAACGCGAAGCCCTGGATCTGGAAGTGAGGCTTCCGGAGCGCGGGCTCCTGCAGGTGGATGGCAAGGTCGACCGTGGAATCAGTTGGGCCTTGCAGTTCGTGCCAGGTAATTCGGGCGCGGGCTGGCGTCTGGAACGGGGTGCACTGCGCAGCGGTCCTTCGAGAGCAAGCCTGCCCGCAGAGCCCGGGCTGGAAATTGGCGGCACCTTCGCGACGCTTCGCTTCGAAGACTGGTTTCCCGGCCGGGGTAGTGCCGGCAGTGAATCCACCGCGGGCGAACTGATTCGACAGATCGACGTCGAGGCCGCTGCCTTTGCAATTTTCGGCCGCGTATTTCGCAACACGCGGATCGAGGGCACGCGCGTTGCGGGAGAATGGCGGGTGGCCGTACGTGGACCCACGGCGTCCGGTTCGATTGTCGTGCCGGTCAGCCCGGCGGGGGATGCGCCGGTCATGCTGGACATGGAGCGCCTGTGGCTGCTCGAGACCGACCCAGCCACCGGCGAGGGCGGCCGCGACCCCCGAAACCTGCCGGCGATTCGTGCCTCGGTTGGTGACTTTGCACTCAATGAGATGCGCCTCGGTCGGCTGACGGCCGACCTTGCCCAGCGTGGTGACGGTGTTGTGGTGGAGCCGCTGGAGCTCACGAGCCCCAGCTTTGGCATCACGGGCAACGTCACCTGGGTGGTGGAAAACGGCGACGTCGGCCGGCAGCGCAGCGAGGCCCGTTTGCAGCTGAAATCCACGGACATTGCCCCGACGTTGCGCGCCCTGGGCTACAAGACGGTTGCCGAGGGAGAACAGGCGGCGGTAACCGTCGATCTGTTTTGGCCGGGCGGCCCCAGCGACGATTTCCTCAACAACGCCGGCGGCCGGGTCGTGTTGGATCTGGACAAGGGCCGGTTCCTGGCGGTCGATCCCGGGGGCGGCCGGATCGTAGGCCTGCTCAGCATCGCGATGTTGCCCCGGCGGCTCGGGCTCGATTTCTCGGACGTCGTCAAGGAGGGCCTGGCCTTCGATCGCGTGAAGGGCGAATTCCGCCTCGATGCTGGCAATGCCTTTACGTGCAATTTTGGCCTTGAAGGCCCGGCGACCGATATAGGGATCGTGGGTCGGGCGTCCTTCCGCGACCGCAGCTACGACCAGCTGGCCGTTGTCCGTCCGCACGTCTCGGACATGCTGGCCGTCGGGGGCTTTGTCGGCGGACCTGTGGTCGGCGGTACCGTGTTGCTGATTTCGCAGCTTTTCCGCAAGCCCTTGAGTTCACTGGGCGAGACCTATTACCGGGTGTCCGGAGGCTGGGACCAGCCGGTGATCGACAAGGTGCAGAAGAGCGATGTGGATGTAACGCCGTTCAAGGACTGCGAGCGTTACCTTGCCGAGGCGCTTAAAGAATTGCCTCCAGAGGCCGAAATCAGTCCCTGATCCCGCGAGCGGTGCAGCACCGTTCGCACCAGCATGACTTTCCGCACTCTGGCGAACCGTCCGGCTGCAGGACTCGCGCCCGCGCATTACACTGGCCAGATAATCCCGGAAAGTACCTTGATGAAGACCCTCCGAATATCTGCCATCCAGATGAATTCTGGCGACGACGTCACCACCAACCTCACGCGGGCCCGGCGCGCGTTACGTTCGGCTGCGGCTGATGGAGCAAAGATTGCCGTTTTGCCTGAGAACTTCGCCCGAATGGGCAAGAAGGAATCGGATCGGTTGGCGATTATCGAGGATGACGGCGCGGGACCGCTGCAGGATTTTCTGGCCGCCGAGGCTGCCCGTTCTGACCTGTGGATCGTTGGCGGCACCATTCCGCTGCGCAGCGACGATCCGAAGCGGCCGTATGCCTCCGCCCTGGTGTATGACGGTGGCGGCAAGCGCGTGGGACGCTACGACAAGTTGCACCTGTTTGATGCACGCGTGCCCGAGAGTGAGGAGGCGTATCGCGAGTCCCGCAGCACCATGCCGGGTTCGAAGCCGCTCCTGATCGAGACGCCGTGGGGTGGCCTGGGTGTGGCCGTGTGCTACGACCTGCGCTTTCCCGAACTGTTTCGCTGGATGTCGACCGAGGGCCTCGACGTGCTCGCTGTGCCTGCCGCATTCACCTACCGCACCGGCGCGGCACACTGGGAGTCGCTCCTGCGCGCCCGGGCGATCGAGAATCTTAGCTATCTGGCTGCTGCCGCCCAGACCGGCACTCACCCGGGCGGACGCCAGACCTACGGGCACTCGATGCTCGTCGATCCCTGGGGCGCAATTCTAGCCGAGGCAGGTGGCCGTACCCGCGTGATCACTGCCACCTTCGACACACAGCGCCTGAAGCGGCTGAGACAGCAGTTCCCGGTGCTTGACCACCGGCGCTTCAAGGCGGCCGGTTGATTTCAACACGGCGCTTCCAGAACTGGATCAGAATGAATGCAGTAATCTCTCCCGAGTCGTCGCTGGCGCGAGTGCGCAGTCATGTGCTGGACGCCGCTGGTATCGCGGACCGCGATCTGGAACGGGCGCTCGGCACCCTGATGCGCGGTGCCGTGGACAACGCCGACCTCTACTTCCAGGTGTCCCGCCAGGAGTCGTGGACCCTTGAGGATGGCATCGTCAAGGAGGGCGCCCACAGCATCGAGCAGGGCGTCGGCGTCCGGGCGATGTCTGGCGAGAAAACCGGGTTTGCCTATTCCGACGAGGTGATCGTGCCGGCGCTGCTGCAGGCGTCAGCCGCCGCCAGCGCGATCGTCCGCCAGGGGCAGCAGGGGCAGCTCCAGGCCTGGCAGCCGCGCTCGGGCCACCGGTTGTACCCACCCATCGATCCCTTGCCGACGCTCCGGGACGATGACAAGGTCGCGTTGCTCCAGCGGATCGACAGTGATGTACGCGCGCTGGATCCTCGGGTGAAGCAGGTCGTGGCGAGCCTGGCAGCCTCCCACGAAGTCGTCCTGGTGTGCGCCAGCGACGGTGTGATGGCTGCTGATGTGCGTCCTCTCGTTCGCTTCAACATCTCGGTGATTGTCGAGGACGGCGACAAGCGCGAGCAGGGTTATGCGGGCGGCGGCGGCCGCTTCGGCTACGAGCGCTTTACGCCGGAATGGGTGCTCGAGTTCGGGCGCGAAGCCGTACGCCAGGCCGTGGTCAACCTGGACGCGGTACCGGCACCCTCTGGCGAGATGGTCGTGGTGCTGGGCCCCGGCTGGCCTGGCGTGCTGCTGCACGAGGCCATCGGCCACGGGCTGGAAGGGGACTTCAACCGCAAGGGCACGTCGGCCTTCACGGGCCGCATCGGTGAACGCGTGGCGTCTGAACTGTGCACAGTCGTGGACAACGGCACGCTGCCCGACCGGCGCGGCTCACTGAACGTGGACGACGAGGGCACCCCGACGCAGAACACGGTGCTGATCGAGAACGGGATTCTCCGTGGCTACCTGCAGGACCGCATGAATGCGCGCCTCATGGGTACCGAGTCGACGGGCAATGGGCGGCGACAGTCCTTTGCCCACACGCCAATGCCACGCATGACCAACACGTACATGCTGGCGGGGCCCCATCACCCGGACGAGATCATTGCGTCCGTGAAGAAGGGCGTTTACGCGCGCAACTTCGGTGGCGGCCAGGTGGACATCACGTCCGGGAAGTTCGTCTTCTCCACGACGGAAGCTTATCGCATCGAGAACGGCAAACTTGGCGCGCCGATCAAGGACGCCACGCTGATCGGCGACGGACCGACGGTACTGAACCGGGTCAGCATGGTGGGGAATGATCTGGAACTCGACACCGGCATCGGCGTCTGTGGCAAGGACGGGCAATCAGTACCCGTGGGCGTCGGGCAACCGACGTTGCGGATCGACGGCCTGACCGTTGGCGGCACGGGCGGTGACGAGTGACCGCGCGTACGGCCCTGAGCCTTAAGAACGGCCGCGACGTGCTGCAGGAGAAGATTAACGACGTACTGCGGCTGGCGAAGCAGCTTGGCGCCTCACAGGCCGAGGCCAGCGCGAGCTTCGGCACCGGGTTTTCAGTGAACGTGCGGATGCGCGAGGTGGAGACGCTGCGCCACCAGCGCGACCAGGGTCTCGGCA
The DNA here is from genome assembly GCA_032122615.1 of Gammaproteobacteria bacterium. GTDB lineage: Bacteria > Pseudomonadota > Gammaproteobacteria > Steroidobacterales > SHZI01. The sequence goes on along the minus strand of JAQBGF010000085.1, from coordinate 42,382 downwards.
TTACGGTCTGGCTCGGCCACCGCAAGGGCAGTGCCAGCACCTCTGACCTGCGTCCCGAGGCGCTTGAGGAGTCGGTGCGGAAGGCCTGCGCGCTCGCCCGCTACGGTGCCGAGGATGCGGCCTCCGGGCTCGCCGAGGCGGATCGGCTCGCGACCGAGTTTCCGGAGCTCAGCTTGCATCACCCGTGGGCCATCGAGCCCGCCGCCGCGATTGATCTGGCGATGGCCTGTGAGGCCGCCGCGCTCGACCTGGATCCGCGCGTGACCAATTCGGAAGGTGCTTCCGTCAGCACGAGCGAAGGCCTTCGGGTCTATGGCAACAGCCATGGCTTCCTCGGCGGCTACTCCGAGTCCGACCACAGTATCTCGTGCTCGGTCGTGGCCACGCAGGACGGCGCCATGGAGACGGACTACGAGTACGCGGTCGCTCGCGACGCCGCCGATCTGCAGTCCCCCGCCGAGATCGGCAGGGAGGCCGGCCGCCGGACCTTAGCCCGGCTGGGTGGCACCAAGCTCTCGACCCGTACCGTGCCCGTGCTCTTTCCGGCGCGGATGGCTCGTGGGCTGATCGGGCACCTGCTGGGCGCCATCAGCGGCGGCGCGCTGTACCGGAAGTCGTCCTTTCTCGTCGATGCGCTCGGTCAGCCGGTTTTTGCCAGTCGCGTCACCATCGACGAACAGCCGCATTTGCTCAAAGGGCTTGGCAGCGCGCCGTTCGACAACGAAGGGGTTGTCACGACGGAGCGTCGCCTGGTTGATGCCGGCGTACTGGGCGGCTATATGCTGGGCAGCTACTACGCGCGCAAGCTCGGGATGCAGTCCACGGGGAACGCGGGCGGTGCCCACAACCTGGTTGTGCACAGCACGGGCCAGGGCTTCGACGAGCTGCTGCGCACGATGGACCGTGGTCTCGTGATCACCGACCTGATGGGCAGCGGTGTGAACCCGGTGACGGGCGACTACTCGCGTGGCGCCAGCGGCTTCTGGGTGGAGAACGGCCAGCTCAAGCACCCGGTGACCGAGATTACGATCGCAGGCAATCTGAAGGAAATGTACCGCGGAATCCAGGGGATTGGCACGGACGTCGACCGGCGGGGCGGCGTGCTGACGGGGTCGATTCTCCTGGAACGCATGACGATTGCCGGTAACTGATCGACGATAGACTGGCTCTGATGAGCAGCAGCATCACCCACGCGTAAGACCTCGTTGTCATCGGCGCCGGGCTGAATTCCGGCACGGTACCCAGCAAGACATTGCGTGAAACGGCACTGGCACTTTCAGGGTGGCAGTCACGGCGCAACTACCCGACGCTGGCTGACCTCTACAAGCTCGCAACTTACGACGCGGTATTGCAGCGCGCCGGTATCCACCTGACACCGGCCGGCACCGATCGCGACGAGATCTCCGCCTAGCGGGTCAGCAACTCGAGCGCCTGCCGGTACTTCTCCGTCGTCCGGCGGATCACGTCTGCCGGCAGCTTCGGGCCCGGGGCCTTCTTGTTCCAGTCGAGGGTCTCGAGGTAGTCGCGCACGAACTGCTTGTCGAAGCTCGGCGGACTGATGCCCGTGCGGTACTCCGTCGCGGGCCAGAATCGCGACGAGTCGGGCGTCATGACCTCGTCGATCAGGTACAGCGTACCGTCGTCATCCAGGCCGAACTCGAACTTGGTGTCGGCGATAATGATGCCGCAGCTTCGGGCGTAGGCCGCCCCCTCGCCATACACCCGGATCGCCAGCGTCCGGACCTGCCGGGCGAGTTCGGCACCGACCAGCTTCTCGCACTCCGCGAAACTGATGTTTTCGTCGTGATCGCCGGCGGCGGCCTTGGTGGCGGGTGTGAACAGCGGCTCCGGGAGCTTCGCTGCCATGGGCAGCCCGGCCGGCAGCGGAATACCGCACACGGCGCCGGTCGCCTGGTAATCCTTCCAGCCGGAGCCGATGAGATAGCCGCGGACCACGGCCTCTATTGGCAGGGGCTTCAGACGGCGCACCACAATGGCCCGGGTTGCCACGGCGGCCCGTTCATCCGGATCGGTGATAACTGACGCCAGGGGCAAGTCGGCGAGGTGATTACGGACGATGCCCGCGGTGCGGCCAAACCAGAAGTTCGACAGCCTGGTCAGGACCTCACCCTTGCCCGGAATCGGGTCGGGCAGCACCACGTCAAAGGCTGAAAGGCGGTCGGTCGTAATGATCAACAGGTGCTGGTCATCGATCGCATAGAGGTCGCGAACCTTGCCTTGACTGAGGCGCGTTAGGCCTGTCAAATTCGATTCGTACAATGCATCAGGGGCGATGTTTCGCGTCATCGATGCAATTCTAGCAGCGCCGTCTGCGCTTGCCCCGGTAGTAATCACCCCCGGTCGTAGTGACCCCGGCGAATCGAACCAGAGACTACGGATGGCATGGATCGGCAAAATCGGCGGCGGCATTCTCGGACTGATCGTTGGCGGTCCCGTGGGCGCGCTCATCGGCGGTGCCCTCGGTCATCAGTTTGACCGGGGAGTCAGCAGCTCCGGGTTTCTAGGGTATGGCGGTCTGAACAATCAGGGCGATGCGGGAATCTATTCAGCCGCCGACCGCCAGCACCTGTTCTTCCAGACCACATTTTATGGCCTCGGCGCACTCGCGAAGGCTGACGGTCGCGTGTCCGAGGCCGAGATCGAGGCGGCGCGCGCGGTCATGGCGGAATTGCGCCTGCGGCCCGCGGCCGTGCGCGAGGCCATCGAGTGCTTCACGGCCGGCAAGGGCACTGACTTTCCACTGCGCGAGCGCGTGCTGCGGCTCCGCCGGGCCTGCCGGCGCGAACCGGAGCTGCTGCGAACGTTTCTCGAGATCCAGATGGACTTTGTCCTGGGCAAGGAGGCGATCAGCAGCGGCGAACGAACGCTGCTTCTCGGCATTGCCGAGGCCCTGGGGGTGGGGCGCACGGATCTGGCCAATCTGGAAGCCGTGCTGCGCGCCCGACGGACCTTTCGCCAGAAACGGCCGGCAACCTCACCCGGGCAGTCGCTCCCGGGCGCCTACCGCGCGCTCGGCCTTGAGCCCGCAGCGACGGATGCCGAGGTGAAGAAGGCCTATCGGCGTTTGATGAATCAGCACCACCCGGACAAGCAGGCCGCTCGCGGACTGCCCGAGTCGATGCTGGAAGCGGCCAAGGAGCGCACCCACGAGATTCGCGCTGCCTACGAGCTGATTCGTGAACGGCGGGGACTGAAGTAGGCGACGCGGCTTGTGACGCGCCCACGCTGTCGGGTCGCGTGCTATATTTTTCCCGTGCAAGCTCCACTCATTGCCCCATCCATTCTCTCGGCTGACTTTGCCCGCCTGGGCGAGGAAGTCGATGCCGTCCTGGCTGCCGGCGCCGACGTCATCCACTTCGACGTGATGGACAACCACTACGTGCCGAATCTCACGATCGGGCCACTGGTTTGCGAGGCCTTGCGGAAGCGGGGCATCAAGGCGCCCATCGATGTGCATCTGATGGTGAAGCCGGTTGACGAACTGGCCCGGGCCTTCGCTGGAGCCGGCGCCAGCTGGATCAGCTTCCACCCGGAAGCCAGCCGGCACGTCGACCGGACGATCGGCCTCATTCGCGAACTCGGCTGTAGTCCGGGCCTGGTGCTGAACCCGGCGACACCGCTGGATTGCCTGGATTACACGCTGCCAGGTCTGGACCTGGTGCTGGTGATGTCGGTGAATCCGGGGTTCGGCGGGCAGGCGTTCATCCCCGCGAGCCTGCCCAAGCTTACGGCGATCCGCGAGCGAATCGGGGCGCTGGGCAAATCCATACGCCTCGAGGTCGATGGCGGAATCAAGCCCGACAACATCCGCAAGGTTGCGGAGGCGGGCGCCGATGTCTTCGTGTCAGGGTCGGCAATCTTCGGTAGCGGCGACTACGCCGCAACGATCCGCCGGATGCGAACCGAACTTGAGGGGTTGTCCCCGTAGGAGCGCCTTCAGGCGCGACCAGGCGAGTTCGATCGCGCCTGAAGGCGCTCCTACGGGGCTTGCTGTCTTACAAGCCGACTGCCTTCAGCTTCGGCTTCGGGCGGGCGTTGTACACGACGATGGTCTTGCCAGTCGCGGTGATCAGGCCCTGTTCCTCAAGTACCTTCAGTACGCGGCCCGCCATTTCGCGGGAGCAGCCCACCAGACGCGAGAGTTCCTGCCGGCTGACCTTGATCTGCATGCCATCCGGATGGGTCATCGCGTCGGGTTCGTTGCACAGGTCCATGATCGCGTGAGCCACGCGGCCGGTGACGTCGACGAAGGCCAGGTCGCCCAGCTTGCGATTGGTGCGGTCAAGGCGGGTGGCGAGCTGCGTGGCCAGTTCGAAAACCAGCCCGGGGCTCTCACTGGCAATCTGGCGAAAGCGTGGATAGGTCATTTCGGCGATCTCCGAACCGACGCGGGTTCTTACCCACGCGCTTCGGGCCGGCTGTTCATGGAACAGGCCCATCTCCCCGAAAAACTGACCCTTGTTCAGGTAGGCCAGGACCATCTCGTTACCGTCTTCGTCCTCGATCATCACCTCGACAGAGCCGTCAATGATGTAGTAGAGGCTGTCGGGCAGGTCGCCCGCATGGATCATGACAGTCTTGCTGGGCACAGTGCGCACACGACAGTAAGTCAGAAAGCGATTGATCGCCGGAACATCACTCATAGCTTTGCCAGTAACAGCCATTGCAGTATCTCCCCAAATTAACCAGTTCAAGCCAAGTCCGTTTAAGCCCGATCCCTGTGCGCTGGCTCCTTCCACTACGAAGGGCCTGAACCAGTGCGAGGAATATGTTGAATCTTTGTCTACGGTAGTCGAAGCCCGCCGCAGCGTGAACTGGCACGTTCCAAAACTGTGAGGCCGCTCACAAAGTGCGCGCCCGGTCGCTTCTGATCCTGGCGCCTACAGGCGGTTAGCCACTGTGGTCATGACCCGCGCAGCGAGGCGCATGGCGCGCCGCGCGGTCTCCGGCAGCTCTGCACCGCCCAGTTCCCGCGCCCTGGCGCCATGCATTGCTTCATCTGCCCGGATCTGGCGCACGATTTCACGACTTGGCAGGTCCGCCGCCGGCAGCAGGTCCAGGTGCCCGGACAGGTGTTCCTCGACCTGCCTCTCTGTCTCCACGACAAAACCCAGACCCGTGGATGCGCCTAACAAGCCGGCGGCAGCGCCAAGCGCGAAGCTGCCTGCGTACCAGAGCGGACCGAACAGGCTCGTGCGGCTGCCGAGTTCAGTGACGCGCCCCTGGCACCAGGCGAGGTGATCCTGCTCTTCGGCGGCTGCGTCGAGGAGTTCCTGCCGGATGGCGGGATCGCGGGTGGTGAAGGCCTGACCGCGATACAGTGCCTGGGCGGCAACTTCACCGGCGTGGTTAACGCGCATGAGGGCAGCACCTGTCGCCTGGTCATTTGCCGACAGCTGCGGAGCCGCGACACCAGATGCCGGACTGGGCCGGGCCGCCGGTGCGGAGGCTGCCAGGGTCCGCAAGCCGGAATGGATTTCGGTGAGCAGTGCATCAAGCACTGAGTAGTGGCGGGCGCTCACGGCGAACGCTCGCGACCGCTGATCGGGTGGACGGCGCACATCGGGTTCAATTATGGTGGCCGGCCGCTGCCGGGGGCAACCCGGCCACGAAACCCTGCTACTTATCACGGAGAACTTAAGAATGACCCACTTCACAGGATGCTTCAGGCAGCTTGCGCTGGCGGCGTTACTCGGCCTGACGGCTGTGGCCGCCGAGGCACAGGTCGATACGAACTTGGCTTCAGTGGCACCCGCCGACAATAAAGAAGCCGCCGGCCCCTGGTCGGGCACGCTGGCGGCCGGCTATGCCAAGACCAGCGGCAACTCGGATAGCTCGGCCGCAAATTTCAAGGGTGAGGGACGCTACGACAAGGAACGCTGGCACCACATCCTCGGGGCGACGGCCATCGGTACGAGCAGTGCAGCGGACCGGGATTCCGACTCGGTCACCACCGCTGAGGCGTACTGGGCCGGATTCAAGTCCCAGTACGACATCACGAACGCGTACTACGGATTTGGCTCGATCGACTGGTACAAGGACCGGTTCAGCGCGTACGACCAGCAACTGTATGAGGCGGCCGGCCTTGGCTGGCGCGTTCTTCGTGGCGAGGTCCATTTTCTGGATATCGAGGTCGGCGCCGGCGCCAAGCAGGCCGATCTCCAGAGCGGGGGAGACCAGAACGAGGCCATCGGCTTGCTGCGCGGCATCTATACCTGGCATATCGGCGAGAACGCCGTGTTCGTCCAGAAACTGGCCGTGCTTTCCGGGTCCGACAACACCTACACCGAGAGCATCAGCGAGCTGAAGGCCGGGATTATCGGTAGCCTCAGCATGGTCCTGGGGTATACCTATAAGCACAACTCGGACGTGGAACTGGACACCTCGCTAGACATTCCCCGGCCCTTCGACAAGACCGACACCTACACGACAATTTCCCTGGAATACGGCTTCTAGCCGCGGCAGGGGCAGGCTTATTGGCCCCCACGGGCCCGGGCCGGCGGTCTTAAGCGGCGGCCCGGGCCCGGACTGGCTCCCCGTCGCGGGGGTGGCCGGCCCCGGCAGGTTTGAAAAAAATCGCCCGGCCACCTACACTTTGCGGCCCACCAGAGGCTGGCCAGCTTGCCGGACCTCTTGTAGAGCCCCGGTTCTTGGCTTAAGGCCAATGTCCAGAGGGTGTGGGTCCCGAACAGCTCCAGAACGATAGACAGGTTTCAGATGGGCACGTTTTCTGCCAAATCCCATGAGGTAAAGCGCGGCTGGTACGTGGTGGATGCCACGGATCGCACGCTCGGTCGCCTCGCGTCCGCGATTGCCTTCCGGCTGCGCGGCAAGCACAAGCCGATATTCACGCCCCACGTCGACACCGGCGATTACATCGTTGTGGTCAACGCCGCGCGTATCAAGGCCACGGGCAACAAGCTTAACGACAAGCTCTACCGGCACCACACGGGCTATATTGGCAACATGAAGACCGTCACGCTCGGCAAGATGATGGAAGAGCACCCGGAGCGCGCCCTGATGAAGGCCGTCAAGGGCATGCTGCCGAAGAACAGCCTGGGTGCCACCATGCTGAAAAAACTGCGCATCTACGCCGGTGGCGAGCACGAACACTCCGCCCAGCAGCCTGAGCCACTCAAGCTGTAATTCAACTCCCCGAATCAGACCAGGCAGGCAATACAACACATGGCCACCACCCAGCCCCAGCAGTACTCCGCCACCGGCCGCCGTAAGGCGTCCACCGCACGGGTCTTCATCCGTCGCGGCAAGGGCGACATCACCATCAACAGCAAGCCGATTGACGAGTTCTTCGGCCGCAAGACGGCCCGGATGATTGTTCGTCAGCCCCTGGAATTGACCCAGATGGAGGGTCAGTTCGACGTGGTGGTCAATGTGGCTGGCGGTGGAACCACCGGCCAGGCCGGTGCCATTCGCCACGGCCTCACCCGCGCCCTGATGGCTTACGACGAGAGCCTCCGCCCGTCCCTGCGCAAGGCCGGCTATGTCACCCGTGACGCCCGTGAGGTCGAGCGCAAGAAGGTTGGCCTGCGCAAGGCTCGTCGCGCGACGCAGTTCTCGAAGCGCTAACCGTACTCCCGCCGGTTGCGGACGCAGCATGCTTATAATGCGTTCTGCTCACTGGGGGATCGTCCAGCGGTAGGACATCGGACTCTGACTCCGAGAACCTAGGTTCGAATCCTAGTCCCCCAGCCATTCAAAATCTTGAGGCCCGCTTCGGCGGGCCCGTTCCGTTTGTGCCGCCGGTCTAACGGCGGTCGAGGCGTTTCACGCCGTTCTCGCTGGCCATCAGGATGACATCCGCCGGGCGGTTGGCAAACAGGCCAACGGTGACGATTCCGGGAATCTGGTTCAGCCGGGATTCCAGTTCGGTGGGGTTGGTGATCTGGAGCCTGTGGACATCCAGGATCTGGTTGCCGTTGTCAGTGGTGAAGTTTTTCCGCCAGACCGGCTGGCCACGCAATTTCACAAATTGCCGGGCGACATATGAGCGGGCCATGGGAACGACCTCGACCGGCAGGGGGAATTTGCCAAGGGTTGCCACCCACTTGCTGTCGTCGATGATGCAGACAAACTTCCGGGAGGCCGCAGCCACGACCTTTTCCCGGGTCAGGGCGCCGCCCCCGCCCTTGATGAGGTGAAAGTGCTTGTTGGCCTCGTCGGCCCCGTCCACGTAGAGGTCCAGGTCGCCAACCTCATCCAGCTCCAGGACCGTAAATCCTCGAGCCCGGAGCCGTGATTCCGTGACGCGGGAACTGGCCACGACGGCGGTCAGGTCCCCCCGAAAGCGCTCGAGTTCGTCAATAAAAAAGTTGGCCGTCGACCCGGTTCCCACGCCCAGCGCCGTGCCCGGTTTGATGAACTCCAGGGCGGCCCGGGCGACCATTTGCTTGCGGCTGTTGTGGTCCATGGCACTGGCTCCCAGGGATGTTGGAGAGAAGGTACCAAAAAAAGTGCCCGCCAGAGGCGGGCACTGATCTTCGCGTGTTTCCTCTTTCGAGGATCGGCGTAAGACCCTTTCGGGTCTCACGCCGACGCGTTACTAACGCTTTTTCTTTGCAGCCTTCTTCTTAGACTTTTTCTTCGAAACCTTCTTCTTGGAACCTTTCTTCGTAGCCATAGTTATAGTCTCCGTGTCGGGATAGACGAGGCTGAGTATATACAACAGTTTATAAAATTCCAGCAAGTGGCAATTTCTTGTTTGGGATCGGTTGCGAGCAGGCCACAGTTCAGGTGATGCGATAGGTCGCCTTCTCCGTGACGACGGCATCGAGATGCACGTCCCATTCTTCAATCGGTACGACCTCAACCTTCTGCATTTCGAACGCGACCGCGACGAGGTATGGTCGGCGCGTGCACGCGCGCTGCTTCAGGAATGCGAGTGTTCGGTCGTAGTAGCCTCCACCCATCCCCAGGCGATTTCCCTGCTGATCGAAAGCGACCAGCGGTGCGACGATCACGTCGAGTTGGCGGGCGCCGCACAAGTGCCGCGCATGAGTCGCCGGTTCCAGGATTCCGAAGCGATTGGCCCGCAGTTCTGCGCCAGGACGGAAAGGCGCGAAGCGCAGCCGGGTCCCGGAAATGACGGGCAGAAACACTTTCCGGCCGCGGGTCCACGCCTGAATCACCAGGGGCGTGCAGTCGAGTTCGCCGCCAATTGGCAGGTACATGGCCACGTTTTTTGCGCGCGCCATGTAGGGCAGAGACCAGAGGCGGTGGACGGCGCGTCGGGCCGCGGGGCGGGCCTGCGCGAGCGGCAAAGCATTCCGTTTTGCGCGGACCTCGCGACGGAGTCGGGCCTTTGGCCCGGGGTCGTCGCTGGTTCTGGGTGCGGGCATTGCGGGGTGGCTATGGCGAAGGGTGGTCTCTCCCGCCTGTGCCGGTGCGGCCTGCTGCTCTCAGACCAGGAGCATCAGGTGGGACCAAACGCGGCAGAGCAGGCTTCCCGCTCGAGGCGGTCATGCACAAACTGCCAACAGTACGCGATCCCGAAAGCGCGATTAAGGGTCGAGAGACCTATCAAGCCGCTGTCGAACACCGCAGGAGAGACCGACTTGATTATAGGTGGAGTCGGTCAAATAAATGTGACGCAGGTTGCCCCGGACAAATTTAGGCTTCCAGCCGGCGACTGCCCTTTAACGCCCCCTCGACGCGCTCGCGCATTGCCTGGAGGCGGACCTTGGCATCCCCCTCAAGGCCTTCGCCGCGGCTGTGGGAGCGCAGCAGGTCATTGGCCATGTTGAGGGCAGCCATGACCGCAATCCTGTCGAGCCCGATGACCTTGCCGGTATCCCGGATTTCCCGCATCTTGGTGTTCAGTAACTCGGCGGAATCCAGTAAGGCGCCGCGCTCGGCTGCCGGGCAGGAGATCTGGTATTCCTTCTCAAGGATCTTGATATTGACCTTCGTTGTGGCTTCGGTCACGAACCGTGCTCCATGGCTTTCAGGCGGCCGATAATTCCCTCGACCCGGGCCCGGACCTGTTCGTTTTTCTGTAACAGGGTGGCCCGCTCGGCGATAAGATTGTCTTGCCGCTGGCGCAGGGACTGGTTCTCTTCTTTGAGCTGACCGGTAATCACAACGAGCTCATCCAGGCGTCGCTCGAGACGCTCCAGTTCACGTGTAAACGTCTTTTCAAGTGAGTTGGTCATGAAGTGAATATAGTGTTAGCCCGCGGCCACGGTCAAATGCAGTGTGGCTTGGTGCGGTGCTAGGATGAATATCGGTTCCGGAAGATGTTAAAAGCCCAGACCAGCCTTGCTTCCCCGACCTTCGACGCCACGGACAAGGCCCTGCGCCGCGTCGAGGCGCCCACCGATGCGGCTGAAGCCCACGGGAGCCTTTGCGGCCTGGTCTGCGGACTTGGCGCGGGCGGCCAGCCCGTGTGGCTGGCTGACACCCTTTCTGATGCGCCGGCAAACGAGACGGTCCCGGGACAGACTGGTGCGCTGCTGACGGCCCTTGCGGCAAGCACCTGCGCCGCCCTTGAGGGGGCTGAAATGAGCTTTCAGCCTTTGCTCCCGGACGACGAGCAGCCATTGGTGGAGCGGGTTGCTGGCCTGGCCCAGTGGTGCCTCGGCTTCAACCATGGGCTTTTCGTGGCGGCGCGTATCGGCGATGCCGAGGCCGAGATGAAGAGTGGCAACACGGCTGAGATTGTTCGCGATTTCAGTGAAATGGCCCAGGTGGCGGTCGGCGACGATGAACCCGACGCGGCGGGCGAAGCCGCCTACGCGGAACTCGTTGAATACGTTCGCGTCAGCGTGCAACTGGTGTACGAAGAGCTGGCCGCAGTCCGGCAGCGCGTCTTATCCGCAGGCAGGCACTGAGCTTCCGTCCCGATGAACCCTGACGAATTTGTTCGCCGCCGGCGGCAGTTGATGCGCATGATGGGCAAGGGCTCCATAGCCATTCTGCCTGCCGCACTCACCCGGTTGCGCAACCGGGATGTCCAGTACCCCTACCGCCAGGACAGTGACTTCTACTACCTGACAGGCTTTGCCGAGCCTGAGGCAGTGGCCGTGCTGGCGCCGGGCCGGGCAGGGGGTGAGTTCCTGTTGTTCTGCCGGGAGCGCGACCCCGAAAAAGAAACCTGGGACGGGTCACGCGCCGGTCCGAAGAACGCGGTTGCCGGGTACGGCGCAGATGCGGCCTACCCGATCGGAAGCGTCGAAGAAATGCTGCCGAAGATAGTTGGTTCCAGCGAGCGCGTGTTCTACACCATGGGCGTGCACCGTGAATTTGACCAGCGCCTGATGGGCTGGGTGTCCCGCATCCGGACTCGCGGGGGCACTGGCGGGCACGCGCCGGATGGGGGCATCGGCGCGCACACGCCGGACGAATTCATTGCGCTCGATCACCTGCTGCATGACCTGCGGTTGTTTAAGAGCCGTGATGAGGCGGGCGCCATGCGCCGGTCGGCTCGTATTGCGGTACAGGCACACCGGCGCGCGATGAGCATTTGCAGGCCCGGCCTGTTCGAATACCAGATCGAAGCAGAGTTCATGCACGAGTTTCGTGCCCACGGGGCTCAGCCCTCGTACCTGCCGATCATTGGCTCCGGCGCCAACTCCTGCATCCTGCACTATCAGGCCAATAACCGGCGTATGGAGGATGGGGACCTGCTGCTGGTGGATGCCGGCTGCGAGTACGACTACTACGCGTCGGACGTCACGCGTACCTACCCGGTAAACGGGCGTTTCACTCCGGAGCAACGGGCGGTCTACGAGATTGTTCTCGAGGCCCACGAGGCTGCCCTGGCCGCTGTGGTGCCGGGTAATGGCTGGATCGCGCCTCATGAGGCCGCCATTCGCAGCGTCACCCGGGGGCTGAAGAAGATCGGCCTGCTGGAAGGTTCCGTGCCCGCGCTGATTCGCTCCCGCGCTTACCAGAAGTTCTTCATGCACCGTACCGGCCACTGGCTGGGGATGGATGTGCACGATGTTGGCGAATACAAGATTGCCGACCAGTGGCGCGTGCTGGAACCGGGCATGGCGCTGACCGTCGAACCGGGCATCTACATTCCGCCAGGCACGCGGGGGGTGCCGAAGCGCTGGTGGAGCATCGGGGTCCGCATCGAGGACGATGTGCTGGTCACTCGTGACGGGTCGGAAGTGCTGAGTCGTGACTTGCCCCGGGATCCTGACGTGCTCGAAGCGATGATCGGTGCGGCCGCGCAATGAAGAAGGCCGGGCGAAAGACCCCTGGTTCCGACTGCGACGTGCTGATTGCGGGTGGCGGGATGGTGGGTGCCAGCCTTGCCGTGGCGCTGGCCGGCTTGCCATTGCGCGTTCTGCTCGTCGAGGCAATTCCGGCCGGAAGTCCTGGCCAGCCGAGTTTCGATTCGCGAACCACCGCGCTGTCCCGGAGCAGCCAGCACATCCTGGGGGCGCTGGGCATCTGGCCGGCCGTCGCCGCGCGGGCGACGCCAATCCTGAAGATTCACGTTTCCGAGCGCGGCAGGCTGGGGACCGCGGTGATTGACGCGGACGACGACGGTGGGGAGGCGCTCGGCTACGTCGTCGAGAACCGCCTGCTGGGGGCGGAACTGTGGCGGCTGCTGGCCGGCGGCCCGAACATCACCGTGCATTCTCCGGCCACCGTCACCGCTGTTAGCGACTCGGCGGATGCCCTGCAGGTGCAGGTCGACCAGGCCGGTGCAATCAGCACGATCCGCACGCGACTGCTCGTCGTGGCTGACGGCGCGCGGTCGACGCTCCGCGGGGCCCTCGGAATTGCCGCGCGGACGCGGCCTTACGAACAGGTTGCTATCGTCGGTAATGTGTCCGTGGGGAAGCCGGGCGCGGGTACCGTCGCGTACGAGCGGTTTACCGCTGACGGCCCGCTGGCGCTGTTGCCTGCCGGAGACGACCGCTACGTCTTTGTACTGACACGTCGTGATGCCGTGGCTGACGTGGTTCAGGCCTTACCGGATCCTGCGTTCCTCGAGTTGCTGCAGAAGGAATTCGGTTTCCGGCTTGGGCGTTTCCAGCGGGTTGGCGTGCGCAGCCGCTACCCGCTGGAGCTGGTCGAGGCCGAGGCCGTAACGACCCGCCGCGTTGCCGTCATTGGCAACGCGGCCCACGGCCTGCACCCGGTGGCCGGGCAAGGCTATAACCTCGGCCTGCGCGACGCCGCCGCGCTGGCTGAACTCGTTGCTGCTGAAATGCGCCGGACCGACGCAGAGCCGGACCCGGGCCGGGAGTCGCTGCTGGCTGGCTATGCGAACTGGCGCCGGCCCGATCAGCGCAAGGTGGTGGCTTTCACGGATGGCCTGATCCGGCTTTTCGATCGTACGGATCTGGGGCCGTTGCGTGGCCTCGGGCTGCTGTTGTTTGACGCGGCCCCGGGCGCCAAGAGGCTCCTCGCACGCGAGACCATGGGCCTTGCTGGCCGACGAACGAGATTGGCCCGGGGTTTGCCGCCATGACGAGTCACGATTACGACGTGCTGATCATCGGCGGCGGTGTGGCCGGACTTGCCTGCGCCTGCCTGCTTCGGAAGTTCCTGCATAGCCGTCGCCCGGCAGTCCGGATTGGCGTGATCGAGTCGCAGGCGCCGCGGCCCGTGGCCGCCGACGCTGAAACCGGCCTGCGCGTGCTCGCTATCGCACCGGCAACACGGGCAATACTCGAGGCCTGTGGCGCGTGGCAGTTGCTGCCGGCAGGGCGGGCCGCGCCGTACGAGAGCATGCGCGTGTGGCAGTCCGACAGCACCGTCTCCGGATTCGGGAGTATCGGCTTTGATGCCGCGGACAGCGGACTCCCGGAGCTGGGTCACATTGTTGAGCACGACTGGCTGCGCCAGAGCCTGTGGAGTGTCCTGGTGGAAGACCCTGACGGGTCCGTTACGCTGCTTACGGACGCAGACCCTGTCGCCTTGCTCGCGCATCCGGACGCGATGGCCGTGCACCGCGCTGGCGGGACGGAGCTACGCACGCGACTGCTGGTCGGCGCAGACGGCGCCGATTCCTGGGTGAGGGAGCAGCTCCGGCTGACGACCACGGCCCGCGAGTACGGACAGTTGGCACTGGTAGCCCACATCAGTTGCGAGCGGTCCCACGAGCGCACGGCGTGGCAATGTTTCACGCACGGCGGCCCGGTCGCACTGTTGCCGCTGGCCGATGGCCGCTGTTCACTCGTCTGGTCCTGTCCGGAGGCCGACGCGCGGGAGCTTGCGGCGCTGCCCGATGACGAATTTGGCGCGCGCCTGACTGCCGCGACCGGCGGTGTCCTTGGCACCCTCCGGCCGACGACCCGCCGTCTGGCCGTCCCGCTGGCCGCGCGTCATACCCATCGCTACACTGGCCCGCGATTCGCCCTGATCGGCGATGCGGCGCACCAGATTCACCCGTTGGCCGGGCAGGGAATTAATCTGGGGCTTTTCGATGCCGCCGTCCTGGCCGACACTCTGGCGTCGCATCTGCTCGGCACGCGGCTCGCTGACCCCGGCGATGCCCTGGTACTGCGCCGCTACGAGCGGGCCCGCAAAGGCGATAACCTGCTGACTATGGCGACTATGGAAGGACTGCATCGCGTGTTTACGAGTGACTCGTCTGCCTTGATGCGCCTGGCCACCTCGGCACTGGGCGCGGTGGACCGCCTGCCACATATCAAGCGCCTGTTCGCCAACCAGGCCATGGGACTGGCCGCTGCCGGCTCCTGGGATCAGCATGAAAGCCTATAAAATCTGGGTTCTTGCCCTGATCCTGTTTCTGATCGGCGGCTCACTGTTTCTCTACAAGTGGCGTGTGCTCGGGTATCCGCTCTTACCTGAGGAGGAGACGCGCATCTGGACGGTGGAAACTACAGTCAAGTTCGATGCTGGCGAGAAGTCCATGCCGGTGAAGGCCACCCTCCACATCCCGGGCCTGACTCCCGGCTTTGCCATGCTGGACGAGAACTTCGTGTCCCGCGGTTTTGGCTTTACGACGCGCTATGTGCCCGGTGGTCGCCAGGTCCAGTGGGCAATCCGTCGGGCCAAGGGACCGCAAACGCTGTACTACCGGGCGGTCGTCTACAAGGATCCGCGGCAGTTCGAGAACGACACCACGCCGCCATTTCCGGCGGCGCCGGTGCTTGGCGAGCCCTTCGACACCGCCCTGCAGGAACTCGTGACCGTGGTCCGGAACCAGTCCGCCGACGCCGTGTCGCTGACTGTGGAGTTGCTGAAGCGCCTGGCCGACTCGGCTGACGATCAGAACGTGGATCTTTTGCTCGATGGCAAGACGGATTCGACGTCGCGCGCCCGGGTGGCCATTACCGTTCTGGCCGCCGCACAGATACCCGCTCGCCTCATTCGTGGCGTGAACCTTGTGGATCGCGAGCGACAGGCGAACGTGCTGCCCTGGCTGGAAGTTCACGATGGCGAGCGCTGGCTGTATTTCGATCCAGCCAATGGCGCCCAGGGCCTGCCGGATAATTTCCTGATCTGGTGGCGGGGCGAGGAACCGCTGTTCGACATGGACGGCGGCCGCAAGCCGGAAATCACGTTCTCGGTCCAGCGCAATGAGGCCGACCCGGTCCTGGTTGCCGAGCGCCGGGCCCAGACGGTCCAGTCCCGGATCTCCGATTTCTCGCTATTCTCCCTGCCCATCCAGACCCAGGCGGTGTATGCCGTCCTGCTGATGATTCCCCTTGGCGCCCTGGTCGTGGTGGTGCTCCGGAATGTCGTCGGCATCGCGACTTTCGGCACGTTCATGCCGGTGCTGGTCGCGCTGTCCTTCCGCGAGACCCAGGTCCTGGCCGGCGTCATCCTCTTCTCGCTCGTGGTGGCTCTCGGCTTGCTCATTCGCTTCTTCATGGAGAACCTGCGCCTGCTGCTCGTGCCGCGACTCGCCTCGGTGCTGATCATTGTGGTGCTGCTGATGGCGCTCATCAGCATCGTCAGTCACCAGTTGGGACTGGATATGGGCCTTTCCGTCGGGCTGTTCCCGATGGTCATCCTGACGATGACCATCGAGCGCATGTCAATCGTGTGGGAGGAGCGTGGCCCCGGCGAGGCGATCCAGCAGGGGGTCGGCAGCCTGATCGTGGCCGCCATCTGCTTCAGCGTGATGGAAGTCGATGTACTGAAGCATCTGTTTTTCGTGTTCCCGGAGTTGCTGCTCTGGGTGCTGGCCATCTGCCTGGTGCTTGGGCGGTACAGCGGCTACCGGCTGCTGGAGCTGGTCCGCTTCAAGTCGCTCGCCGCATTGAAACGCTGATGTTCGGCCTGGTCCGCAAGCTGAATGACATCGGCGTGCTCGGTCTCAACGAGCGCAACTGCGAATTCATCATGCAGTACAACCCGCGCCGCCTGTACCCGCTTGTTGATGACAAGCTGGCGACCAAGCGCCTGGCCACGTCGGCCGGGCTGCCGGTGCCCGAGCTTTACGGCGTGATCAGCAGCCATCGCGAAGTACGTGACCTGCCGCGGATGGTGGAAGCGTACCGGGATTTCGTCGTGAAGCCGGCGCAGGGGTCGGGCGGCGACGGCATCCTGGTGGTGTCGGCGCGGGTCAAGGACCGTAACGTGTACCGGCTGGTCGACGGCACCATCCTCGACGAGGACGACATGGAGCATCACCTGTCGAACATCATTAGTGGCCAGTACAGTCTCGGCGGCCATCGTGACGTGGCGCTCGTTGAATACTGCGTCAAGTTCGATTCGACGTTTGCCGAGCATGCTTTCCGCGGTGTGCCCGATATCCGGGTTATCGTTTATCGCGGCTACCCGGTAATGGGCATGGTCCGCCTGCCCACGCGGCGTTCGCACGGCAAGGCAAACCTGCATCAGGGCGCAGTGGGGGCCGGCATCGACCTCGCCACGGGGCAGACCACCCATGGGGTCATCGGCAACTCCCTGGTAACCGAACACCCCGATACCGGCGCGACGATTGCGGGCCTGCAGATTCCCCGGTGGGAGTACCTGCTGCGGTTTGCCGCCAGGTGCCATGACCTGACCGGGCTCGGCTACCTCGGCGTCGACATCGTGCTCGATCGCGACAAAGGGCCCATGCTTCTGGAACTGAACGCCCGGCCGGGCCTCAACATCCAGATTGCCAACCGCTGTGGCCTGCGTTCACGGCTGGCTCTGGTGAATCCGCGCGCCACGGGCGAACCCGTGGAAGAGCGCGTGGCCTTCGCGATGCACACCCTGGCCACCTCAGCGCCGCCGATGAACTGACGGGAGACGAGCGATGGGCCATCAGACACCCCTCTATGAATCCCACGTGGCCGCCGGCGCCCGCATGGTGGATTTCGGCGGCTGGGATATGCCGCTGCACTACGCATCAGCCCTGGCTGAGCACCACGCCGTCCGGCAGTCCTGCGGCATCTTCGACGTGTCGCACATGACCGTCGTGGACGTCATCGGCCCGGACGCCACCGCGTTTCTCACGCGGCTGCTCGCGAACGACATCGGCAAGCTGCGTCAGCCGGGGCAGGGGTTGTACAGCTGCATGCTCAACGACGCCGGCGGCGTGGTCGACGACCTGATTGCCTACTGGACTGGCGATGATAGCTATCGCCTCGTCGTGAATGCCGCTACCCGGACCCAGGATCTGGCCTGGCTCGCGCGCGTTGCGGACCGGGACGACGTCGTGTTGCGGCACCGGGATGATCTGCTGATGGTGGCGGTACAGGGGCCGGCGGCGCGGGAACTTTCGGCACCGCTACTGCCCCATGGCGCGGGAACCGCGGCACTGGCGCTGAAGCCGTTTGCGTCCATGCTAAAGGAAGAGCTGTTCGTTGCCCGGACCGGGTATACGGGCGAGGATGGCTTCGAAGTAGTGTTGCCCGTGGCCGCCGGACTTGACCTGTGGAACGACCTGGCAGGGGCCGGTGCTATGCGCTGCGGACTGGGTGCGCGCGACACCTTGCGGCTGGAAGCTGCGCTGAATCTCTACGGCCAGGACATGGATTCGGGCACGTCCCCGCTGACGTCGGGTCTCGCCTGGACCGTGGCGCTCGAGCCGGCGGACCGGCAATTCCGCGGTCGGGGCGCACTGGAGCAGCAGAAGGCGGCCGGCATAACCGAAAAGTTGACCGGCCTGCTGCTGGAGGATCGCGGTATCATGCGCCATGGTCAGCGGGTGCTCACCCCGGCCGGCGAAGGCGTGATCACCAGCGGCGGTTTTTCTCCCACGATGGAACGGTCGATCGCACTTGCCCGGGTGCCGGTAGCCGCCGAGGGACCGTGTCAGGTGGAGATCCGCGGGGCGCCGAAGGCCGCACGTATCGTGCGTCCGCCCTTTGTTCGCCACGGCCGCGTACTCGTCCAGTAGTCGCAACAACCCGTCGAAAAATCAGGAATGCCCATATGACTGACGTGCCGAAACAGCTTCAGTACACCCGACAGCACGAATGGGTTCGTCGGGAAAAAGACGGCACCGTGGTAGTGGGTATCACCGATCATGCCCAGCATCAGCTGGGCGAACTGGTCTACGTTGAATTGCCCGACGAAGGCCGCGACTTCAAATCCGGCGACGGTATGGCCGTGGTCGAGTCCACCAAGGCCGCCTCGGACGTCTACGCGCCGCTGACCGGTACCGTGCTCGAGGGGAACCCGGCGCTGACGGCACAGCCGGAACTGGTAAATACCGATCCCTATGGCGCTGGCTGGCTCGTTCGCCTGCAGCTCGCCGACCATGGCGAATTGACGGGTCTGCTCGACGCGGCTGCCTACACGGCGCTGCTCGACACCGCGCATTGAGACGGCGACCCGACGCCCGTGCCCTTCATTCCCCACACGCCTGACGAAACGGCCGCCATGCTGGCGGTCATCGGCACGGCCTCGATCGAGAACCTGTTCGACGAGATCCCTGCCAACCTCAAGGTCGACGGCCTGCCGGGTGTCCCCGCCGGATTGTCCGAGCCGGCCATCACGCGTCTGATGGTTGAGCGGGCCAGGCGCAACGTGTCCAGCCTCTGCTTTCTCGGCGCGGGTGCTTATGAACACCACATTCCGGCGGCCGTGTGGGAAATTGCCACGCGCGGCGAGTTCTACAGCGCCTACACGCCTTACCAGGCGGAGGCGAGTCAGGGAACGCTGCAGCTGATCTACGAGTATCAGTCGATGCTGGCTGGCCTTACGGGCCTCGATGTGTCCAACGCGTCTCTGTACGACGGGGCCACCGCGTTCGCCGAGGCCTGCCTGATGGCGGTGCGCGCCGCGCGGCAGTCGCGCTCTCGCCGCGTACTCGTGCCCCGTTTCCTCAATCCGGTCTGGCGCAAGGTGGCCCGGTCACTCCTGGCCGGGCAGAACGTGGAACTGGTGGAGCTGGCCGCGAGCGGTGGCCGCACAGATCTTTCCGCCCTGGCCGCACACGAGGGCGAGGACTACGCCGCGTTGTGCATTTCCTTGCCGAATTTCCTCGGCGGCCTCGAAGCGGTTGATGAACTGACCGACTGGGCGCATGCCCGCGGCATGCTGGTCATTGCCGCCTGCAATCCCACCGCACTTGCACTGTTAAAGCCGCCCGGTGAGTGGGGGAGCAAAGGCGCGGACATCGCCTGCGGCGAAGGCCAGCCGCTGGGCATTCCCCTGAGCTCAGGTGGACCCTATTTCGGCTTCATTACCTGCCGGCAGGCGCTCGTCCGTCAGATGCCGGGCCGGATTGTTGGCGGTACGCTGGACGTGGAGGGCCGCCCGGGATTCACGTTGACGCTGCAGGCGCGCGAACAGCATATCCGCCGGTCGAAGGCCACGTCGAATATCTGTACCAACCAGGGGCTCATGGTAACGGCGGCGACGATCTACCTGTCCCTGCTCGGCAGCGAAGGCCTGCGCCGCGTGGCTGCCGAGTCGCATGCCAACACACGCGCCCTGGTCAGCGCGCTGACCAGCATTGGTGGCGTCAGCGCGCCCTACTCACCGTACTTTCACGAAACCGTGCTGACGCTGCCGCGACCCGTCGCGCCGGTTCTGCAAAAGCTGGCGACGGCCGGGATTCTTGGCGGCTTCGATCTGTCAGCCGATTACCCTGAGCTCGGCCATGCCGTGCTAGTTTGCGCCACGGAATTGCGGACGGCGCCGGATATCGAGGCTTATCGGCAGGCGCTTGCCAACGTACTTGGTGTGGCGGTCGCTGCGTGATGCGCGAACCCCTGATCTTCGAGCAGTCCCGACCCGGTCGCAGGGCTCCCACGCACGCTCCGGCAGTCGCTGCTGCCACGGACGATCTGCCGGCGGCGTTCATCCGGCAGACGACCGCGCCATTGCCGGAGGTGTCGGAGCTGCAGGTGGTGCGCCACTTCACCCGGCTCTCCCAATTGAATTTCTCGATCGACACCCACTTCTACCCGCTCGGTTCATGCACGATGAAGTACAACCCGAGGGCGGCGAACAAGCTGGCAATGCTCCCCGGGTACCTCGATCGACACCCTCTGGAGCCGGAGGGTCATTCCCAGGGAGTACTCGAGAACCTCCACGACCTGCAGGAACTTCTGAAGGCCATCACCGGCATGAGTGGTGTGTCCCTGACGCCTATGGCAGGCGCGCAGGGCGAGTTTGCCGGCGTGGCGATGATTCGTGCCTACCATGTCTCGCGCGGCGACACGGCCCGCACGCAGATCATCGTGCCGGACGCGGCCCACGGGACTAACCCGGCCACGGCAACGATGTGTGGGTGCGACGTCGTCGAGATACCCACCGGGCCGGATGGCGACGTGGACGTGGAGGCTCTTCGTCAGGTCGTCGGACCGCAGACGGCCGGCATCATGCTGACCAATCCGTCCACGCTTGGCGTATTCGAGCGGCAGATCGGCGAGATCGCGGCGGTCGTGCACGGCGCGGGCGGTCTGCTCTATTACGATGGCGCGAACCTGAACGCGATACTCGGCCGCGCATTGCCGGCCGCAATGGGTTTCGACGTCGTGCACATCAACCTGCACAAGACCTTTTCCACGCCGCACGGTGGTGGCGGACCAGGATCCGGCGTCGTGGCGGTCACCAGCCGCCTCGAACCCTTTCTGCCCATTCCAATCGTGGGGCAGCGCAATGGCGGCTACGCCTGGCTGGCCGAAAGCGACCGCCCGCAGAGCATCGGACGGCTGTCCGGCTTCATGGGCAATGCTGGCATCCTGCTTCGTGCCTACGTGTACATGCGTTTGCTCGGCGCCGAGGGCATGCGCCGCGTGTCGGGCTTTGCCACCCTGAATGCCAATTACCTGATGACGCTCCTGGCCGAAGCCGGGTTTTGCGTGGCCTACCCGCGGCGCCGCGCCAGCCACGAATTCATCATCTCGCTGAAGGACATCGCGCGGGAGACGGGCGTTACGGCCATGGACTTTGCCAAGGCGCTGCTTGACCGTGGCTTTCACGCCCCGACGACCTATTTTCCGTTGCTGGTGCCGGAGTGCCTGCTGATCGAACCGACCGAAAGCGAAGCCCGGCAGGAGCTCGATGCCTTCGCCCAGGCCATGATCGATATCCGCGATCTCGCCATCCGTGATGCCGCCGAGGTGAAGCGCGCGCCCCTGACCACACCGGTACGGCGATTGGACGATGTGCGGGCCGCGAAACAGCTTGACCTGACCTGGCAGAGCCGGGATCCCGCCCGCCACGGCCACACCTGACCAAATCCCCCAGGAGTATTCACTTGTCTGCATTGATCTGCGGCTCGATCGCCTACGACAACATCATGGTTTTTGAGGGACGCTTCAAGGAGCACATTCTTCCAGACCAGATTCACATCCTGAACGTGTCCTTTCTGGTGCCGGATCTCCGTCGCGAGTTCGGCGGTTGCGCCGGCAATATCGCCTACAATCTCCGGCTGCTCGGCGGCGAGCCGCGCATCATGGCGACAGTTGGCAGTGATTTCGGCAACTACCGGGCCTGGCTGTCAGGTCATGGCGTGAACCTCGATCATGTCACCGAGGTGCCCGGGATGCTCACCGCGCAGGCGTACATCACCACCGATCTCGACGACAACCAGATCACCGCCTTCCACCCGGGTGCGATGAATGAGGCACACCGCAATTCCGTGCCCGCGAATGCCGGAATCCGGATCGGCATTGTCTCGCCGGACGGCCGGCAGGGCATGCTGGACCATGCCGAACAACTGCACGCCGCAGGGATTCCCTTTATTTTTGATCCGGGCCAGGGTTTGCCCATGTTCGACAGCGATGACCTTCGGCACTTTGTCGAGCTGGCCACCTGGGCAGCACTGAATGATTACGAAGCGCGGTTGCTCATGGAGCGCACCGGCTGGAACGAAGCCGACGTGGCCGGACGGGTCAAGGCCCTGATCGTCACGCGCGGCGCACAGGGTTCCACAATCTGGGCTGGTGCAGAGCAGCTGGACATTCCGGTGGTCAAGCCGGCAGCGATCCTCGATCCGACCGGCTGCGGTGATGCCTATCGCGCTGGCCTTATGCACGGCATTTCCCGCGGTCTCCCGTGGGCGGAAGCCGGCCGCCTGGCTGCGCTGCTGGGCGCGCTCAAGATCGCGCACCGCGGCACGCAGAATCACGCGTTCACGCCGACCTCTCTCAAGCAGGAATTCCGATCGGCATTCGGGCATGAGCTCCAGTTGTAGGCCTCCTGCATTTCTGGCGCCGATGCTGGCGCTGGCGCTGGCGCTGCTGGCGCTGGCGCTGCTGGCGCCTGCTGTGCAGGGCGCCGACGGCGCCGAGCCGGTCGCGTGGCGGCGCACGCTGGAGCAGATTTCACCGTCGATAGTCTCGATTCAGGTGGACGCCACGCGCGCGTTCGACACCGAGTGGAATGATTCCGGCCAGGCGACCGGATTCGTGGTGGACGCCGAGCGGGGCCTGATTCTCACCAATCGGCACGTCGTTACCGCGGGTCCCGTGCGGGCGGCCGGATTGTTCACCAACCAGGAGGAAGTGGAGCTGATTCCGGTGTACAGGGATCCTGTGCACGATTTCGGCTTCTATCGCTACGATCCCCGGGCGCTCAAGTACATCCAGCCCCGGTCGCTGCCGCTCTACCCGGCGGGCGCTGAACTCGGTCGCGATATACGCGTCGTGGGCAACGATGACGGCGAGCAGTTGTCAATCCTCGCCGGGACCATCGCCCGGCTGCGGCGCGAAGCCCCGGATTACGGGCGTGGCAAGTACAACGACTTCAACACCTTTTACCTGCAGGCGGCATCCAGCACTTCCGGCGGCTCGTCCGGTTCGCCGGTGATCGACATCAAGGGCCGCGTGATCGCGCTCAATGCCGGGGCCAGCAACCAGGCCGCGTCCAGCTTTTTCCTGCCGCTAGACCGGGTCCAGCGGGCCCTGGAACTCGTGCAGGCCGGGCTGCCTGTCACGCGGGGCACGCTCGGCACCACGCTCCGGTACACGGCGTTTGATGAACTGCGCCGGCTGGGTTTGCGGGAGGCCAGCGAGCGCGCTGTCCGGGCAAAATTTCCCGATGCCATCGGCATGCTGGTGGTGAGCGAAATCCTCACCGAGGGTGCCGGGGACGGCAAGCTGCAGGTCGGCGATATCCTTGTCCGGATCAACGGGGAGTACCTGACCGAGTTCGTACCCTTCGCGGCAGTGCTCGACGAGCGTGTTGGTCAGCCCGTGGAACTGACCGTGGAGCGCGGTGGCGGCGAGCTGTCCTTCACACTTCCGGTGCAGGATCTCGATCAGCTGAGTCCGGACGAATACCTGCAGTTTGGCGATGCGGTCGTCAACAACCTGTCCTATCAGCAGGCACGTCACTTCAATCGGGCCGCCGACGGCCTTTACCTTGCCAACCCGGGCTTCGTGTTTGCAGCTGCCGGAATCCCGCGCGGCAGCGTCATCATTGGCGTGGAGGGCGAGCCCGTGCGACGGCTTGACGACCTTGAGCGGCTGCTGGCCGGCATGGCCGATCAGCAGCGGTTCACCGTACGTTTCGTGACCCTCGACGAGCCGGCATCCAGCAAGGTTCGCGTGCTCCGCATGGACCGGCGCTGGTTTCCGGCGGTGCGTTGTCAGCGAGATGACCGGATCGGGGAGTGGCCCTGCCGGACGCTCGCACCGGGCCCCGCGCCGTCAGCGCCGGAAGGCGGTGTGGCCAGTTTTGTCGAGCAGCCCGATGCCCGCCTGCGCAGGATTACACCCTCTCTCGTACTCGTGAACTTCGACATGCCCTACACCGTCTCCGGTGTCTCGGAGCAGCACTACTACGGCACCGGGCTCGTCGTGGACGCCGAGCGCGGGCTCGTCGCGGTGGACCGGAACACGATTCCCGAGGCGGTGGGTGATGTGCGGGTGACCTTTGGGGGGTCACTGGAGATCCCTGGTCGCGTGGCCTACGTCCATCCGCTGCACAACCTCGCACTCGTCGCCTACGATCCCGGACTCATTGGCAACACGCCGGTCACAACGGCCCGCTTCGCCGCCCGCACTCCGGAAGCCGGCGACGACCTGTGGGTGGTTGGCATGCGTAACGGCGAGAAGCTTGTGTCGCAGTCGGCGGTGTTCGCCTCCTTTGAGCCTGTTGCTTACCCGCTGTCCCGAACCATTCGCTTCCGGGAGGCCAACCTTGAGACGCTCAATCTCGTGAATGGCCCTCGCGATCTGGACGGTGTGGTGGTGAACCGCAAAGGGGAAGTGGCGGCGCTGTGGTCCAGCTTTGCGTGGCAGGGGACCGGGAATTTGCGCCAGGAAAACCGCGGCATGCCCGTTGAATATGTCCGCGAAATGGTGGAACTCGTCACGACGGGTCGCGAACTTCGTTCGCTGGAAGTCGAATGGTCCCCGATGCCGATCGCCGCCGCCCGGCGCCTTGGTTTGTCTGCCGACTGGGCGCGCCGTATAGGTGATCACGACCCGGAACGGCGGCGCCTGCTGAGTGCTACACGACCGGTAGCGGGAACGCCGGCGGCCAGCGCCTTTCAGCCGGGCGACCTGCTCCTCACAATCGATGGGCAGCCGGCTACGCGCTTTCGCGAAGTGGAAGAACGGGTGCAAAAGCCCGCCGTTGCCGTCGAGGTCCTGCGCGATGGCGAGGTTCTGCGGCTCGACGTGGCGACCGTTGCCCTGAACGGCGACGGTGTGCGGCGGATGCTGATGTGGGCCGGCGCACTATTGCAGGCGCCCTATCGGGACATGGCGGCACAGCGGGGCGTGGAGCCGACCGGGGTGTATGTGTCGTACTTCGCGTTTGGCTCGCCGGCCTCCCGTTTCGGGCTGTATGCCGGACGGCGAATCACCCAGGTGGACGGCATCGCCATCGCTGATCTCGATCAATTCATCGGCATCGTGCGCACGAAACGGAACCGTGAAGCCGTGCGGCTGACGACAGTAAACTGGAATAACCAGCAGGAAGTGCTGACGCTGAAGCTGGACGACACCTACTGGCCGGCGTGGCAGATCCAGTGGCAGGACGGCGAGTGGCGGCGCACTGACCTCCCGTAGGAGCGGCTTCAGCCGCGACGACGCACTTCGTGGCCCACGGTCCCCTGCCGGAAACCTTTTCCGCTACCGTGCGGCACGGTGAGCGCCGGAAAAGGTTTCCGGCATGTGCCCGCTGCTCTGGAAAGCGGCGATGGGCGCTGTTGTCAGGCACTCCGCGCCTGAAACGCCGCGATGGCCACCAGCAGCCAGGCCAGCATGAATGAACCACCGCCGAAGGGCGCAACCTGGCCGACGGGCGCCAGGCCGAGCAGGTTGACGTAGATGCTGCCGGAAAATACGAGCAGCCCGACTATCATCAGGGCGCCCGCGATGGTCACCAGTCGCGAATTGCCGAGCGGCGCGGCCAGCAGAGCCAGCAGGATCAGTCCCAGGGAGTGATAGAACTGCAGTTCGGTGGCCCAGTGCCAGGAATCCTGCTGTTCGACGGTCAGGACATTGCTCAGGGCGTGGAAGCCCAAGGCGCTCAGTTGGGTGGCGCTGAGCAGAGACAGGCTGCCGATGATGAGCAGCACGCGGGAGGCGCTGGACAGCGATACTGATGACATGACGACATCCTTCGGTCAGTGGGTCAGCTAAGGGCACAAGTATGGCCGTTCGTCTCTCCAAATCGAAGCTCATGGCCGCGTTCCAGTGCGAGCGCCGGTTATGGCTGGAGGTGCATCACCCCGAACTCGCCGAACTGTCGGCGGCCACGCGCGCGGCCTTCGCCACGGGGCACGAGGTCGGGGATGTGGCGCGTGCGTTGTACAGCGCGCGACATGGGGACGGACCGACGCTTCCGTACGAAGGCGGCCTTGGCAAGGCACTTGCGGCGACTAAGCGCCTGCTTGCGGATCCGGAGGACCGGCGGCCAATCTACGAGGCCACGTTCCAGCACCAGGGCATCCTGGTGCGGCTGGACGTCCTGTTGCGCGAGCCCTCCGGAATACGACTGATCGAAGTCAAATCGTCCACCAGCCTGAAGCCGGAACACGTCACCGACTGTGCGATCCAGGCCTGGGTGGCGCGTGGCGCCGGCCTGGACGTCAAGAAGGTGTTGCTGGCGCATGTGAACAATCGTTTTGTGTACCCGGGCGGTGATGACTATCAGGGCCTGCTGGTGGAGCACGACATCAGCAGCGAGGTCATGGCGCTGCAGGCCGAGGTGCCGCGCTGGCTGGCCGCGGCACAGGCCGCGGCTGCGGGCCCGACGGAGCCCGAAGTCCGACCAGGCAAGCGGTGCGTCACACCCTACGATTGCGCGTTCATGGCGCACTGCTGGCCCGCCGACACGGCCTACCCGGTGCAGGCACTTGGTGGTGATCGCGAGTTGCTAGGCAGCTTCGTGTCGGCCGGTTACCGTGACCTTCGGGACGTTCCCGAAGAGCGGTTGACCCGCGCAGATCACCGACGCATTCAGGCGGTGACCCGCGCCGGAGTTGCGCAACTGGAGCCGGAAGCTGGCAGATTTCTCGCCGCGCTGGGCTACCCGCGGTACTTTCTGGATTTTGAAACCATCGCTCTGGCCGTGCCGGTTTTTCCAGGTACTCGTCCGTACGAGACGCTGCCGTTCCAGTTCTCCTGCCATGTCGTCCATGCCGATGGCCGGACCGAACACCGCAGCCATCTGGACCTGAGTGGCGAGGAGCCCGGCCGCCGGTGCGCGGAGGCGCTGCTGGCCGCGCTGGACGCGACGGGGCCCGTGTTCGTGTACACCTCTTATGAGCAGCGGGTGATCGGCGGCCTTGCGGAGCGATTTCCGGATCTGGCCGCCCGTCTCGAGGCCACCACCAGCCGCCTGGTCGACCTGCATCCGCTCACGAAAAAGCACTTTTATCACCCGGACATGCTCGGGTCCTGGTCTTTAAAGAAGGTGTTGCCCGTGATCGCGCCGGACCTCCGCTACGCAGCGGGTGAGGTGCAGGACGGCAACGCGGCGAGTGCAGCCTGGCTCGAGGCGCAGCAGCCTTCAGTCACGCCGGCTCGCCGGGCGGCGCTGGCAGCCGAACTGACGCGCTACTGCGCCCTCGACACGGAAGGGCTGATCCGGCTCACGGGCCACTTGTCATCCGGTTGAGACCGGATCGAGGACCGGTATTGCCGTAACCGCGAGGTATCATCGCAGGGATGCATCAGCGCCAGCCCGGTAACACCGGAGAGCACATATCGGCCCTTGGCCTCGGCTGCATGGGCATGCTCGGGTCCCTCAATGTCTAGCCGCGGCCCATTACGCCCGTCCCTGGAGTCCGCACCAATGCTGCGTCACCGAAATCACATGATTGTCCCGATGGTTTTCGCGGCGATGCTGCTGGCATGGCCGGCCCCGGGAAACGCGCAGACGGCGGAAGCCCCGGAGCGCGGCCGGATCGCCGCTACCTTCGGTTTCGGACTGTGGCCGGACGTTGGCGACATCCAGCCCTTTCCCGGCGGCAGTTTTGACGAGGCCGGATTCGCTTTCGACCTGGCCTTTCACTGGCCCATCGGACATCTGGGCCCGGCCACTGTGCTGGCCGGCGCTAATATTGGCGCCTCCTTCCACGACAGCAATATACGGGGCGTCAGGGAGGGCGAAGACCTGCAGGCCAGCGCGTTGTACCTGACGCCGTCGGTGAAGATTGCTTTCGGCCCGCCCGGAGGACGCCGGCTCTATCTGGATGCCGGTGTCGGGTATTACGGTGCGACGATAGACGAGCAGGAAGACGATTGTTTCTTCAGCTGTGACATCTACGAGTATTACGACGACGACGCGCTTGGCGGCTACGTGGGGTTTAGCGCGGATTTTCCGTTTGGAAGCCGGGGCAGTGGATTTCGCCTGACCACCAGCGTCCAGGCGCATTTCGTCGACTTTGATGATCCGGTTTCGCTGGACGGCAACGCGACGCTGGGCGGTCCGATCTACACCCTTCAGGTCGGTGTGGCCTGGAATCCATAACAAGCTGAATAGGGCAAAGCCCCGGAGGATATTTCCATGACGACACTTCGAGAAAGAGTGGGTGGCGAGCGTCGGCGACTGAAGTCGGTTCGGGAAGCGTTGACTGCGGCGGTGGCCCACAAGTCCCGTGGAGACGCCGCCTTCATCCCGTTCTACGTGGCTGTCAGCGACTACATGGAAACGTCGATGGGCCGGCTGCATGCCCAGGATGTGAAGATGGGCGACATGATCCGCGAGAAGCTCGGGAAGCTCGATGAAAGCGCTGATAAGGCCCTGCGCGAGCTCGACGAGCGCCTCGCCGGAAATCAGAAGCTCCTGCACGATATGGTGGCGGCCAAACAGCGCCTGCTAAAAGACGCGAGTCCGGAGGCCGTAGAGCGCTTCGAGACGGCCGGCGCGGCTTACACGCAGTACATCGTCAGCAGCATGGGGCATCACGGTGCTACCACCGACCTTGCCGGCCGCTTGTTCACCCAGGAGGACTGGGAATACATGGCGGGGGTCACCGAGGAGGAAACACGCACTGAGCAGGAGCAGTACGCTAGTGTCTTCGGCGCGCTGCCGGCCGCGCTTGGCGACCTGCAACCCCCTGGTTGAGACGTACCGTATTAAGAACGGCGCGATGCATTGTCCAAGGAGCGTGCTGGCGAATCGGGTAATCCCGCTGTTGCTGGCGTCCGTACTCCTGAATTCCGGAGCGGTCGGGGCGGAAACTCGCTTGTCGGGCTCTGTGGTGGTGAGCCAGGTGCTCGACGACGACCTCTACGCGATGGGTGGGGAAGTGCGGATCGACGGCTCCGTTACCGGTGCCGTTACGGTAGCCGCCGGCAACGCCCGGATTGCGGGCGATGTCGAGGGCGACGTGATGATCGCCGGTGGCCGCATAGACCTCAGTGGCGGTGTTGGCGACGATTTGCGCGCGGCGGGGGGCAACGTCCGGGTCGCCGGTTTTGTGACCGACGCGGCGACCGTTGCAGGCGGCAGCGTTGTCATTGCGCCCGGGAGTGCGATCGGCGGTCGCACCTGGATAGCAGCCGGCGACGTGGAAATGGCCGGCCAGATCGGCGACGACCTGCGGGTGGCGGCAGGCAAGGCCGTGATTTCCGGGCAGGTGGCTGGCGATATCGACGTGACGGCCCGGGAAATCCGGGTGGAATCGGGCGCTGTCATCGGCGGCGATCTCGTCTGGCGAAGCGGGCAGTCGCCGTTCATCGCCGAGGACGCCCGGATACTCGGTGAGGTGCGGGCGGCCAGCAGCCGCGACGTGCAGGCATTTGCCGGTGATTCCGCCAATCGGTTCGCCGGCGATTGGGCGTTCGGCATCACCGTGGTGCTGGCTGCACTTATTCTGTTCTGGATCGCGCCTTCGCTCGTTGCCCGATCCGTAGCCGTGTTCAGCGCGGCCCCGGTACGCACCCTGCTATTGGGTGCGGGGGCGATTGTGCTGATGCCGATCCTGGCCTTCGTGCTGTTCCTGACGGTGTTGGGCTGGTTGCTGGGTCTGGTGGTGTTTGCGGGCTATCTATTCGGCGTGGCCCTGTCTGGTCTTGTCGGCCTGCTGATCATCGTGCAGCTCCTCCGAAACCGGTTCAGCGGCGCGGCGACGGGCTTTCGAAGCCTGGCGGTCCTGGTGATAGTTGTGATGGCGCTGATTGCGGCGGAGCAGGTGCCTGGCCTTGGCGGGCTGCTCACCCTGCTGCTGGTCCTTGGCGGCTTTGGCGCCCTGACCGCGTTGGCGACCGGGCGGAGTCCCGCGGGTCGCGGACGCTCAGGACACGGAGCGCAATCCGGCTGAGCGCCCTGCCGCTTCCTGCTCGTAGCGGCGCACCCAGGAGCAGAATTCCTCTGCCGGCATCGGCTTGCTGATCAGGAACCCCTGGGCCTGTTCGCAGCCCTGGGCCTGCAGCCACTGCAATGCCTGGTGCGTCTCAACGCCTTCAGCGAGAACCTCCAGGCCGAGATTGTGAGCGAGGTCGATTGCCGTACGGACGATGGCGGCATCTTCCTTGTTGCCCGGCAGGTCCATGACAAATGAGCGGTCAATCTTGAGTTCGTCTGCTGGCAGGTGCTTGAGCTGCGCCAGCGACGAGTAGCCAGTGCCGAAGTCGTCGATCGAAATGCGGATTCCCAGGTCGTGCAGGCACTCGAGCACGACGGTCGCGTGCTGCGAGTCGCGGACCACAGCCTGTTCGGTGACCTCAAGTACCAGGTTGCGAGATGCCAGATCGTGATCGCGGAGGAGTTCGAGGACGAAGCAGGGGAGGTCGCGATTCTGCAGATCCCTGGCGGAGAGGTTCACTGACACCGGCAGATCCAGACCCTCTTCAAGCCAGAGCCGGCACTCGCGCACGGCTGCGCTGAGAGCCCAGTGGGTGATCAGCGAGATATTGCCGGACCTTTCTGCCAGCGGAATGAACTGGTCAGGTGTGAGGAAGCCAAATACCGGGTGTTGCCACCGAACGAGCGCTTCGGCACCGCAGATGGCACCATCCGACAGCCGGATCTTGGGTTGGAAGAAAAGACGGAACTCATCGTGGCGGGCAGCCTGGCGGAGGTCGGCCAGAATGGCGAGTTGCCGCACGTGCCGTTCCTCGTTGCCCGGCTGGTAGGCCAGTACCGGAACGTCGGCGCTGCGCGCTTCGCTACGTGCAACCGCCGCGCGCTTCAACAATTGGTCCGCATCGTCGGCATGCTCCGGGTAGGCGGCCAGACCGATCCGCGTCTCGACGCTGACATTGACCTCCCGCACCGACAGCCCGGCGCCGAGCAGGCGGAGCAGGTCCTCGGCTATTTCCCCTGCTTGCTCCAGGTTTTGGCGGCTGAGAATGACGAGGAACTGGTCGCCCTCAAGCCGGGCCAGCATGTGGCTTGCATCCAGACCGCCGCGCAATCGTTCGGCCGCCTGGCAACGTAACGCATCGCCAATGTCGTGACCCAAGGACGAGCCGACTTCGCTGAAGTTGTTCAGGTCGATCAGCATCACCGTCACCGACTCGTTCCGCTGGGCAGCATCAGTGATGGCTGCTTCGAGGTTGTTCAGGGCGGAAACGCGGGTCGGCAGGCCGGTGAGCGCATCGAACCGCGCCTGGTACAAGATGCGCTCCTCACGCTCGGCAATGCTTTTCTGCATGGCGTTCAGTGCACTGGTCAGAACCGCGACATCACCGTCGGCGCGGACGTCGACCGGTTGCCGGTAATCCCCGTCCCTGATTCGCTGTGCAGCGCGAACCAGCGCGCGAACGGGTTCGGAAATCGTGCGGGACAGGAGGAATCCGCCAGCCATCGCCAGG
Source organism: Gammaproteobacteria bacterium (assembly GCA_032122615.1). Lineage (GTDB taxonomy): Bacteria > Pseudomonadota > Gammaproteobacteria > Steroidobacterales > SHZI01. Next base: position 10,799 of record JAQBGF010000085.1, on the reverse strand, counting down.
CACAGCACCGCGAAGCCCAGGGCCAGGATCCACCCCCGCAGCGATTCAAAGGATCCCATCGCCGTGTCGAGGCGCTGAGACAGCAGGATCTCGACATCGGCGTCGCCAGGAATCAGTGGCAGCACCAGGGCGACGTGCGGAACGCCATCAGTCGTAAATTCCATTGGCGCGCCGTCCCGGTCGCTGGTCGTCGTCAGGTCATTCAGCAATGCTGACGGGTTGAAATCCGTCAGCGAACTGCCCAGTACCGACTGCACCGTTCCGGCCCGGGCAAGCAGCGTCGCGTCGAGTCCAGTCAGCTTGCTGATGCTTCGGGCGAAGGCCTCATCGAGGAGAATTCCCATAACCAGCCACGCAATCGGCTCGGTCTCGCCGATGGGTACGGTAACCACCTCATAGGCGCGCTTATCGGCGCGGATCACCGTGCGGGAGACACCGTTGTCGTTGACCCGGTTGACGAGCCCGGGGTAGCTGATTCGCTGTTGCCGGATCGAATCGGAAGCCACAAGAATGCGGCCCCGTGGATCCAGCAGCATTCCCAGATCGAGACTCGTTCGCTGCTGCTGTGCCTCCAGGATGGCGGCGGCGGCTGTGGTATCGCCGGCAACAATTGCACCGCGGAAATACGGGTCGGCCGCAAGGACGGTGCCGTCGATCTGAAGCTGGTTGCCGCGTCTCCGCGCCAGCTGGTGCGTGGTCGCGCCGGCGTTCTCAAGACTGCGCTCAGCGCGAATCCCGGCATCGCGATTCAGCGCGACGAGCACGACCGCGATGGTGCCAGACTGCGAAACGAGCACGAGCAAGCCGGCCAGGGCCATGATCTTGAAACGCAGGGTTCGCATATCCGTTGTCATCGGCCCGGGAAAGCCGGCCTTGAACCGAACCGGTCGTCGGGGAGCGATCAGTCCCCAAATCGTGAGCCAGGTCTCGCTATGGGGGCCGCGGTGCGGCGGGGCGCAGGACCCGGTCGCTGACGAACGGATTGGTAGCCCGCTCCTGGCCGAAGGTTGAGGTGGGCCCATGACCGGGTACGAAGGTGACATCATCGCCCAGGGGCCAGAGATTGCTGGTGATGGAACGGAGGAGGGTGGCGTGGTCGCCACGTGGAAAGTCCGTGCGGCCAATAGATCCCGCGAACAGAACGTCACCCACGAAGGCCAGCCGATCCGGACGCGAAAAAAACACCACGTGCCCGGGCGTATGGCCGGGACAGTGGTACACCTCAAGAGTCTCGGGCCCGACCCGCACGGTATCGCCCTGCGCCAGCCAGCGCGTGGGCGTGAACTTCGCTACCGGTTGAAACCCGAACATCCGTGCTTGTTCAGGCAGCATGTCGATCCAGAACTGGTCGTCCGGGTGGGGTCCTTCGATCGGCAACCCGCGCAGCTCGGCCAGGGCCTGCGTGGCTCCGGCGTGATCGATGTGCGCGTGGGTCAGCAGGATCTTGGTGAGGCCTATTCCCTCGTCCCGGACGGCCGCAAGTATGTTTTCCAGGTCGCCACCAGGGTCTATTACGGCGCCCTCGTGAGTCTCGTCCGACCAGATGATCGAGCAATTTTGCTGGAAAGGGGTGACAGGGATGATGGTTGCGCGGAGCGTCATGAGTCGATAATGCTGGGGTACACTCCGGCGGGTCAACGCGTGAACCGTGTCTCACCTGGCCCTGCACGAGTATCAAGGGGGTGCGCCGGATTGCCGATAGCGTGGGGCGGGGATCCAGCCGATTCCCGCCAAATGGTGGAGTAAACATGCAACTCGGAATGATTGGTCTCGGCCGGATGGGCGCCAACATGGTGCGCCGCCTCATTCAGCACGGCCACCAGTGCGTGGTTTTCGATACCAATGCCGAGACCGTCGCCGAATTGCAGTCGGTCGGTGCGGAGGGCGCGTCGTCGGTCGAGGATTTCGTCGCAAAACTGAAGCCGCCACGCGCGGTCTGGATCATGCTGCCGGTGCCCGTGGTGGAGGGCGTCGTTAAAACGGTCGCTGCCCATCTGCAGAAAGATGACATCCTCATCGACGGCGGTAACTCGCCATTTGAAAACGCCATCCGGCGCGCGGGCGAACTCCGGCCCCTGGGCATTCACTATGTCGATGTCGGGACCAGCGGAGGTGTCTGGGGCCTGGAACGCGGCTACTGCCTGATGATTGGCGGAGCACCGGCAGCGGTAAAGCGCCTTGATCCGATTCTTCGGGACCTGGCGCCGGGCAACAGCGACATCGAGCCGGTCACCGGCCGCAACGCGAAAGATCCGGCGTCTAACGGTTATCTGCATTGCGGCCCCCCCGGCGCGGGCCACTTCGTGAAAATGGTCCACAACGGCATCGAGTACGGAATGATGGCGGCCTACGCAGAAGGCTTCAATCTGCTGCGCCACGCAGGCGCTGGACGAACGGACGGACCAGGAGCTCCTGAATCTCCGGAGCGCTACCAGTACGATTTCGACCTGGGCGCCGTTGCCGAACTGTGGCGCCGGGGCAGTGTCGTGACATCCTGGCTGCTCGACCTCACCGCCATCTCGCTCTCTGACGATCCGCAGCTGAAGGGATTCCAGGGCCGTGTGTCTGATTCCGGTGAGGGCCGCTGGACGCTGAAGGCGGCAATTGACACTGCCGTGCCCGTCCCTGTCCTGTCGGCTGCGCTGTACTCGCGGTTCGAGTCGCGTGGCGAAGCCGAGTTTGCCAATCGCCTGCTGTCCGCCATGCGCTTTCAGTTCGGCGGTCACCGGGAGCCCGGCAAATCATGACCGAACGCTCCGACGCCGTGGTCCTGCTTGGGGCCACCGGTGATCTTGCCCATCGCAAAATATATCCCGCGCTAAAGGCCATGGTGAAACGCGGCACGCTGGACGCGCCGGTCGTCGGTGTCGCGCGTTCCGGCTGGAAACTGGAGCAGTTTCAAGAGCGCGTGCGGGACAGCCTCGAGAAACGCACCAGGGAAGCCACGTCGGAGCCGGCCGGGAAGCTGATTTCCCTCCTGCGGTATGTGGACGGCGACTACCAGTCGCCGGAGACCTTCGCGCGGTTAAAGGAAGCGCTGAAGGACGCGAAGTCGCCCCTTTTCTATCTCGCCATACCGCCCAGCCTTTTCGGCCCGGTCGTGAAGCTGCTGGGTGAATCCGGCTGTGCTGACAATGCACGTGTGGTCGTCGAGAAGCCATTTGGCCGCGATCTGGTCTCGGCGAAGGACCTGAACCATACTCTGCACACGGTTTTTCCCGAGCACTCGATCTTCCGGATCGATCACTTTCTCGGCAAGGAGCCCGTCCAGAACCTCTTGTACTTCCGCTTTGCCAACTCTTTCCTCGAGCCAATCTGGAACCGCAACTACGTGGAGAGCGTCCAGATCACGATGGCCGAAAAATTTGGCGTTGAAGGCCGCGGCAAATTTTACGAAGAGGTCGGTGCAATCCGCGACGTGGTGCAGAATCACCTGCTGGAGGTTGTCGCAAGCCTGGCGATGGATCCCCCGGTAGGCTACTGGGGCGAAGCCCAGCGTGATGAACGAATCAAGGTGTTGCGGGCCATCAGTCCCTTCACGGGCCAGAGCATGGTTCGCGGGCAGTACAAGGGCTACCGGGGCGATGTTGGTGTGGCGCCGGATTCCGAAGTCGAAACCTACGCGGCCATGCAGCTCCACCTGAATTCCTGGCGCTGGCAGGGCGTGCCGTTCTTCATTCGTGCCGGCAAGTCGCTGCCGGTCACGGCAACCGAAGTGATGGTGATCCTGAAGGCGCCACCGCAGCAGGTATTCGACGAACCTGTGCCGCCGCAGTCGAACTATTTTCGCTTCCGCCTTGGACCGGACCAGGTGGCGATTGCCGCTGGTGCCCGGACCAAGTCGCCCGGCGAGCGTATGGCCGGCGAAGAGGTAGAGCTCTATGTCTGCAACGCGACGGCCGAGGCGAAGGAAGCTTACGAGCGCCTGATCGGCGATGCGATGGGTGGTGATGCCACGTTGTTTGCTCGGGAAGACAGCGTCGAGGCGGCGTGGGCAATCTGCGATCCGATCATCAATCAGAGCGGCCCGGTCTACCGGTACGAACCGGGAAGCTGGGGCCCCCGCGAGGCGGACCGCATGGTCGCGGCGTCCGGTGGCTGGTACAACCCGACCCATAACGGGCTCGGGCGCGGAACCTGAAGCGGCGCGGACGGAGCAAAATGCGGCTGGAAATTGCCAAGACAGCGGCCGGTGCGGCCGAAGTAGCGGCGCGTCTCATCGCCACAGTGCTGAGCATTTCGCTCGGGCGTCGAACCCGGGCGTCGATCGCCTTAAGTGGCGGCAATTCGCCGCTGCCAATGTTGAAGGCCCTGGCTCGCGAGCCCCTCGACTGGTCGGCAATTCACGTCTATCAGGTCGATGAGCGCGTCGTCGCCCGTGGCGATTCGGCGCGAAATCTTGGCTCGCTGGACGAGATTCTCGTCTGGCGCGGCCCGCTGCCCAGGCGGAATCTGCATCCGATGTGGGTCGACCGCGCGAACCTCTACGGCGCGGCTGAGTCCTATGCCAGGGAATTGGCGCAGGTGGCGGGCGATCCAGCCATCCTTGACGTCGTTCATCTGGGCCTTGGCACGGATGGTCACACGGCATCGCTGTTTCCCGGTGATCCGGTGCTCGAGATCGAGGACCGTAGTGTTGCCCTGACGAAAGAGCACAACGGGTATCGGCGTATGACACTGACCTTGCCTGTGTTGAGTCGGGCGCGAAGCGTGGTGTGGTTTGCGACGGGCGCGGACAAGGCGGGTGTGGTGGGGGAGCTCTATGCCGGTGGCGCACCGTTTCCAGCGGGCCGCGTGTCGCGTCGTCGCGCGATGCTTGTGGCAGATGAAGCGGCGGGCCGCGAAGCGTCGATACCAAAACGGCGGCGTCCGAAACCGCGATCAGTCGTCGTACCTATCAGATCTTCCGACAAGTAGGAGCGGCTTCAGCCGCGACAACGTACTCCGTAGACCGCGGTCTCCCGCCGGAAACCTTTTCCGCTACCGTGCTGCACGGTGAGCGCCGGAAAAGGTTTCCCGCGTGTGCCCGCTGCGACGGGGTGAGTTCAGTCGCGGCTGAAGCCGCTCCTACCAGAGCGGGCGTGGGCGGGGAGGGTTTTGCAGCGCTCACCGTGTCCGCACGGTAGCGCAAAACTTTCCCCGACCGCGCCCGCGGTCTACGGAGCACGTTGTCGCGGCTGAAGCCGCTCCTACTGGTCGGGGCTGGTGCGCCGGTCGAGGGCGCGCGGGCGCGCGTCGTTGGCCGCCTGGTACCAGACGGTATGATCGCCGGCGATTGTCCGCCAGGCCTGCTCCGGATCCGGTCCTTGCACCTCGAAGGTATCGAATCCGCAGCGCTGCATAAAATGCAGCTGCTCCTGCAAGACGTCGCCCACGGCGCGCACCTCGCCAGTAAACCCGAGGCGCTCACGGAGCATTCTCGCGTGGGTGTAGGCCCGGCCGTCCCGGAACCTGGGGAAATCCAGGGCAATCACCGCAAGGCGTTCGAGATCAGTGGCGACGAGTTGCGGCGGCTGATCACTGTTCAGGCGCAGGCCCAGTGGCTGGCCGCCGGCGAGCAGAGCGTCGCGGTGTGCCTGCCACTGCTCGAAGCTGACAATCAACGCGACGCCGGCCGGCAGCTCTTCCAGTGCCGATACATCGGTAAACGGATCCGGCACAAGCCGGCCATCGCGGATCAGACCCATTACGCTGCTGCCCGCCGGCGCTCCGGCCTCTCGCCGTAAACAGAATCCTTGAACGAATCGATGCCGACCCGCCGATAGGTATCCAGAAAGCGCTCGTCGGCTTCACGCAGCGTCTTGTACTGCGTAACGATGGCCTCGATCGCGATTGGAACTTCCGCCGCCGATATGCTGCGACCCAGGCGATCACCCAGCGAGGCATCCTCGCCGGAAGAACCGCCCAGCGTCAGCTGGTAGAACTCCTGACCGTTTTTCTCGACACCGAGAATGCCGATATTCCCCACGTGGTGGTGGCCACAGGCGTTCATGCAGCCCGAAATGTTGATGCTGAGTTCGCCGATGTCTTCGAGGCTGGCTGAACCGGCGAAATGCCGGCCGATGTCCTGCGCCACCGGAATGGCGCGGGCGTTGGCGAGGGAGCAAAAATCGAGGCCCGGGCAGGCGATGATGTCGGTGAGCCGGCCAATGTTGGGCGTGGCGAGCGATAGCGACTGCAGCTCCTGCCACAGCAGAGCCAGGTCGACTTGCCGGACATCCGGAAAGACCAGATTCTGCCGGTGCGACACACGGAGTTCGCCCAGGCTGAAGCGGTCGGCGAGATCCGCCACCTTGTCCATCTGATCCGCGGTCAGGTCCCCGGGGGCGATACCTGGTGCCTTCAGGGACAGATTGACGATCGCATAGCCAGGCGCGCGGTGCGGGACGACGTTGGCCCGGTACCAGGCGTCGAAGGCCGGATCAGCCGAGCGCTGATCGGCGAGTGTGGCCGGCGAGTCGACAAGAGTTTCCCAGGCTGGATCAGCGAAATAGCTGGTGATTCGCTCGATCTCGGCGCGGGGGACGGCCAGCAGCGTGCTGTTCCGGATGGCGGCCCATTCTTCGTCGACGAGCCGCCGGAATTCGTCGGGGCCCAGGGCATTCAGCTGCACCTTGATGCGGGCCTTCTGCGGGTTATCCCGGCGGCCGCCCAGGTTGTAGATGCGCAGGACTGCCTCGAGATAGGAGAGCAGGTCTTCTTTTGCCAGCCACTCGCGAATCGTGTGGCCGACGTACGGCAGGCGCCCCTGGCCGCCCCCCACGATCACTTCGAAGCCGACGACGCCATCCGCATTGCGACGCAGGTACAGCCCGATGTCGTGCAGTTTTACAGCGGCCCGGTCGTTCGACGAACCCGACACGGCAATCTTGAACTTCCGCGGCAGGTAGGAAAATTCCGGATGCAGGATCGACCACTGCCGGATCAATTCACACCACGGGCGCGGATCCTCAATTTCATTGCGGGCGCGGCCTGCAAACTGGTCCGCCGTGATGTTGCGTATGCAGTTTCCGGACGACTGCATGGCGTTCATTTCGACTTCGGCCAGGGCCGCCAGTACATCCGGCGTTTCGTCGAGTTTGATCCAGTTGAACTGGATGTTCTGGCGAGTGGTGAAGTGGCCGAAGTCCCGGTCGTACCGTCGCGCGATAAAGGCCAGCTTGCGAAGCTGGCGCGAGGAAAGGCAGCCGTAAGGAATATTCACCCGCAGCATGTAGGCGTGCAGCTGGAGGTAGAGGCCGTTCATCAGTCGGAGTGGCTTGAACTGGTCCTCCGTGAGCTCGCCGCTGAGCCTGCGCCGCACTTGCCGCCGAAAGGTGGCGACACGCTCGGCAACCAGTGTGTGATCGAATTCGTCGTAGCGGTACATGGTGTCAGCCGGCGAGATCCGTGCGAATGGTCGGCCCGGCGGCCCGGATGCCTTCGCGGAACGACACGGGCCGTCGAGCCCCGGCCGCTGCCCGGACGCCGATCAGGTAAGGTTCAAGAACGGCGCTTCGGTCCTCTGCCCGGCGGGCTTGCGCAAGCAGCCGCTGCGCGCTGGCGGCATCGGTCGTCAGGGCCCCGGCGGCAATATCGTCGACCCAGCTGCCATCCGCCGCCAGGAACACCACGCGGCCATCAGTCAGGCGGTTGGCGAGAATCATTTGTCCTGTAGCGTCCATGGGCATAGATTGTGACGTTGAAACGGGTTTAGGCGGTCAGCTTAGCCAGCGCTGTGGCTGTGACAAAGACAGATTGGTTGCATGCATATACCGGAGTGATGAAGTGGATCAGAACCAGCCTTCTAAAAGCCCGCTCCTGGCGGCGTTATGCCCGCTGTTAGTCGCCTTGTGGCTCGGGGGACTGACCGTGCCGGCTAGCACCCACGCCGACAACCGGCTGGCCCGCCTGTCACCGGAACACCAGGTGCTGGCGCTGCGGATGACAGACTTTATGGACCGGGCGGACCAGAAGTACTTTGCCCGGGCGCAGGAGCTGAACGGACCCCCGGCATCGCCAGTTCCGGCAGACCAGCTAAGTCGCGAGACGGACGACTCCATTTATGACGTCCGCGTTACCCGCGGGCCTGTTATCGAGAAGTTGGGACGCATGCTTGCCGAGGGCAAGAAGACCCAGCCCGGGCGACGCGAAGGCGTGCTGGTGTGGAGCCGCTTCTATTCCATCGACGTGCACCCGCAGACGCCGCTGGTCGGCATGCTGCACGCCACGCTCGTGCTCCAGTTCTACGAGGACGGTAAGGGCTTTGCCGGTGGCTGGCTTGGTGTAATGAATGGCACGCGCGTCGACGAGGATATGCAGGTACTGACCAAAGTCGTCGACACGCACTTCGCCGACCAGGACAGGAACCCCGCCGTTTATCGCCGTCTCATTATCAAGGGCACCGAAGACACGGTGACCGACTTCCGCCGCAGGCCGGATCCCTCCGGCGTGTCATTCTATGGACCGCCGGTGTTTCCCGGGGATCTGGCTCGCTCCTACGACTTTATCGAGACCCTGTTCGAGAACTTCAGCGACGCTTACCTGGATCTCGTACCAAAGCGCGCGGGTGCGGCAGTGACGGCCGACGACGTGGTACGCCAGGACCACATGCGCAAGAGATGGCTGGTCGACCAGCTTTACAGCGATCCGTTCGCCAGCAAGCTGGTGCCGTTCGAGGTCTGGTCGTTGGCCAACGTGCCGCCGACGGTGCGTTTCTAGGGGCGCCGGTTATCGCCGGCGGCGGCGGAGCAGTTCGGCCACGATTGGAACGAAAGGCAGAAGGGCACCGAGCACAATCACGCTCCAGTGCATATAGAGTCCGATAAGGACGAGGAAGAGCCCGAGGGCTATCAGCCAGAACCAGCCACCCATGGGTTGCAGAATAACCAAACCCCCGGCCCTCGTGGGGAGGGGTCCGGGGGTTTGAGTCGGGTCCCCGTCATGTCAGCCGGGGAAGCCTGCCCGACACAATTGAGCATAATCATCCGGGCGAGGCTTGCAGTCACCCAAACGGGTGATATTTTTGTTGCAATGCAACACGAGCGAGCGGCGTGATCGGCCCTCGTCAGTCGCTGACCTCGTCCACAGTGGCCTGGCCGGAGAGCCGGCGCCGCAGATGGGGCCACGACATACCCACTGTCATCACCACCGCCACGCCGATCAGCACGATCCAGGTGAGCGTGGCGCTGGAGCTGGACTTCACGACATCGTAGAAAAACAGCATCCAGACCAGCACGCCAAAGAGGCTGGCCACCAACGCGACGCCGAGAAGACCCAGGGACTGGCGCGTGGCCTGCACGAACAGGAACCAGCCGATCAGCAGCGCGATGCCGGCCAGCAGGTGCAGCGGCCCGAGACCGCTATTAAAGAAGGCATCTCTCGTCCAATGGAAAAACGAGAAGCCACTGGGATTGAAGGTCAGCAAGACGATGGCGATCGCGAGAAGGAGGCGCAGGAAAAAACTGCCGATCGAGAAGCCGGGTTCGCCGACGGTACGTGCGCTGATCTGGTCGCCGGTCATGACGAATCTTCCCACTGTAAACTGGGCCATTATTCTAGCTCGCCGATTGCGAGGACTGTTGATGCCTGCGTGGATCCGGAAAGGGCTGTACGCCTTCGCTGGCCTGGCCGCGCTGGCAGTCGCATTCCAGGTCTACTCAATAGTGCCGGCAGGATTTGCGGTAACACCTCTGGTGCCAGCGCCCGAAACCCGGCGACTCGTGCTGTTGTTTCACGGCAGCGGCGGTCGCAATGAGCCCACGCTGATTGCACTGGAGCAACGGCTGCGCGACCTTCCGGCCAGCGGCCCGGCACCGGTCATCGTGCGCTACGTCTGGTCACCCCATGCCGACTCCCGTCTCCGGACATTTCCCAACGGGCAAAGGGTTGGAGAGCATCTGGGCGTGGAACTGGCGAAGCTTGCAAGCCTCGAGTCCCTGCACCTGATCGCGCACAGCGCCGGCGCTTACGTCCTGGAACCGTTGTGCGAGAGCTATCGGGTTGCCACCGCAGGACGCCCCGGGCGGGTGGCCCGTATCCGGATGACGTTTCTCGATCCCATTGGTTTCAAGGGGCCGTTCGACCCCGGCTGGGGCGCGCGGCACTACGGGCAGTGTGCCGACGAAGCCGAAGCGTTCATCAATACGGACGATCCTGTGCCGGCAACGGCTGAAATTTTGCAGCATGCCCGCACGATCGATGTCACGAATGATCCGGCGCGGAAGCTCTACGGCGACGGCGGACACCGGTGGCCCGTGCAGTACTACATCAATAGCCTGGCGGCGCCCGGCAGTACAATGGAGCGCATGCCTGATGACGACGGGGCAAATCGTGGCAGATGACCTGCAGTGCTGGCGGTGTGGAGCCTCGCTGGCCAGTCTCCGGCTGCCGCTCGGACGCACCGAGGAGTGCGCGGCCTGTCGCAGTCCGCTCCACGTGTGTCGCTTGTGCCGGTCGTGGGACCGGGCGCGGCCGAAGCAGTGCCGTGAAGACGATGCGGAGGAGGTGCGCGAGAAGGAGCGTCCCAACTTCTGCGACTGGTTCAAGCCCCGGCCCGGCGCCTTTGATGCCGCCGGCGCAGCGGCTGAGTCCGCGGCAAAGTCGGCCGCGGATGCCCTATTCGCCCCGAAAAAACCGTAGGAGCGCCTTAAGGCGCGACTTCCAGGTCTCAGTTCAGTCGCGACCCGATCACGGTCACCCGGTGCATCTCGCGGGGTTCCGTGTAATCACAGACGGCGTAGTGCGCGGTACACCGGTTGTCCCACACCGCGATCGAATTCTTTTCCCAGTAGAAGCGGCAATGCAGTTCCTTCCAGTCG
>JAQBGF010000084.1:0-15534 GCA_032122615.1 Gammaproteobacteria bacterium | reverse complement strand
ATGGCGGTCCCGTGCGCGATCACCGAAACGGGTGACGAGCGCGGTGCCCGTATCCTCGACGGTTTCCGGCTCAAGCACAGTGCTGGTGTCGAACAGCGGGACGATCGGGTTCCCTCCCGGCGGACCCACGCCTGATGGCCCTGGCGGCTGACCGAGCAGCGTCCGGAATATTGCGGTGTCCTGGGCGTTTACGAACCCGTTGGCGTTGAGGTCGGCGGCGTCGTAGATCGGGGGCACGGTGATCAGTCCGAGCCGCGCGCGGAACATCGTCGTGTCCTGGGCGTTGGTGGCTCCGTTGTTGTTCAGGTCAGCGTCGCAGCGGTTGCCGAATCCGTCGTTATCGGAATCGATCTGCGTCGGGTTCGCCACCAGCGTGCAGTTGTCGGCGGAGTCGGCAATGCCATCTCCGTCAGCGTCAGGCAAGGGATCTGCCCGGGCCGGAAGGGCCGCGGCGGTTACCATCAGCGCAAGAGCCAACGTTGCACCAAAGACCAGCCGCGAGTGAGCATCTTCGGACCGCGCGACGAGTCCCGTCGCGCAACCACCCGAACGAGCCAGGCAGCCTGGCTCGTTCGGGCCATCGAGTGGCGTCATCCAATCACCCCTGTACAGCGCGCGGATAACCGCAATCTGGATCAGGCCTGAACCCACTTACGGCCCGGCGCCCGGTCCCGGCGGTGCGCCGAGCAGCGTCCGGAATATTGAGGTGTCCTGAGCGTTTACGGCACCGTTGGCGTTCAGGTCGGCCTTGTGGAAGACCGGGCCCACACTGGGCGATCCGAGCAGCGGGCGGAACTGCGACGTGTCCTGGGCGTTGGTGGCTCCGTTGTTGTTCAGGTCCCCGTCGCAGCGGTTGCCGAAACCGTCGTTGTCGGAATCGGCCTGTGCGCCAGCTCCAATGTTGTTGGACAACGCGATGCAGTTGTCGCACACATTGCCGCGACCATCGACGTCGTCATCCGTCTGGGTGACATTGGAAACGTCGGGACAGTTGTCAAGAGCATTCGCAACGGTATCGCCGTCGCAGTCCACGTCATTTGCGGTGGCCGTGAAGTTGACGCGGTAGATGGAATTGTTCGCGGTCTGCGTCTTCAGGACCAGTGCATGGCCGGACGCGCTGCAGCCGATCCTTCCCTCCAGGCGGTAGCGAACACCGTCCAGGGTGAGGAGGTCGAGGGTGATCAGCGCGCAGTTAACGGCAGGTGCATTGTCGACGCAGACATCGATGATGTCGCTGAACACCGCGGAATCCGGCACATCCCGGTTTGGAAAATCGTCGTGCTGGAAGACCGCAATCTGGCCGATCGCCGGAGCCTGATCGGCGTCGGCAGTGCCTTGTCCAACTGCGGTCCCCATGAATTTATCAAGATCGCGCCCCAGCGTGCCGGTGCCGGACTCGACGAACGGGGTGTCATTGGCCGTTGGAACGGCATTGCCGGGAATGACGTCAACGAAGGTCGAGCCGCCGCCCAAGGGCGCGATTGTGAGCTTCAGCGTCGGCAGGTTGATGATCATGCTGTTGACCTGCGTGATCTCCCCCGTCGCGTCGTTGTAGGCCACGTTCATCGTTCCGGTACCGCTGCCGGTCTGGAGGATGGTGATTGCCCGCGTGGCCGGCGAAGTACCGCTGAAGAACGTGCATTCCTGCGTCACTGGGGCAGCGCAGGGCGTCAGTGGCGGGTCATAGGTGGCACTGTACAAATCAATGATCTGCGCCGCGCTGACGGTGAAGTTGCGCGTAGCGCCGTTGGCCGGCGCAACGAGCAGGGCTGCGGCGGCTGCCACGAGCACCACCTTTATACGATTGACCATTATTTCTCCGGCAATTCTCAGGAAGGGTTGTTATTCACCGACCCACCACCGCGCAGAGCCACGCTCACGCCGTGACTGGATCATCGCCTGCTTGTCCTTGTCTATCGCAACGCCCAGCGAGCCTGGGCAGCAAACCGACCACTAAGCTGAGGCTTCGTCCAGAAACCTATCCGGTCGGCGGGATCGACGGTACATTTATGCGCCCATGTGAGGACTGCCGTCAATCACCCGTTTGGGTGATGTCGCTGCGGTTTACACGACTGCCGCATCGCATTCCGAATCCCCCCGAAATCCCCAGATTCGCCGCTGGCCCCGGCGGGCGGAAGTGGCTGGGGAGCGCATGGTCAGACGGCTACAGAAGGCACGGTAGCAGGGGCTATCCTTCAGCAATGCCCCGCGACGATGACAACGGCCTACTGTCCAGAATGTCCACCGTCGAGATCGGCGCGGCGCTGGCGAGATTGCCGGACGCGGTGACTTACCCGTCCGACGAGATCCAGCAGTGGAGCACCGTCCCGAGCATGGGAGGATTGCTCCTCACGTTCAGGCGGCATCGACACAAGCACGGCAAAGTTGTGCTGACGTTCTGGGTGGCAGTGAAAGCCGAGCGGGCGAGCTGACCATATGGCCCGCCGAGTTCCCGAAACCATTGAGCAAGCCCTGACCCGTCGCGCTGACGAGTACCGGCGGCACCTGCTCCTGCAATCCTTCGCCGCCATTCACCACGATGCCCGCGAGTTGTGGCTGCGTGGCTATGACCCGGCGGTGAAATCCAAGGCGATGTCAAAGCGCCTGGCGCAAGTCGAAGCAGCCTGGGCAGGGAAGCCAGTCCCCGAGGATCTCGAGCTGGTGCCGCTCAAGGACTTGATGAAGCGGACGGCAAAGCGGATGGGGCCGTAGGCACGAGGGCTTCACCAGTACGCGCAGGAGCGACGATCAGGGTCTAGGGGGACCCGTGGGGGTGGGGGGTCGCCAAAAGTGTGCCTCAAAGTGTGCCTAATCGAGAAAGTGTGCCGGCCCAGTTCTCTCGTAAGTCGCTGATGTGATTGGTCGGGGAGACAGGATTCGAACCTGCGACCTCTTGCTCCCGAAGCAAGCGCTCTACCAAGCTGAGCTACACCCCGAACGGGCCGTGAAGCGCTCCACCGTGACCGTCCGGTGCGAGGCGGGGCCATTGTATACGGGCGGGGCGGACGCCGTCAGTAGCGCCGCTCCACGGCGAAATCGGCCAGGTCGTTGAGAGCGGCCTTGAACGGTGAATCGGGAACCGGACCCAGCGCTGACTGGGCTCTATCGGCGCAATCCCTGGCCTTGGCCGCCGTGTAGGCCAGGGCGCCGGTGGACTGAATCGCGTCCTGGATCGCCCGGATATCATCCCGGCCACCTTGTTCGATGGCCCGGCGGATCATCAGCTGCTCTTTTGGCGAGCCCCGCCGCAGGGCATAAATAAGCGGCAAGGTCGGCTTGCCTTCGGCCAGGTCGTCGCCAACCTGTTTGCCGAGCTCGCCGGTGTTGGCGCTGTAGTCGAGGGCGTCGTCGACCAGCTGAAAGGCCAGGCCCAGTTCACGGCCGTAGTCCACCAGGGCTTCTTCGACGGCGCGGGTCTGGTCGGCGAGGATCGCGCCGATCTGGGCGCCCGATTCAAACAACCTGGCCGTCTTGCGGTAGATGACGTCCATGTAGCGTTGCTCGGTGGTTTCGGGATCCTTGCAGTTCATCAACTGCAGCACTTCGCCTTCCGCAATGGTATTCGTCGCGTCGGCCAGCACATCCATGATGCGCATCTGGCCGACCTGGACCATCAACTGGAAGGCCCTTGAGTACAGGAAGTCACCAACCAGCACGCTGGCCTCGTTGCCGAAGATGCTGTTGGCCGTGTCCTGGCCGCGTCGCAGGTCCGAGGCATCCACCACGTCGTCGTGGAGCAGCGTGGCCGTGTGTATGAATTCAATGATGGTGGCAGTGATGATGTGCCGGTCGCCACGATAGCCGCAGGCACGCGCCGCGAGCAGCATAATCAGCGGCCGAAGCCGCTTGCCGCCGCCACCAACAATGTAATGTGCAACGCTGTTGACCAGCGCCACGTCGCTGCGGAGGCGATCTGTGATTTCGCGATTGACTGCGGGCCAATCGTCACCCAGCAGGGCGCGAACTGCTTCCAGATCAAATCGCGAGAATTCGGGTTGGACGAGGTGCATTACGGGCCGAATAATGCCCGCGATGCACGGTTCTGTACACCATCAAGCGTGCCATCGGGCCGGTCAGCTGTCGGCGGCGGCCCGGCTGTGGGCGGTCCTGCTCGCGGGTGTGATCGCGCTGGGAGGGACGGGGCCAGCCCGGGCCTTTGGTCCCTCGGGCCACCGGATTGTCGGGTACGTTGCCGACCGCCACCTTTGCTCACAGACACGCGCTGCCTTAAAGCCGTTGCTCGCCGGCCAGACGCTCGCGGATGCCGGTACCTGGCCCGACAGGATACGGCGGCAGCCGCAGTGGCAGCACACCCGGCCCTGGCACTACCTCAACGTCAGCGATCACGGTTCGGTCGCCAGGTCGGCGGGCCGGAATCCGGACAACGTGCTGGCTGCCCTGGCGCGCTTCGAGAACGAGCTGGTCGATTCCTCTCTCGGTAACCAGCAGCGTGGTCTCGCCCTGCGTTTTGTTGCTCACTTTGTCGCGGACATCCACCAGCCCCTGCACGTGGGCCGCGAAGGCGATCGTGGCGGCAACCGGATTCCGGTGCGGGTCGGGAAACGCACCACCAACCTGCACGCGGTGTGGGATGCGGACCTCCTGCGTCTTGCAGGCTCGTTGGGACCTTCACAGTGGGTCCGTCGCCAGCCCATCCCTGGTGCCGCCGAGGTGTTGCGCCTGCAGCAGGCCCATCCGCTCGACTGGGCCAGGGAGTCCCAGGCCCTGCGACCCCGCGTATACGCCTTCGCCCGGGACGGGGAAGGGCCCTTTTCCTTGCCATCCGGCTATCTGGACGAGGCGCGGGCGCTGGCCGGGGAGCGCCTGCAGATCGCCGGCATCCGGTTGGCCGGGCGACTTAACGCGGCCTTCCGGGGCCCTGGTGGTTGCGCTGGCGAAGTTGCCAGCGGGGAGCCAACCCACTAGAATTCGCCGTCTTTTCGCGGGGTTGTCTTCAGTCCCGCTCCGGAAGCACCCCATCCGGGAGTCACGTCGGGGATAAACGTTAGGAACTACCCATGTACGCAGTATTCAAGACTGGTGGCAAACAGTACCGTGCCAGCCAGGGCGAGAAATTGAAGGTCGAGAAGCTCGACGCGGCCGCTGGCGACACCATTGAGTTCGGCGAAGTTCTGCTGGTTGGCGAGGGCGCTGCCATCACGGTTGGCAAGCCGATGATCTCGGGCGCCAAGGTGACTGCCAAGGTGGTTGCTCAGGAGCGACACGACAAGATCACTGTTATCAAGTTCAAGCGCCGGACGACGTACAAGCGCATGCACGGTCACCGGCAGGCGTTCACACTGGTTGAGATCACCGGCATTGCGGGCGGCGCCTGAGAGCGCTGCCACCCAACACTGAGGTATTTGAGTCATGGCACACAAGAAAGCAGGCGGCAGCACCCGTAACGGCCGCGATTCCGAGTCAAAGCGTCTTGGCCTTAAAAAGTTTGGCGGCGAGTCGGTGATTGCCGGCAATATCCTGGTTCGCCAGCGCGGCACGGAATATCACCCGGGCAAGAACGTGGGCCTCGGGCGCGATCACACGCTGTTTGCCAAGGCTAATGGCGTGGTTCTTTTCGAGGTCAAAGGCGCGCACGGCCGTCGGGTTGTCAACGTCGTTGCACCTGGCGCCTGATCTGCATAGCAAAGCGCGAACCATCGACGCTGACGTCAGAAACACCCCGCAGATGCGGGGTTTTTTGTCTTGGGCGATCGGTCGAAGTTAGCAGCACCAGCCATGAAATTTGTCGACGAAGCCAGCATTCGAGTGGTCGCCGGTAACGGCGGGCCCGGCTGTGTCAGTTTCCGGCGCGAGAAATTTATTCCCCGGGGCGGACCGGACGGTGGCGACGGTGGCGATGGCGGCGGCGTCTGGCTCGTCGCCAGCAAGGCGCTCAACACACTGGCAGACTTCCGCGTCAATCGGCGCTTTGCCGCGAAAAGTGGCGAGGGCGGTTCGGGATCTGACTGCACGGGTCGTGGTGGCGAGTCCCTCGAGGTGCAAGTGCCCAGCGGCACGCGCGTTTTCGAGGCGGACACTGGCGAGCTGCTCGGCGATCTCACCCGGGATGGCGAGCGCCTCCTGGTTGCGGCTGGTGGCCAGGGCGGCCGCGGCAACACCCGCTTCAAGAGCAGCGTCAATCGTGCTCCGCGCCAGTCAACCCCGGGAACGCCGGGCGAGCACCGCACCCTCCGCTTCGAATTGAGCCTGCTGGCCGACGTGGGCCTGCTTGGCAAGCCGAATGCCGGCAAGTCCACGCTGCTGCGGGCCGTGTCGGCCGCGCGGCCCCGTGTGGCGGACTACCCGTTCACGACTCTGCATCCTGGCCTTGGAGTCGTTTCGGTCGGCCCGCTGCGCAGCTTCGTGATGGCTGACATCCCCGGGCTCATAGAAGGTGCCGCGGATGGCGCCGGTCTCGGCATCCGCTTCCTGCGGCATCTGAGCCGGACCCGCCTGCTGGTCCACCTGGTTGACCTGGCGCCCTTCGACGAGTCAGATCCGGCGGTCGATGCCCGGATCGTCGTTGCCGAGCTGGGCCGTTTCAGTCCCGACCTCGCCGGCCGCGAGCGCTGGCTGGTACTGAACAAGACAGACCTGGTCAGCGAGGACGAGGCCGCCACTCGCGAGCAATCGGTGTGTGCTGCCCTGGGCGTGGACCCGACAGATAATCAGACGCCTGTGTACCGGATCAGCGCGTTGACGGGCCAGGGGACAGCCCGGCTGATGGGTGACCTGATGACGCGGCTGGAAACGCTCGCCGCTGCATCCGCAGGGGCGGCGTCGGGCGCAACCGCGGCAGGAATGAATGCGGAAGATCTGGACGAAGAGGGTCGCGCCTGAAGGCGCTCCTACTGGCGCGCCTACTTCTTGGTGGCGACGGCCTTGACGGCTTTATTGAGCCGGCTCTTTTGGCGAGCCGCCTTGTTCTTGTGAGTCAGGCCCTTGTTCACTGTGCTGTCCACCTCAGCGGCGCCGGCCTTGAAGGCCGCGGCAGCGGCTTCGGTTTCGCCGGCTTCGATGGCCTTGATGATCTTCTTGATGGCGGTGCGCATGCGCGAGCGCAGGGCCACGTTGTGTTGACGGCGTTGCTCGCCCTGTTTGGCGCGCTTGATTGCTGACTTGGTGTTCGCCACGAATTCTTCCAGACTGGTCTTGAAAAAGCGGGAGCCGCGGACCCCCGCGACGGGCGCGTATTCTTTGGTTTCCCCCCGGGGAAGTCAAGGTCGGTAGACTGGCGCGCGCATGACCGAATTGCCCGATCCCACAACCAAGGCGGCCAGCCAGAGCAGTGGCAAGTTGCTCCGCTCCACGGGCACCGTAGGCGCCTGGACGCTGCTCTCGCGGATTCTCGGCCTCGTCCGGGACGTGGTCTTTGCGCGGTTCTTCGGGGCCTCTTTAGTCATGGACGCCTTTTTCGTGGCGTTCCGGATCCCGAACATATTCCGGCGATTTTTTGCCGAGGGTGCCTTTTCCCAGGCCTTTGTGCCCGTCTTCGCCGAGTACGACCAGTCCCGGGATCACGCGGAAGTCCGGGAACTCGTCAGTCGCACCGCCGGCACGCTGGGCGTGATCCTGTCTGTGCTTGCCGCCGCGGGGGCGATTGCTGCCCCCGTGTTCATCGGAATCTTTGCCCCCGGCTTCGTGGCAGAAACCACGACTGGGGAAGCGGACCGGTTTGCGCTCGCCGTGGACATGCTGCGGTGGACATTCCCCTATCTGTTGTTTGTGTCCCTCGCTGCCCTGGCCGGCGGCGTTCTCAATACCTACCACCGCTTCGTGGCGGCAGCATTTTCGCCAGTCCTGCTCAACGTCGTCCTGATCGTCTTTGCCGTGTGGGTGGCGCCGAACTATGCACGCCCGGGCATGGCGCTGGCCACCGGCGTGTTTGCCGCCGGCGTTGTGCAACTGCTGTGCATGTTGCCGTCGCTGGCCCGGATCCGCCTGTTGCCGCTGCCAAAGTGGGGCGGTCAGCACCCGGGAGTGCGCAAGATCCTGAAACTGATGGTGCCGGGCCTGTTTGGTTCATCGGTAGCGCAGATCAGTATCCTGCTGGACACCCTCATTGCCTCGTTTCTGGTGACGGGCAGCATCAGCTGGCTGTACTACTCCGACCGGATCATGGAGTTCCCGCTGGGCGTGTTCGGCATCGCGCTGGCCACTGTCATGCTGCCGAACCTGTCGCGCCAGCACGCGGCGCGCGCCGCCGACGATTTTGGCAAGACACTGGACTGGGCCATGCGCCTGGTCATCCTGATCGTTACGCCGGCCACGCTGGGCCTGATTCTGCTTTCCGGGCCACTGCTGACGACGCTGTTCTACGGCGGTGCGTTCACCGCCAGGGATGTGGAGCAGTCCACCTACAGCCTTATCGCGTACTCGGCCGGCCTCATGGGTTTCACGATGGTGAAGGTGCTAGCGCCGGGGTACTTTGCGCGGCAGGACACGGCGACGCCGGTACGCGTCGGGTTAATCGCGCTGGGCTCAACGATGGCCCTTAACGTGCTCGTGGTCGTACCGTGGGCCTTGTCCGGCGGGGCGGCACCGCACGCGGGGCTGGCTGTCTTTACCTCCCTGGGTTCCTTTCTCAATGCGGGGCTGCTGTACCGCGGACTGCGCCGCGCGAGCATAGTGGCGCACGCGCCCGGCTGGGGCCGGTTTCTGCTGCGCGTGGCGGTGGCGGCCGGCGTTATGGCCACGTTGCTCGTCGTCTTTGCGCCGCCAACCAGCGCCTGGCTGGATGCGAGCCTCGGCTTGCGCTGCCTCTGGCTCGCCGCCGCGGTCGGCGGTGGCGTTCTGGCCTATGGCAGTGCGCTGCTGGTGCTTGGCCTGCGGCCTGCTGATCTTCGGCTGCAAAGCGTAAACAAATGATTCCGCAACCTTATAATCGCCGCTTTTAGCGCGCCTGGTCTGATGCATCTTTTTCGCCGGCCCCGGCCGGGAGTTCCAGCAGTGCGGTCCGGGTGCGTGGCGACCATCGGCGTATTCGATGGCGTGCATCTCGGACACCAGCGGATCCTCGATCGCGTCCACGCGGAGGCGGCGCGGCGCGGTCTGCCATCGCTGGTCTTCAGTTTTGAGCCGACGCCGCAGGAGGTAATGAATCACCGGCAACCTCCCGCGCGGCTCATGTGCCTGCGTGAAAAGGTGCTGGCGCTTAAGGAGTCCGGGGTTGCGTACCTGTATTGTCCACCCTTCGAGCGGACGCTGCAGGGGCTCGCGCCGGAGACGTTTATCGAGCAGTTGCTGGTGCGCACACTCGGCGTCAGGCACCTGGTGGTGGGTGATGATTTCCGGTTCGGCCAGGGCAGGGCGGGGACATTTGACCATCTGGAGGCCGCGGGACGACAGCACGGCTTTGGTGTGGAGCAGGTCAGCAGTGTCACAGCGGGCAGCTTGCGGGTGTCCAGTACGGCCATACGCACGGCCCTGGCTGCTGGCGACCTGGCGACGGCGCGCCAGCTGTTGGGCCGGCCTTACCGGATGGTGGGCCGTGTCAGCCGCGGCCGGCAGCTGGGCCGGGAGCTGGGCTTTCCGACCGCCAACATGCGTCTCAAGCGGCGCGTGAGTCCGGTCAGTGGAATATTTGCAGTGCGCGTGCACGGCATCGGGCGCGCAGCGCGCGACGCGGTTGCGAGTGTCGGGACGCGGCCAACGGTTGCCGGCGTGGAGCCGCTGCTTGAAGTGCACGTGTTTGACTACGATGGCGACCTGTACGGGCGACAGATCGCCGTGGACTTCGTGGCTTGGCTTCGGGACGAAACACGGTTCGACGATCTGGAGGCGCTGCGCCTGCAGATGGAGCTGGATGCTGTTGAGGCACGGCGCGCGCTGGCAGCAGATAAAGAATATAGAGGGAAACCAGGGTGACGGACTACAAGAACACGGTGAATCTCCCGCGGACTGATTTCCCGATGAAGGGCGATCTCGCGAAACGGGAGCCGCAAATGCTGGCGGAATGGACCGAGCGCGACCTGTACGGCCAGATTCGCAAGGCCGCCGCGGGGCGTCCGCGTTTTCTGCTGGTTGATGGCCCGCCCTACGCCAACGGCGACATCCACATTGGTCACGCCGTCAACAAGATCCTGAAGGACATGATCATCAAGTCGAAAACCCTGTCGGGTTTCGACGCGCCGTACATTCCCGGGTGGGACTGCCACGGCCTGCCCATCGAGCACCAGGTCGAGAAGAAGCTGGGGAAGGTCGGCGACAAGCTCAGCGCGGCCGAATTCCGCAAGGCTTGTCACGAGTACGCCTTGCAGCAGGTGGACAGCCAGCGTCGCGATTTTCGCCGTCTCGGCGTGCTTGGCGACTGGGACCACCCCTACCTGACGCTGGACCCCCGCTTTGAAGCCGAGCAGATCCGCGGCTTCGCCCGCATCATCGAGAACGGTCACCTGCTCCGCGGCTACAAGCCGGTGCACTGGTGTCTCAAGTGCTGCTCGGCGCTGGCCGAGGCAGAGGTTGAGTACGCCGACAAGGGCTCGACAGCGGTCGATGTTCGTTTCGAGGTGGTGGACGCGGCGGCGTTGTACCAGCGCGTCGGGCTGCCGGCGGCTGCGCCGGTTGCAATCCCGATCTGGACCACGACACCCTGGACGCTGCCGGCCAACCAGGCGGTGGCCCTGGGCGGCGAAATTTCCTATGTGCTGGTCTCGGCGGAACTGGAGTCCGGTCCGGTCGTGCTGGTGCTGGCCGAGGGACTCGCGGAGTCTGCCCTGGTGCGTTATGGAGCGAAGCAGTCCTCGACCCTGGCGCGCTTCAATGGCGCGGTACTCGAGGGGCTGATGCTTCATCATCCGTTCTATGCCCGCGAAGTGCCGGTGATCCTTGCCGATTACGTGACGCTGGAGGCCGGTACCGGCGCCGTGCACACCGCGCCGGCCCACGGGCAGGATGACTACCAGTCGGGGCTTCGCTACCGGCTGCCGATGGACAACCCGGTCGACGGTAGCGGCGTGTACGTGCCCGGCACGCCGCTGCTGGAGGGCGTGCACGTCAACGCGGCCAATGACCGGATCGTCGAACTGTTGCGGGAGAGCGGGCATCTGCTGAATGCGGTCAGGTTCCAGCACAGTTACCCACACTGCTGGCGGCACAAGACGCCGCTGATCTTCCGCGCCACGCCCCAGTGGTTCATCAGCCTCGATCAGAATCACCTGCGCGAGGCGAGCCTGGAGGCCATCGCCGGCGTGCGCTGGTTCCCTGAGTGGGGCCAGGAGCGGATCGAAGGCATGGTGGCTGGCCGACCGGACTGGTGCATCTCTCGTCAGCGCACCTGGGGTGTGCCCATTCCGTTATTCCTCCATCGCGAGACGGGTGATCTGCACCCCGAGACACCGCGCCTGCTCGAGGCTGTTGCCGTGCGCATGGAGCAGCAGGGCATCGACGGCTGGTTTGAACTCGATCCGGCCGAACTGCTGGGCGCGGCCGCGTCCGACTACGACAAGGTCATGGACACGATGGATGTCTGGCTGGACTCAGGGATGGTTCATCACTGTCTCGCGCGCAGCCGGCCCGAGATGAGCTTTCCCGCTGACCTGTACCTGGAAGGCTCTGACCAGCATCGGGGCTGGTTCCAGAGTTCACTGCTCACCGCGGTGGCCATCGACGGGGCGGCTCCCTATCGAGCCGTGCTCACCCACGGGTTCACCGTGGATGAGAAGGGCCGCAAGATGTCGAAGTCGATGGGTAACGTGGTCGCTCCCCAGTCCGTGATGAATTCGCTGGGCGCGGACATCCTGCGTCTGTGGGTGGCGTCGAGTGACTACAGTGCCGAGATGCACGTATCGCAGGAAATCCTGAAGCGCATGGCCGATTCCTACCGGCGAATGCGGAATACGGTTCGTTTCCTCCTCGGCAACCTCGACGGCTTTGATCCCGGCAGCGACGCCTTGCCGGTCGACTCACTCGTGGCGGTGGACCGCTGGGTCCTGGCCCGGACCGCTGAATTACAGCGCGGTATTGTCGCGGCCTACGGCGACTACGAGTTTCATCGGGTGTACCAGCAATTGCACAACTTTTGCGTCGTTGACCTGGGTTCGTTCTACCTCGACGTGATCAAGGATCGTCTCTACACCGCGGCGCGGGACGGCACACCGCGCCGTTCCGCGCAAACGGCCATGTGGCACATTGCCGAGGCGATGGTGCGCTGGCTGGCGCCGGTGCTTAGCTTCACCGCGGAGGAAATCTGGCGATTCCTGCCCGGCAAGCGCGCTGATTCGGTGCTGCTGGCCACCTGGTATGAGCTGCCTGAAATCCCGGCCGATGGCATCGACTGGGAGCGGTTGCTGGCTACCCGGGAGCTCGCGGCCCGGGCGCTCGAGGCGCGGCGGGAAGCGGGCGACATCGGTTCCGCCCTGGATGCAAGTCTGACGATCTATGCCGACGGTTCGCTGCAAGAGCAGCTGGAAAAGTTTGGCGAGGAATTGCGTTTCCTGTTCATCACATCGGGTGCCGAGGTGCGGCCCGCAGCGGAGCACCCGGCCGACGCGCTGGCGGGCGAGGACTTCTGGGTGCGGGCTGTCCCGGTGACGGATGCCAAGTGTGTGCGCTGCTGGCAACACCGGCCCGACACGGGCGCCATGAAGGCCCACCCCGAGCTGTGCGGCCGCTGTGTCACCAATCTGGATGGCGGCGGGGAAACGCGGCTCTGGGTATGAGCAGGTTCTCCAACTGGCGCTGGCTGCTGGTGACGGGCATCGTCATTGCTGCTGATCGGTACACGAAGCACCTGATCACCAGCAGGTTTGAACTCTTTGATCGTGTTCCGGTGATACCGTACTTCGACCTCGTTCGCCTGCACAACACCGGCGCCGCCTTCAGCTTTCTGGCTAATGCATCCGGCTGGCAGAACTGGTTCTTCAGTGGGGTTGCCCTCGCCGTGAGCGGGCTGATTATCTGGTGGCTGTTCAGTCAGCCGGCGGGCCGGATTGTCGTGCCGCTGGGCCTGACGCTGGTGCTTGGCGGGGCAATTGGCAATCTCGTCGATCGGCTGCAGCACGGGTACGTCGTGGATTTCGTCCTGCTGTACTACGATCGCTGGTCATTCCCGGCCTTCAACGTCGCGGATTCCGCGATTTCGGTTGGCGTCATCCTGATGCTGTTCGACGGTTTCTTCCTGGAAAGCAGGCGCTTGCGCCAGGCTCACGCGGGCGGCCGGGTCAACGCCAGCAACGAGCCGTGATTTCGGCGCTTTCCGTGCCGCCGGCGTTGGCCGCGCTGCGCTGCCCGCTCTGGTCGATACTGAAAATCCGGCAGCCCTCATCGTCGCGCTGCGAGGCGTCGCTTGCGGCGGTCGCGGTTGCGGTGTAACCGGTGGTGGCGCCGTCGGGGCCGGCAATCACAGCCAGGTCATACAGGCCGTGCTGTGTGCCGGAAATGCCGAGGCCCGCTGACGGTGGGGCAGTGAGTTCCTCTGCCGTGGTCGCGTAACTGTTGTTTTGCAGATAGAAGCGTTCCTGTGCGGCAGAGATCCGGAGCAGGGCGCTGGTCGCGTCCACGCGGTTCGCGCGCCTCACGTACTGGCGATAGCCCCCCATGCTGACGCTGGCCAGGATTGCCACGATGGCCACGACGATCAGGAGTTCGATCAGCGTGAAGCCACCGGCTTTCACGCCGGCAACCGGGCGGCGACTACGGACCTTCACGCGGGTACCAGTAGGTTCGGTTCAGCGGTGTCTGCCGAAGGCGCAGGCGCTCCATTTCCTCAGCGGTCAGGCACTCCGTGCCGGCGCAGACCGTTGGCCCTCCGTCAGTTCTGTAGATGCTGACGTCGGTTACCGGGATGCCCGTATTCAGGATCCGGGAGCGGTCCTCCACCGTGAGCGGATCATCCACGGATCTGTCGAAGTTGGTCCGTGGCCGGCCGTCGAAAACGCTGATGGCGTACAGGCGGTTTATGCCAGCGCCGCCGGTGCATTCAGTAGCTGTCTCGCCGGGCGTGAAGGTTGTGAAGAACGTGGTGTTATCGACAGTAAGCGATTCACCCAGAATCTTCTCTCCGGTGCCTTGCACCAGGCGCAATTGCCAGCCCGCTGTCGCGAACGGCACTTCGGCCTCCGCGTCGTTGGTGACATCTGCCAGCTGGTCCACCGACACCGGCGCAGCGGGGTAGTCGTCGCTGTCGATCACGCCGAACACGTCAAAGTCCCGAATCGAGAAGAAGGCCTCGTCGATGCTGGTGTCGAGCGGGTGGCCACGATAGCCGGAGCCGATATTGATGGCGATGTAGAACTTGTTGTCGAGGATCAGGGGCACCACGTCCGGCGCCTCGTAGAAGCGCCGGAGGTCTGCCGGGTCGGCGCCATTGACGGCGGCACCGCCGAGCGAGGCCAGCACGCCGCCTTCAACAAGTGAACCGGCACTTTCGCCGTTGACGATGTCGAAACGCCAGACCTGCCCGCCCATGTCGCCCACGTAGAAGCGCTCGGCGAGGCCATCGCCGTTCAGGTCCAGGGGTTTCACGGGAGCCGGAATCGAATACTTCATGGCCGGCATTTCGAGGTCGTGCGGACCCACCGCCAGGCCGCTGCCGACGCTCCACACACGGCTACCGTCTGCCAGGTCCACCATGTAGATGGCATTGCCTCGGGTGTCCTGACGGAAGGTGCGGTTATCCTGGCCGGGGTCATAGCCACCGCCAAAGACCGCGACATCGCGGGTCGTCCCATCAATCCTGACTCGTGCTGCCACTGGCGGCGACCAGGTCTGGCCCAAATCGGCAAAGTCATTGTCCGTGCCGCTGATTTCCCAGAGGAGGCGGGGCGCATCGCGCGATGTGACGTCCACGGCAAACACGCCATCGCCACCGCGGCCCATGCCGAACAGCAGGATTGCCTGCTCGCCGCCGGCGAGTCCGGGCTGGCCGTCGTCGTTGACGATGACCAGGTTGATCTCGCCGTCCAGTCCGTAGGTCTTGGCGGCGGCGGCTTCGTCCCGGTAGAGCGGGTACAGCCCGTTCAGCAGGCGCTGTGGAATGAAGGCCCAGCGTTCTACACCGGTAGTCGCGTCGATGGCATGCAGGTAGCCGTCGTTCGTCGCCAGGAAAACCGAGCTAACCGGGTTGTCGACAGAGCCTGAGTATAAAACTGTAAGTGGCTGAACATGAAAGGGATCTCCCATGTCGAACCGGGCTTCGGTGACATTGCCATCCTGATCGGCATCCCGCACATCGCGACCGAGCGCCCAGTTGATCACGTCGTCCCGCTCGGCCTCCGGCACGGCGGACAGCGCTTCGGCCAGGCCGGCGGTGTCCGTTGCTACCCGGTTGGCGGACTGGGACAGTTCGCCATCCACCAGGTTCGTGAATACGCGCCGGGCCAAAGGGGCAGGGAGCAGGCTGGCGGCACCACCGGACGTCACCCGATTACCGTCCGCCTGTGCGGACCAGAAGCTTAGGGCGTCGCGGGCGAACAGGCCGGTAACGGGATCAATCACGGGGCGGCCGTCCTGGCCCACCAGCACGGCGCCTTCTAGCTTGTACTTCTTCAGGTTGCCCAACCAGCGCGCCGTTTCAGTGGGCTGGAAGACTGAAAC
>JAQBGF010000083.1:0-40491 GCA_032122615.1 Gammaproteobacteria bacterium | reverse complement strand
ATGGTAGCGGGGGTAGGATTCGAACCTACGACCTTCGGGTTATGAGCCCGACGAGCTGCCAGACTGCTCCACCCCGCACCGGCGCGAGGCCGCATAGTAGCCAGTTGCCCCCCTTGCCGCAACCACGCGACAGCGCAGCAGGCGGCGACCGATACTTAGATCAGGGCGGCTGCCCTGGCGCAAAGTTCCAGCAACCGGTCAGGCAGTAGCCCGATCAGCACGAGCAGCAGCACATTCACGCTGAGGACGACCCGGACATCAAGGGGAACCCCGCCCGCGTGGGCCTGGCCGCCGTCGTCAAACAACATGAGGCGGATGACCCGCAGGTAGTAGTAGGCGCCAATAACCGAGGCAACCAGCCCGACCACGGCGAGGGCCACGTTGCCCGACCCCAGCAGGGCCGACAGCACCCACCACTTGGCATAGAAGCCGGCCAGCGGCGGGACGCCGATCATGCTCACCATCAGCAGGACCATCATCAGCGCGAACCAGGGACTGCGTTGCCACAGGCCGCGCAGGTCATCGAGATTCTCCACGTCTTCTCCGCGGCTGCTGAGAACCACCAGGAAACCAAAGCTCCCGGTGGCCATGATGACGTAGACCAGGGTGTAGAACAGCGCAGCCTGGACGCCCTCGGGACTACCTGCCACGAATCCGAGCAGGATGAATCCCACGTGCGCGATCGTGGAGTAAGCCAGCATGCGCTTGACGTTGGTTTGCGCGATAGCCGCGACGTTGCCCAGCACCAGCGACAACACCGCCAGCGCGGCCAGCATCAGCTGCCACAGGTCACTGACCGCAGGCTGCTGTCCCAGCCCCTCCACCAGAATCCGGATGGCGAGCGCGAGCGCGCCAAGCTTGGGAGCGGTGCCGACATACAGCGTCACAGCTGTCGGGGCCCCCTCGTATACATCGGGCGCCCACATGTGAAAGGGCACGGCACCAAATTTGAAAGCAATGCCCGCGACCAGGAAGGCCAGGCCGACCCACAGGCTTGGGGAAGCAGCCTCACCACTCCCGATACTGGCTTGCAGGTCGCCAATGTTCAGGGTGCCCGTGACGCCATACACCAGCGACATGCCGTACAGCAGGGTGCCGGAGGCGATGGCGCCCAGCACGAAGTACTTCATGGCCGCCTCTGCGGCCACCGGCGAGTCCCGGTTGAAGGCCACCATGGCATAGAGGCTCAGCGACAGGATTTCAAGCCCCAGGTAACTCACCAGCAGGCTGTAGCTGGACGCCAGAACGAGAATGCCGAGCAGGCCAAACAGGCCGAGCACATAGAACTCGCCGTGGTGTAGCCCGCGGACCCGCAAATAGGGCCGCGAATACAGGAATACGGTCGCAACAATGGCCACTGCAAACAGCTTCAGCACGCGAGCCAGCGGATCGCTGATGTATGAGCCGCCGAAGGCGAGAGTCGTCTGCCCGGCGTTACCGTCACCCAGCAGCACCCAGGCCATTCCGGCCAGCAGCAGGATCGTGAGCAGGTAGGTGAAGTCGCGGTGACTGTCCTTGAGGAACATGTCGACGAGCAGCACCAGGCACAGCCCGCCCGACAGAATAATTTCAGGCCAGGCAGTTACCAGATCCAACGCCAGCGGGTTCATGGGGAATACCCCAGCTTGGACTGGGTAATCTGGATCACCAGATTATCGACGCTCGCCGCCATGGCATCAGCAAGGGGAGCTGGCCAGAGGCCAAGCCCGAGCACGCCGGCGGCAACCAGAGCCAGCACGAACAACTCGCGCCGGGAAGCATCCGTCAGGCCCGCGACACCCTCGTTCGCTATAGCGCCGAAGATCACCCGCTTTACCAGCCACAAGGTATAGGCCGCACCGAGAATCAGGGTGGTTCCAGCCAGGAACGCATACCAGAAGCCGGCCTTGAAGACCGCCAGGATCACCATGAATTCACCGACGAACCCTGAGGTACCCGGCAACCCGGCATTGGCCAGGGCAAACAGGACCATCAAGGCGGCGAAGCGCGGCATGGTGTTGACCACGCCACCGTAAGCATCGATTTCACGACTGTGCAACCGGTCGTACATCACCCCGACACACAGGAACAATGCCCCCGAGATGAACCCGTGGGAAATCATCTGGATCATGCCGCCAGTCAGGCCCATGGCGATGCCGGCCGTTGAACCCGTCCGTTCGAGAATGTTCCAGGCGATGAAGAAGCCCAGCGTAACGAAGCCCATGTGGGCGATCGACGAGTACGCGATCAGCTTCTTCATGTCCTTCTGCACGAGCGCGACGAGGCCGATGTAGACCACCGCCACCAGCGACAGCGTAATCATCAGCCAGGCGAGTTCACTGCTGGCATCGGGCGTGATCGGCAGGCTGAAGCGGAGAAAGCCGTAGCCGCCCATCTTCAACAGAACGGCTGCCAGGATCACCGACCCGCCAGTCGGGGCCTCCACGTGCGCGTCCGGCAACCAGGTGTGGACCGGCCACATCGGTACCTTGACCGCGAAGGCAAACAGGAACGCCAGGAAGATGAAGGTCTGTTCGGTGAGCGACAGCGGCAGGGCATGAAAATCGAGAATGCTGTAGCTTCCGGACTTCAGGTAGAGGTAGATCAACGCGACCAGCATGAACACCGAGCCAAGAAAGGTGTACAGGAAGAACTTGACCGTCGCGTAGACGCGCCGCTCGCCACCCCAGACGCCGATGATGATAAACATCGGAATCAGCATGGCCTCCCAGAAGACGTAAAAGAGCAAGGCATCCAGCGCCGCAAACACGCCAATCATCAGGCCTTCAAGGATCAAAAAGGCGGCGAAATACTGTGCCGTGCGCTTCTCGACAACCTCCCAGCCAGCCAGTACGACAATCGGCGTCAGGAAGGTCGTGAGGAGAATCAGTGGCATCGAGAAACCGTCTATGCCGAGGTAGTACTCGACGTCGAAGGTGCTGATCCACGGCGCCCGCTCGACGAACTGCATGCTGGCCGTGGACAAATTGAATTTCGTCCATAGCGGGATGCTGAGAACGAAGGTCAACACGGAGATGGCGAGAGCAAGAATACGATCGAGGCGTAGCCCCGAGGGTGCGCCCTCCCGACGCCCAAGACCCAGCAGGAGGATGCCGCCCAGAATCGGCAACCACACCAGCACGCTCAGGGTGCCGACGCCAAACAGGTTTTCAGGCATCAAAGTGTTCATCAGCTCAGGTGCCCAGCAGGAGCCAGCCCACCAGCACCGCGAGGCCGATGATCATGGCGAAGGCATAGTGGTAGAGATAACCACTCTGCAGCTGCCGGCTGACCTGCGCCGCCCAGCCGACCAACCGGGCGCTGCCGTTCACCAACCCCCCGTCGATCACGGTGACGTCGCCGAATCGCCAGAGAATATTGCCAATCCCGAGGGTACCCCTCGCCAGCACCTTCTCGTTGAAGTCGTCAAAGTAGTACTTGTTCATCAGCAGCGTGTGCAGGCCACTGAACCGCAGCCGGATGGCTTCGGCCAGCCCCGGCTTCCGCAGGTACACATACCAGGCAGTCAGCGCTCCGGCGAAAGCCAGGTACGGCACCGGGCCGGAGAATGCGTGCAGGAGATAGCTTGCGGGGCCATGAAACTCGGCCGCGAGTTCGCCCAGCACGTTATGGGCTTCGTGGACCACGATGGCGGAACCAAAATAATCACCGAAGACCACCGGGGCGATGGTCGGCCACCCGATGATCACCGAAGGAATAGCGAGCAGAACGAGCGGCACCGTGACGACCCGCGGCGTTTCGCGCAGGTGGGTCTTCGTCTCGGCGTCCATGCGTTCCGGACCGTGGAAAACCAGGAAGTACATGCGGAACGAATACAGCGCCGTGACAAACACACCAATCAGCAGGCACCACCAGGCATAGGTCGCCCCTGCCCGCTCGGCGTGGCCCACCGCCTCAATCAGGGCGTCCTTGGAAAAGAACCCCGAAAAGCCGGGAAACCCGATTAGCGACAGCGTGCCGATGAGGCTGGTCGCCCAGGTTATTGGCAGGTACTTGCGCAGGCCGCCCATCTTCCGGATGTCCTGCTCGTGGTGCATGGCAATGATCACCGAGCCGGCCGCCAGGAACAGCAAGGCCTTGAAGAACGCGTGGGTCATCAGGTGAAACACGCCAGCCGCGTAGGCCGAAGCGCCGAGCGCTGCCGTCATGTACCCCAGTTGCGACAGCGTCGAGTACGCCACGACCCGCTTGATGTCGGTCTGCACGACCCCAAGGAACCCGGTAAACAGTGCCGTGGTTGCCCCGATCACCAGCACGACGGACAGCGCGGTTTCCGAGAGCTCAAACAGCGGCGACATCCGCGCCACCATGAAGACGCCAGCAGTCACCATGGTCGCCGCATGAATCAATGCCGAGATCGGCGTGGGGCCCTCCATGGAATCGGGCAGCCACACATGCAACGGCATCTGCGCGGACTTGCCCATCGCGCCCACGAACAGCAGGATGCAGGCGACCGTCATTACGGACCAGGCCGTTCCCGGCCATATCTCGATCGTGTGGCCACTGATTTCCGGTGCTCTTAGAAACACAGTGGCGTAATCGAGGCTACCGGTGGCCATCAGCACCAGGGCGATGCCCAGCAAAAAGCCGAAGTCCCCCACCCTGTTCACCAGGAAGGCCTTCAGGTTGGCATAGATGGCTGTTGGTCGCGTGTACCAGAAGCCGATCAGCAGGTAGGACATCAGGCCTACCGCCTCCCAGCCGAAGAACAACTGAAGGAAATTGTTGGCCATAACCAGCATCAGCATGGCGAACGTGAACAGCGAGATATAACTGAAGAAGCGCTGGTAGCCCGGGTCATCGTGCATGTAGCCGATGGTGTAGACATGCACCATCAGCGACACGGACGTGACGACCACCATCATCAGCGCGGTCAGGCGATCGATGAGGAATCCGACCTCCATGGTCACGCCGTCCACGACCGCCCAGGTGTAGACGGAACCGTTCCAGGCCGGTGCCCCGTCGAACCACTGGGCCTTCAGGACCATGAGGGACATGACAAACGACGCGGCGACACCAAGGATGGTCACGATGTGCGCGCCCGCGCGGCCGATCTGCCTGCCGAACAGCCCCGCCACAAGAGCGGCAAGGAGCGGGCCGAGAACGATGGCCAGGTACATGCGTTCCATCAACTCAACCCTTCAGCACGTCGAGGTCCTGGACGTTAATGCTGCGGCGACTCCGGAACAGCACAACCAGGATGGCTAGCCCGATGGCCGCCTCGGCCGCCGCGACCGTCAGGATGAAAAACACAAAGACCTGACCGGCCGGATCGTCCAGGTACCGGGAAAACGCGATGAAATTGAAATTGACCGCGAGCAGCAGCAACTCCACGCACATTAACAGGACAATCACGTTCTTCCGGTTCAGGAAAATGCCCGCGACGCTGATGGTGAACAGCAGGGCCGACAGCGTCAGGTAGTGGGACAGAGTGACCATCACTCGGACTCCGACTTCATTTTCACGATGCGGACGCGATCCTCGCGCCGCACCCTCACCTGCTCGCTGACGTTCTGACTTTTCACGCCGGGGCGGTGTCGCATGGTGAGCAGGATCGCTGCGACGATGGCCAGCAGAAGCAGCATCGCGGCCAACTCGAAGGGATACAGATACTGCGTGTAGAGCGCCAGCCCCAGTTGCTCGGTGCTGGAATACACGGCATCCCTCGGCACCAGCTGCACATCAACGGGCAGGCCGTCGCTGCGGTACCAGAT
Source organism: Gammaproteobacteria bacterium (assembly GCA_032122615.1). Taxonomy (GTDB): domain Bacteria; phylum Pseudomonadota; class Gammaproteobacteria; order Steroidobacterales; genus SHZI01. The sequence continues at coordinate 34,777 of JAQBGF010000083.1, read as the reverse complement.
CACGTAGGCGAGCTCCAGAACGATGATGCCTGCCACGATCACCCCCACCGGCGCGTAACGGAGGAACCCTTCGCGAAGTGTTGCGGTATTGATGTCCAGCATCATCACCACGAACAGGAACAACACCATCACCGCGCCGACGTAGACCAGCACCAGCACGACGGCAAGGAACTCGGCCTCCAGCAACAACCACAGCACGGCGCTGGTGACGAAGGCCAGGATCAGGCACAAGGCCGCATACACCGGGTTGCGCACCGTGATTACGCCCACGGCGGACGCCAGCAGCACCGTGGAAAATGCATAGAAAAGAAATGTAGTGAACATGATCCTCTCAGTGTCCGGCGTTAGCGGTACGGCGCGTCCGCGGCCCTGTCGGCGGCAATCTCGGCCTCGTATTTCTCGCCCACGGCCATCAGCTTGTCCTTGGTCATGATGTTTTCCCCGGGATTTTCCATGTGGTACTCGAAGATCCGGGTTTCCACGATGGCGTCCACCGGGCAGGCCTCCTCGCAAAAGCCACAGTAAATGCATTTGAACAGATCGATGTCGTAGCGGGTGGTCCGGCGGGTGCCGTCGGGACCAACATCCGACTCGATCGTGATGGCGGCCGCCGGGCAGACAGCCTGGCAGAGCTTGCAGGCTATACACCGCTCCTCACCGTTGGGGTAGCGGCGCAACGCATGCAAGCCGCGAAACCGTGGTGACTGCGGCGTCTTCTCTTCCGGGTACTGGATCGTCACCTTCGTGACGAAGAGATTGTGCAGCGTCAGGCGCAGCCCCTTCAGGAGCTCCCACAGCGTGAACGTCTTGAGTGCGTTGCTGATGGCGTTCATATGAATCAGGCCCTCCGGCCTCAGCTACTCCAGGGCCCGACGCGGAATGCGGCCATGGCGCCTTCGATGACGATCCAGACGATCGTAACCGGAATGAAAACCTTCCAGCCCAGCCTCATGATCTGGTCGTAGCGATAGCGGGGGAAGGTGGCCCTGACCCACAAGAAGCAGAACAGGAAGAAGGCGATCTTGAAGGCCAGCCAGTGAATTCCCGGCAGACGCAGCACTTCGAGCAACGTTCCGTCGAGAAACCCGAACAAGGGTCCGGCAAACAGTGATTCCCAACCACCCCAGAACATGACGGCAGTCAGCGCCGAAATCAGGATCATGTTGGCGTATTCAGCCAGAAAGAAAAGGGCAAAGGCGACGCCGGAGTACTCCACGTGAAAGCCGGCGACAATTTCCGATTCACCTTCGGACACGTCGAACGGCGCACGGTTGGTCTCAGCCAGACCGGAGACAAAATACACAATGAAAAGCGGAAACAGTGGCAGCCAGAACCAGCTAAACAGGCCACCCGACTGCGCCTCGACGAGTTTGCCCAGGTTCAGGCTGCCGCCGGCCATCAGCACGCCGACGAGTGCAAAGCCCATGGCAATCTCGTAGGCGACGATCTGCGCGGCGGAACGCATGGCCCCGAGCAGCGCGTACTTGGAGTTAGAGGCCCAACCCGCCAGGATCACGCCATAGACACTCAGCGACGTGAGTGCCAGTACATACAGCAGCCCCGCGTCGATCTCGGCAATGGCGAAGCCCGGGAATAGTGGGATGACGGCCCACGTGGCCAGTGCCGGCACGATGGAGAGCAGCGGCGCGACGACGAAGAGAAAGCGATTGGCACTTGACGGCACCACCACTTCCTTGAGCAACAGCTTGATGACGTCAGCAAACGGCTGAAGCCAGCCGCCCGGGCCCACCCGGTTTGGGCCAATCCGGTTCTGCATGTAGCCGATAACCTTGCGCTCCAGATAGGTCAGAAACGCAACGCAGAGAATCACCACGACGGTGAGAAACAGTATCTGCCCGAGCATCACCAGCAGCTCGCGCACCAGCGGAGGCAGCGACAACCAGAGATCCTGCAGAAAGGACAGACTAGCCACGGGCTTCACGGGTCATCTGCAGGGCGGCGGCGCGACGGACGATAGCGTCGCTTCCGTAGATCGGCACTTCAAGATCGCCAAGCACAATTTCTGCCCCGCCAATCGCTGGCGGAATGGCGGTTACCGACACGGTATTGTCCGGTTGCACGGTTGCGGCAACTTCGCGGACTGCCGTACAGATTTCCTCGGCGCTGTTGTAGTCAAAGTCCGGAACGTTCAACAGATTGCCGAGAACCCGCAGCACTTTCCAGGCTGGCCGGCTTGCGCCCACCGGTGCGGCTACCCCGCCGAAGCTCTGCCAGCGGCCTTCGCAGTTGACGAATGTTCCCGCGGTTTCTGCAAAGGTTCCAACGGGCAGGACGACGTCGGCATGGGCTTCAAGGGCCGGGCTCAGATACGGTGACAGGGCCACGACGAACCCGGCTGACTGCAATGCGCTCCGCGCGGACCCGCTCTCAGCACAGTCCCGCTCGGGCTCGATATTCAAAAGCACAAGCCCGGCCAGTGGCTGGGCAAGCATCTCGGCCAGGTTCCTGCCTGCCTTGGCCACGGGGATTCCGCCAGGACCCCGGTGAGGCAGGACACCGGCCAGGGCAAGACCGGCGGAATTTGCGCCTTCCGACACATAACCAATTCGCGCCGAGTACTTCCGTGCCAGATCGCCAGCCACCTGCCGAAGGTCCGCCAGCCGCGGGTGCCGGCCGGCCATTTGCCCCAACAGCACGACGACTCGCTCGGCGTCGCGCAGCTGCCCCGGAATCGCAGCGACTTCGGCATCCGGGTTGTCAGACAGCAGACGGCGCAAACCGCCCACCAGGTCCACACCGGTTTCGACGTAGCCCCCGACCGGGTGCAGATACTCGTAGCGGCCGGGGTTAACGAATATCACACGCGCGCCGCGGAGGGCCGCCTTGCGTACCCGGTGGGCAATCAGCGGTGCCTCGCGACGCAGATTCGCGCCAACGACGACAATCGCATCGGCCTGCTCGAGTTCGGCCAGCGACATGCCCAGCCACGGATACACCGGGTCCCGCTCCTGCAGGCGAAAATCCCGGCGACGCAAGCGGTGATCAAGGTTGTCAGAACCGAAATGCCTCAATACGCGCTGAAGCAAGAACCCCTCTTCGACCGTCGATGTCGGGCCGGCCCAGGCTCCGAGTTCGCTGTCATTGTTTCGGGTGGCGCCGGCGATGCCGGCCGCTGCCGCCTCAAGGGCCTGCTCCCAGCTCACGGGCCGCAGCACGTCGCCATCACGAAGCATCGGCTGCTCCAGACGGTCGGCGTAGATGCCCTCGTAACTGAAGCGGTCCCTGTCAGAGAGCCAGGTTTCATTGATGGCCTCATTGGCACGCGGCACAACCCGCTTGACCTTCCCGAGCAGCACGTGCGCCGACAGATTCGATCCCACGCAGTCGTGAGGGGCCACCGTTGGGAAGGCCTGCATCTCCCAGGCGCGGGCACTGAAGCGGTAAGGTTTGCTGTTCAGTGCCCCGACAGGGCACAGATCAATGATATTGCCCGACAACTCGTGGTCAACGCTGGCCTCGATGAAGGTGCTGATCTGCATCCGCTCGCCGCGACCGATCGTTCCCAGTTCCTGAATCCCGGCGATTTCCTGCCCGAAACGCACGCACCGGGTGCAATGGATGCAGCGGGTCATGTCGGTCGATACCAGCGGACCGATATTCTTGTCTTTGACGACACGCTTGCGCTCGGTAAATCGGGAAACGTCGCGGCCGAAGCCCATGGCGAGGTCCTGCAGCTCGCATTCACCGCCCTGGTCGCATATCGGGCAATCCAGCGGGTGATTAATCAGCAGAAACTCCATCGTGGCCTTCTGCGCGCCGATGGCCTTGGCCGACCGGGTGGCCACCTTCATGCCGTTGGTAACCGGCGTCGCGCACGCCGGCAGCGGCTTCGGCGCGTTGGCCACTTCCACGAGGCACATCCGGCAATTCGCCGCCACGGTCAGCTTTTCGTGGTAGCAGAAGCGCGGTACGTAGATCCCGGCACGGTCCGTGACCGCAATCAGCATCTCACCCGGCCGCGCGTCCATCTCGATGCCATTGACCTCGATCTTGATGGTGTTGTCACTCATTAAGCGGGTATCCCTTGCGACACTCAGGCGGCTTCGGGCCGGGAGTCAACAATTGACCGGCCGCGATGCTCGATCATGTACTCGAACTCGGGCATGAAGTGCCGCAGAAAGCTCTGAATGGGCCAGGCAGCTGCATCGCCCAGCGCGCAAATCGTGTGACCCTCAATGCGGTTTGCCACATCCAGCAACAGCTTGAGATCCTCACGGCGGCCCTGGCCATCGAGGATCCGGCTGAGCATCCGGTAGAGCCAGCCGGTGCCTTCCCGGCACGGAGTGCACTGCCCGCACGACTCCGCATAGTAGAAGCGGGATATCCGGCACAGCACGCTGACCATGCAGGTCGTGTCGTCCATGACGATAACGGCGCCCGTGCCCAGCGAAGTCCCGATTTTTTTCAAGCCGTTGTAGTCCATCGTCGCGTCCATGATCGTGGCGCCGGGCACGACGGGCACGGACGAGCCGCCCGGGATCACTGCCTTCAGTCCGCGGTCCTCCCGCACGCCACCCACGATCTCGAGCAGGTCGCGGAACGGAATACCGAGCGGTAATTCAAAATTGCCCGGCTTTGCCACATGCCCGGAAACGGAGAACAGGGCGGTGCCACCCGAGCCTTCCGGACCCAGATCGGCAAACCACGTCGGGCCGCGCCGCAGGATCTTCGGTACCGACGCGAAGGACTGGGTGTTATTGACCGTGGTCGGGCGGCCGTAGAGACCGAAGGCCGCCGGAAACGGCGGCTTGAATCGCGGCTTGCCGGGTTTGCCTTCGAGTGACTCGAGCAGGCCAGTCTCCTCGCCACAAATGTAAGCACCGGCGCCAATGAAAGTCTTCAGGTCGAAGTCGATCCCCGAACCCCGAATATTTCGGCCCAGCAGGCCAGCCGCGTAGGCTTCCTGCAAAGCCGCTTCAAATACCGGCACAGGCTCATCAAGGAACTCGCCACGAATATAGTTGTAGCCAACCGTAGCGCCCATCGCGAAACCGCCGATCGCCATCCCCTCGATCACCGAGTGGGGATTGAAGCGCAGGATTTCGCGGTCATGGCAGGTGCCCGGCTCGCTCTCGTCCGAGTTGCACACGACGTAGTTCTGGCCGGGAGAATCCTTCGGCATGAAGCTCCACTTCACGCCCGTGGGAAAGCCCGCGCCACCGCGACCCCTCAACCCCGATGCCTTCACCCCGTCGATGACCTGCTCGCGGGTCATTCCGCCGGACAAGATCTTTTCCCAGATGTCATACCCACCCAGTTCCCGGTAGGTCTTGAGGCTGGCCGGCTGGTCCTTGCCCAGCGTTTCGAAGCAAACCAGATTTTGCTCGTAGCGGTGAGACTCAGTCATGGGGCGACTCCCCGGCATCGGCAATGCTGTCGAGAATCTCGTCCACACGCGCCGGTGTCAGGTTTTCGTAGTACCGGTGGTCGACCATCATCATCGGCGCACCGCAACAGGCCGCGAGACACTCCTCTTCCTTCTTGAGATAGAAGCGGCCATCCGAACTGCTCTCGCCCACCTTGATGCCGAGACGCTTTTCAACGTGCGCCAGGATTTTCTCGCCCCCGCACAGCATGCAGGAGATGTTGGTGCACACCGATATGCTGTGGCGACCGACCGGCTTCGTCTCGAACATGGAGTAAAAAGTGGCTACTTCATACACCTGGATGACCGGCATGCCGAGGTAAGCGGCTACGCCTTCCATCAACTCGCGAGTCAGGTAGCCATGGTTCTCGTGCTGGGCCGCATGCAGGGCCGCAATCACAGCCGACCGTTGCCGGCCTTCCGGAAAACGGGCCACCCAGCGGTCTATTTCGGCCCGCAGAGCCGGAGAGAGTTCGTTACTGCTGGTTGTTTCCATCAGCGATCAATCTCGCCAAAGACGATGTCCTGGGTGCCTATAACGGCGACGACGTCAGCCAGCATATGGCCCTCAACCATCTCGGCCATCGCAGACAAATGGGCAAACCCGGGGGCACGCACTTTCAGGCGATACGGCTTGTTCGCCCCATCGGACACGAGGTACACGCCAAACTCTCCTTTCGGGTGCTCGACGGCCGCATAGGCTTCGCCAGCGGGTACGCAGTAGCCCTCGGTAAACAGCTTGAAGTGATGAATGAGCGACTCCATGTCTTCCTTCATCTCTTCCCGGCTCGGCGGGGCAAACTTACGGTCATCCAGTATCACGGGGCCCGGGTGACGCCGAAGCCAGTCAATGCACTGCCGGATGATGCGGTTTGACTGACGGAATTCCTCGATGCGAACGAGGTAACGATCGTAGCAATCACCGTTCACGCCAACCGGGATGTCAAAATCAAGTTCCGGATAGGTTTCATACGGCTGCTTCTTGCGGAGGTCCCACTCGACACCGGAACCACGCAGCATCGGTCCGGTAAAGCCGAGCTGCAGGGCACGCTCAGGGCTCACAACGCCAATATTGACCGTCCGCTGCTTCCAGATCCGGTTGTCCGTGAGCAGGGTTTCGTACTCATCCACGCACTTCGGGAACCGGTTAGTAAAATCTTCCAGAAAATCGAGAAAAGAACCCTCGCGGGCGGCATTCAGCCTCTGTATTTCCTTGCCGGAACGGAACCCGGACTCCTGGAACTTCGGCATTTTGTCCGGCAGATCCCGGTACACGCCGCCCGGCCGGTAATAGGTTGCGTGCATGCGGGTTCCCGAGACCGCCTCGTAGCAGTCGATCAGGTCCTCGCGCTCGCGAAAACAGTAGAGGAACACCGTCATCGCACCGATATCCAGACCGTGCGCGCCCAGCCACATCAGGTGATTCATGATCCGCGTCACTTCGTCGAACATCACGCGAATGTACTGCGCACGCTTTGGCGGCTGGATGCCGAGCAACTTCTCGATGGCAAGGACGTAACCGTGTTCGTTGCACATCATGGACACGTAGTCGAGCCGGTCCATGTAGCCAATGCTCTGATTGAAGGGCTTGCTCTCGGCCAGCTTCTCCGTTCCACGATGCAGGAGCCCGATGTGCGGATCGGCCTTCTGGATGGTCTCGCCGTCCATCTCCAGCACCAGGCGCAGCACTCCGTGAGCCGCCGGGTGCTGGGGCCCGAAATTCAGGGTGTAATTGCGAAACTCAGCCATTCCCGTCTTTCAAATCGGGCTCGTAGCGGTTGTCGTCGCGAATGACGCGCGGCACCAGCGTTCTCGGTTCAATCGTGACGGGCTGGTAAATGACCCGTCCCTGCTCCGGGTCGTAACGAACCTCAAGATTGCCGGACAGGGGAAAGTCCTTCCGAAACGGGTACCCGATGAAGCCGTAATCGGTCAGCAGCCGGCGCAGGTCGGGATGGCCGTCGAAGAGAACGCCGAACAGGTCGAATGCCTCACGCTCAAACCAGTTGGCAACTGCCCAAGTGTCGACCACCGAAGGGATGACCGGCGGGTTATCGGCGCCCGTGTAAACCGTTAATCGCAAGCGCAAATTGTGGCTTATCGAGAGCAGGTGATAAACAATTGCAAAACGTCGTGGATCGAACTGCTGACCCGGATCGGCCAGTATCGTGCCCTGCTCCGCAGCCCGGCTGAAACCCGCGTTGGTGGCATCCTGGGTCTCCCACTCGACCTGGCCGTAACTGAGATAGTCGACGCCGCAAATATCGATCAGCATCTCGAAGCCAAATTCATCGCGCAACGCGCAGGCAACCTCGCGCAGATTGCCGGGCGCTGTCTCGTAACCAAGCTCGCCACAGCGAGAATCTACCCGCAGCAGCGTGTCGCCAAAACGCTCACTAACGCTGGCCGCAAGGGCCTCAAGCCTGGAACTGACCGGACGAGAACTCATCGGGCAATTGTGTTGGTGCGCCGGATCTTGTTTTGCAGCTGGATGATGCCGTAGAGCAACGCCTCAGCCGTCGGCGGACAACCGGGCACATAGACGTCCACCGGAACGATCCGGTCACAGCCGCGAACCACGGCGTAGGAGTAGTGATAGTAGCCGCCGCCATTGGCGCAGGAGCCCATGGAGATCACCCAGCGGGGCTCCGCCATCTGGTCATAGACCTTGCGCAGGGCAGGAGCCATCTTGTTGGTGAGCGTACCGGCGACAATCATCACATCGGACTGGCGGGGGCTTGGCCGAAAGATGACGCCAAAGCGATCGAGGTCATAGCGGGCTGCTCCGGCGTGCATCATTTCGATGGCACAGCAGGCCAGGCCGAAGGTCATGGGCCAGAGCGACCCCGTACGGGCCCAGTTGATCAGGTTGTCCAGCTTCGTAACGACAAAGCCACGCTGCTGGAGGATGTCCGGGACGGGCTCTTTAAGCTCCATGCCTAGTCCCATTCCAGAGCCCCCTTCTTCCATTCGTACACGAAACCAACCACGAGCACCGCCAGAAATACGCCCATGGCGAGAATGCCTGTCAGCCCGATGACATCGAGCGTGACTGCCCAGGGAAAGAGAAAGGCAATTTCCAGGTCAAAAACGATGAACAGGATCGCCACCAGGTAGTAGCGAACATCGAATTTCATCCGGCTGTCTTCGAATGGCGCGAAACCGCACTCATAGGGCGACAGCTTCTCCGGATACTTCTCGCCGCGACCGATGAGAAACCCGATGCCCAGCATTACCAGGCCGATGCCTGTAGCTACGCACAAATAGACCAGTACCGGTACGTAGTTGTTCAGCACGGGTGCTCCTTCGACCCACGACTCACGTCGACGCCCTGACGCGACGCCCAAACGCCGCAATCGCTCCAAATACAATCCGTCTCGTAGTCCTGGTGCCGACGGTGAGACTCGAACTCACACGGCTTGCGCCGCCGCCCCCTCAAGACGGTGTGTCTACCAATTCCACCACGTCGGCAACTGCTTTAACTGAAGGTCACTGACTTGCGGGCTGACCCTGATCAGCATCACCCGGCAGTGCCGGTGCCGATGGCGCCGCCGCCGGCAACGCGGGCAACTCGACCAGCGTCGACTCGCTCGTCGAGCCAGCGGGCGGACCGACGACCGCCGCCGGCGCGGTTTCAGTTGGTAGTTCAACATCGAGCAGGCTTTGGGCCGGCTTGCGCTGAGCGCCCAGGTAGGCAAGCCCAAGACTGGTGCCAAAAAACAGCATCGCCAGCACCGCCGTCGACCGCGAGAGGAAATTTGCGGAACCCCGGGCACCGAAAACCGTTCCGGACGCGCCGGCACCGAACGCCGCCCCGGCATCGGCACCCTTGCCGCGCTGGATCAGAACGAGGCCCACGATCATGAGTGCAATCAGCACATGAACAATCAATACGACGTTTTGTAGGTTAGTCATCAGCTTGCAGCCGCCTTGCAAATGCTTACAAATTCGGCGGCCTGCAGCGCAGCGCCGCCGATCAGCCCGCCATCGATATCTTGCATCGCGAAGAGGTCCTTCGCGTTGGACGCCTTGACGCTGCCCCCATAAAGGATGCGTAAGTCGCCCGCAATTGTAGCATCGCGTCGCATTATCGTGGCCCGGATATCGGCGTGGACGTCCTGGGCTTGCGCCGGCGTGGCCGTCCGGCCCGTGCCAATTGCCCACACGGGTTCGTAGGCCACCACAATCGCCCGGCGGGCCATGGACGGCACACCGGCGGCGTCCAGTGCCGTAAAGACCGCGTCAAGTTGCCGGCGGACAACCGGCAGGGTCTGCCCGGCATCGCGCTCGGCCAGAGTCTCGCCGACACAAAGAATGGGAACCAGCCCGGCTCGCAAGGCGGCAACGACCTTGGCAGCGACCCGCTCGTCCGATTCACCGAACAGCGCACGCCGTTCGGAATGCCCGACAATCACATGACGGCAGGCCACGTCGCGGAGCATCTCGGCGGAAACTTCACCCGTGAACGCGCCGGACTCTTCGGCCGCAACGTCCTGGGCGCCAATCGCCAGACCCGATCCGCCAAGCAGCCCGGCGACTTCCGCCAGGTAGACAAATGGCGGGCAGACAAGCACATCCAGGGGGGCCTCCGGGCCCGCAAGCCGGTTCGGACCCAGGCCCGCTGCGGCGAGGCCATCGGTGACAGCCACGACCAGGGCTCGGTTGGCGCAATGGCTGCCGTTGAGCTTCCAGTTACCCGCGATTAAAGGCCGCCTGTTTGACATCGGTAGAGGCCCATGCCCTGAAAAAAAAGACGCCGCAGGGTAGCGTTCCGCCCCGTTTTAAGCAACGCGGGGGGCCGGGCACAGGCGGGTTCAGCCGGTAGCGGTAGCCCGGACACTGGCGGCGATGTCGTCAGCGAGCTTTTCCACCACGCCCTGGTCCTCGCCCTCAACCATGACCCGCACCACCGGCTCGGTGCCGGACGCCCGCAGAACAACCCGCCCGCGCGTCCCGAGCTCCTGCTCCGCGCGAGCGACAGCTGAGTGGATCTTCGGAGCATTCGTCAGGTCGATCTTGTCACGGACCAGAACGTTCACCAGTGTCTGCGGGTAGCGCGGCATTCCCGCGGTCAACTCAGCCAGGGTCCTGCCCGATTGCTTGACCACGCACAGAACCTGCAGGGCGCTCACCAGTCCGTCGCCCGTGGTGGTCTTGTCGAGGCAGATCAGGTGGCCCGAGGTTTCGCCACCAAGCCGCCCGCCGGTTTCCCTAAGCAGCTCGAGTACGTAACGATCCCCCACCTTGGCACGCCGGAACTCGATTCCCAGGTCCTTAAATCCGCGTTCAAGACCGAAGTTGCTCATCAAGGTGCCGATGACCGGGCCGACCAGCTGGCCGGATTTCTGCCATGCGTTGGCCAGAACCCAGAGCAATTGATCACCGTCGACCAGCTGACCCGCGTGGTCGACCATCAATACCCGGTCACCATCGCCATCGAGCGCAATCCCGAGGTCGGCGCGGACTCCCTGGGTGGTGAGCCGCAACAATTCCGGCTTGGTTGATCCACAGCCGTCGTTGATGTTGCGCCCGTTCGGGGAGCAGCCAATCGGCACGATCTCGGCACCCAGCGCCGACAGCACGCGGGGCGCAACCTTGTAGGCTGCGCCGTGCGAACAGTCGATAACAATCTTGAGGCCATCAAGGCGCAGGTCTTCCGGTACGCTCGAGATACAGAAGGCCTGGTAGGCATCCAGGGCGTTATCCACGCGCTTCGCTCGCCCCAGAAAACCTGAATCCCGCGTCACGGCAGGCTCGGACAAACGGGCCTCAATGGCCGCCTCTATTTCGTCCGACAGCTTGCTGCCATTGGCGTCGAAGAACTTGATCCCATTGTCTTCATAAGGGTTATGCGATGCGCTGATGACGACACCCACGTCGGCGCCAAGCGTGCGGGTCAGGTGCGCAATGCCCGGTGTTGGCAGGGGGCCAACCAGCAGCACATCCATGCCCACCGCGACAAATCCCGCCTCGAGTGCGGACTCGAACATGTAACCCGAAACGCGTGTGTCCTTGCCGATGAGCACCTTGCCGCCGGTTGGCGCGAGCACGCGGCCAGCAGCGCTGGCCAGGCGAAGGGCGAACTCAGCCGTCATCGGGTATTCACCAACGCGTCCGCGAATTCCGTCCGTGCCAAATAGCTTCCTGCTCACAAGTTGCACCCCAGACCTTCCATTACGCTAAACGCCTGCACCGTCGGTCCGACGTCATGCACACGGACAATCCTTGCGCCCCGCTCCCTGGCCTTCAGGGCCAGCGCCAGACTGCCGCCCAGACGCTCTGCCGGGACGCCGCCGCGCGGCTCACCAAGGAGTTGACCAATCATGGACTTCCGCGAAAGTCCTGCCAGCACGGGCAAGCCCGTTGCCACGAACACGTCGAGCTGGCGCAGCAGGGAAAGATTGTGCTCCAGGGTTTTGCCGAAGCCAAAGCCCGGATCCAGTATAAGTGACTCACGCGGCAAACCGGCGGCGACACACTCGCTAACCCGCCGGGTCAGCCAGGCCAGAACTTCCGCGACCACGTCGATGTAGCTGGGCATCCTCTGCATCGAATCCGGTTCGCCCTGCATGTGCATCAGGCACACGGGAACGCCGGCAGCCACCGCAGCAGCCAGCGCCCCGGGCTGGCGGAGCGCCCTGACGTCGTTGAGCATGTCGGCACCCGCGGCGACTGCCGTCGCCATCACTTCCGGATCACTGCTGTCGATGGATATCAGGATGTCGGATTCGGCGCGCAACCCATGAATTACGGGAATCACCCGCGCCAGTTCCGTAGCGGTACCGGGTGCTATGGCTCCGGGTCGGGTCGACTCGCCGCCAATATCGATGATATCGGCACCGGCGGCAGCCATCGCGAGGCCCTGCCGAACGGCTCGTTGTGGATCAAGGAACTGTCCGCCGTCTGAAAACGAATCGGGTGTGGTGTTCAGGACACCCATGACCAGGCAGCGATCCGGTACGGGTCGCTGCCTTAACAGGAGTGGTGGACGTGAGGTCGACGTAGTCAGGTCTGGGTGCGATGCTGGCTGGCCGGCTCGCCAATGCCGGTATCACCGGCCGGCTTGGTACCGCCGAAGGCCGTGGCCGGTGCCCCGGGGCCGCTACTGTCTTCCCAGCCCTCTGGCGGACGAGGTTCCTTGCCCGCCATGATGTCGCGGATCTGCCCTTCGTCGATGGTTTCGTACTTCACCAATGCGCTGGCCATGGCATGAAGTTGCTCGAGGTGCTTATTCAGTATTTCAGTGGCCAGCAGGTAGTTGATGTCGATAATTCGCCGCACTTCCTCATCGATGGCGTGAATCGTGAGATCCGATACCTGCTTGTGCTGGGTCACGGTCCTGCCCAGGAAGACTTCTCCGTCCTCCTCCGTGTAGGTCAGCGGGCCAAGGCGGTCCGACATGCCCCACTTGGTGACCATGTTGCGGGCAATGTCCGTGGCGCGCTCGATGTCGTTCGACGCGCCGGTGGTAACCACGTCGGCGCCGAAGATCAACTCTTCGGCAATGCGCCCCCCGAACAGGCTCGCAATTGAGCTGTTAAGCCGGCGCTTGCTGTAGCTGTAGCGGTCCTCTTCTGGCAGGAACATGGTAATGCCGAGCGCACGGCCACGCGGAATGATGGAAACCTTGTAAACCGGGTCATGATCCGGAACGCTAAGACCCACGATGGCATGCCCCGCCTCGTGGTAGGCCGTGAGCTTACGCTCCGACTCATTCATCACCATCGAGCGCCGCTCCGCGCCCATCATGATCTTGTCCTTGGCCTTCTCAAACTCTTCCATAGTGACGGTGCGCCGATTCGCCCGCGCCGCAAACAGGGCGGCTTCATTCACCAGGTTGGCGAGGTCGGCACCGGAAAATCCAGGTGTACCGCGCGCGATAATCGACGGCCTTACGTCGTCGGCGATCGGCACCTTGCGCATATGGACCTTAAGAATCTGCTCGCGACCGCGCACATCCGGTAGCGGCACCACAACTTGCCGGTCGAATCGGCCAGGCCGGAGCAGCGCGGGATCAAGTACATCCGGGCGGTTCGTGGCTGCTATAACGATGGTGCCTTCGCTGCCTTCGAAGCCATCCATCTCAACCAGCAACTGGTTCAGTGTCTGTTCGCGTTCGTCATGCCCGCCGCCAAGCCCGGCGCCGCGGTGGCGACCCACGGCATCGATTTCATCAATGAAGATGATACAAGGCGCGTGTTTTTTCGCCTGCTCGAACATGTCGCGAACACGGGACGCGCCCACGCCGACGAACATCTCGACGAAATCAGAACCGGAGATCGTGAAAAACGGCACCTTGGCCTCGCCGGCGATCGCGCGCGCCAGCAGGGTCTTGCCGGTACCGGGCGAACCGATCATCAGTACGCCCTTCGGAATCTTGCCACCGAGCCGCTGGAACTTGGCCGGGTCTTTCAGGAAGTCGACAATTTCGGAAACCTCTTCCTTGGCCTCCTCGACGCCAGCCACATCCGCAAACGTGATCTTGACCTGGTCCTCGCCCAGCAGCCGGGCCCGACTCTTGCCAAAGGACATCGCACCGCGACCGCCCGCCCCACCCTGCATCTGGCGCATGAAGTAGACCCACACGCCGATCAGGAGGAGAACCGGAAATGAATTAATCAAGAGGCTCACCAGGATGTTCTGGCCCTTCGGGGCCATCGCGCTAATGCGCACATCGTTCTTCTTCAGCTCACCAATGAGTGCGGTGTTATCGGTCTCCGGGCTGAAGGTGGTAAAGCGCTCGCCGGTGGACTTGGCGCCCTTGATGGTGTCGCCTTCGAAAATAACCTGGTCAACCTGCCCGGACTGCACCAGATTGAGGAAGTCGGAATACTCGATGGTATCGGGCTGACGACTGCCAGTACCGAAGCTCTGGAACACCGTCAGAAGCACGATGGCGATCACAATCCAGAGGATGACGTTCTTGGCCAGGTCATTCAGCACTTTATTTAGGCCTCTGCTTCAATGGGAATTCGCGCCAAAAACCTGGCGCATAGACGATTTTAGACCCTACTACAACCGAAAGTTCCTGGCTACCAGGTAAGTCTCCCGGTTGCCAGAACGCGATGCGGACGGTTTCCGCATCCGCACCGAGGAAAAGCGGGTCCGGGTGGCTACCACGTACTCCTGAAATCCTTCGCCCTGAAACAGCTTTACCACCAGATTGCCGCCCGGGCGCAGGACCTGGCTCGCAAAGTCGGAAGCCAACTCGGCCAGATGCATGGCCCGCGGCTGATCCACGACCCGCGTCCCACTCATATTGGGGGCCATATCTGACAAGACAAGGTCGACCGGCGCGCCGGCGAGACTGGCCAGCAGGCTGCTCATAACAGCTTCTTCGCGAAAATCGCCGGTTAGGATTTCAACTCCGGCCAACGGGGCCATGGGCAGCAGGTCCACCGCCAGCACCCGGCCGCGCTCACCAACCACTTCGGCTGCGAACTGGCTCCATGCTCCGGGCGCCGCACCCAGATCAATCACGACAGAGCCCGGCTTGATCAATCGTTCGCGCCCCTGCAGTTCGGACAGCTTGAAAACGGCGCGAGAACGCCAGCCCTCCGCCTGGGCACGCTTCACGAAGGGATCGCGCGCCTGCCTCGCCTTCCACCGGGCACTGGATGATTTCTGACTCATCGCTATACTCGCGGCCCATGACAGCCACCGCCAAACCTCTTTCCGAGAAGCAGAAGAAGCACTTGCGAGGACTCGCGCACGCGCTTGCGCCAGTCTCGCACCTGGGTAACGCCGGTGTAACCGACGCATTTCTTGCTGAACTGGAAACGACCCTCGCCCATCACGAACTCATCAAGCTCAAGGTGTTGGCGCCAGACCGGACACAGCGCGATACGACCATAGAAACCCTCGTGGAACGGACCGGCGCTATCGTGATCACGCGCATCGGCAATATTGCTGTGCTCTACCGGCCGAACCCAGGCGGCCCGCAACTCGAACTGCCAGAAAATTGAGGCGCGCCGTCTCCCGGCGCACACTTAGAAATACTCAACCCGCACGATCTCCAGATTCTTCTCGCCGGCAGGTACCGTGAACGAAGCAACGTCGCCTTCGACCTTGCCAATCAGGGCCCGAGCCAGTGGTGAGCTGATCGAAATCATGCCCAGCTTCATGTCCGCCTCGTACTCACCAACAATCTGGTAGCGACTGGCCTTGCCGTCCGCTTCGTCCACCAGGCTGACCGTCGCACCGAACAGGACCTTGGTATTCCCGATGAGGCGCGTCACATCAATCACTTCCGCGTTGGCAATCAGGCTCTCCAGATCGCGAATCCGGGCCTCAATGAACCCCTGCTCGTCCTTTGCAGCGTGGTATTCGGCGTTCTCTTTCAGGTCGCCGTGACCCCGCGCCACGGCGATAGCCTGCGTCACGCGAGGCCGCGCCTCCGTCTTCAGCGTACGAATTTCCTCGCGCACCTTCTCTGCGCCGCGAATTGTCAGCGGAATCCTGCTCAAACGATCACTCCGGCGTGCAGATCCTGCAGCCTGTTTACACTGCCACCATCCCGGTGATCGAGCGCGTAACTCGTTGCGAGCGCCGCCGGCATGGTGGTGTAGTAAGTCACCTTGCGATGCACAGCCGCACCACGGATGGGATACGACTCCCGAATGGCTTGCTTGCCCTCTGTAGTGTTCACGATCAGGCTGATCTCCTCGTTCTTGATCATGTCAACGACGTGTGGCCGCCCCTCACGCACCTTGTTCACCCTCCGGCAGGAGATGCCCGCCTTCGCCAGGGTCATGGCCGTGCCGCCAGTCGCAATGATGTCAAAACCCTGATCGATCAGCAGTTGCGCCAGCTTGACCGCTGCCGGCTTGTCGCGGTCCCGCACTGACAGGAACGCCGTGCCTCGGAGCGGCAGGGTGACGCCGGAGGCAATCTGCGCCTTCGCGTAGGCCTCGGCAAAGGTACGCCCAGTGCCCATCACCTCGCCTGTCGACTTCATTTCGGGACCCAGGATCGGGTCGGCTTCGGGGAATTTCACGAACGGGAATACCGCTTCCTTTACCGAGTAGAAGCCGGGAATTCGCCGGGTGGTGGCGCCCTGCTCCGCCAGCGTGACATTTACCATAGTCTTGGCGGCCACCTTTGCAAGGGGCAGGCCAATCGCCTTTGAGACAAACGGCACGGTCCGCGAAGCGCGTGGATTAACTTCCAGCAGGTAGATAATCCCGCTCTGGATTGCGAACTGGGTGTTCATCAACCCGATCACATTCAGCGCCTTCGCCAGGATCGTCACCTGATTGATGAGCTCGGCCTGGACTTCCTCGCTTAAGGTCACCGGCGGCAGGGAGCAACTGGAATCACCGGAGTGCACCCCTGCCTGCTCAATGTGCTCCATGATTCCGCCGACCAGCACATCCTTGCCGTCGCTGACGATATCTACATCGACCTCTACGGCGAGATCGAGGAAGCGATCCAGCAAGACGGGGCTGTCCTCGGAGACATTGACCGCGTCTTTCATGTAGAGGCGGAGGTCATCTTCCGTGTGCACAACTTCCATCGCCCGACCACCCAGGACGAACGACGGCCGGATAACCAGAGGGAAGCCGACGTCAGCGGCCAGGCGCACCGCCTCTTCCGGCGTGCGGGCCGTGCAGTTCGGCGGCTGGCG
Source organism: Gammaproteobacteria bacterium (assembly GCA_032122615.1). Taxonomy (GTDB): domain Bacteria; phylum Pseudomonadota; class Gammaproteobacteria; order Steroidobacterales; genus SHZI01. Next base: position 17,765 of record JAQBGF010000083.1, on the reverse strand, counting down.
CAGGCCCAGTCGCTGCACGAGCTGCTTGAACAGTTCCCGGTCCTCGGCGATATCAATCGACTCCGGGCTGGTGCCAATGATGGGGACCCCTGCCTCTTCCAGCCGGCGTGCCAGCTTGAGCGGCGTCTGCCCGCCGAACTGCACAATGACCCCGTCGGGTCGTTCGAGATCGACGATCTCCATGACGTCCTCGAACGTGAGCGGCTCGAAATACAGCCGGTCCGAGGTGTCGTAGTCAGTCGACACCGTCTCGGGATTGCAATTGACCATGATTGCTTCGTAGCCGACCTCCTTCAGCGCGAAGGCGGCGTGCACACAGCAGTAGTCAAACTCAATTCCCTGACCGATCCGGTTCGGGCCTCCGCCCAGAATAATGACCTTTTTACGATCAGTTGGTAACGCCTCGCACTCTTCCTCATAGGTCGAGTACAGGTACGCGGTCGTGGTCGAAAACTCCGCAGCACAGGTGTCCACGCGCTTGAATACCGGGCGTACGCCGGACTTCAGCCGCGCCTGACGGACAATGTTTTCCTTGATCCCGAGCAGCTTCGCCAGCCGGCCGTCGGAGAAGCCCTTACGCTTCAGTGTGCGCAGCGTCTCTCGCTGCATCACGGGCATACCCTCGGAGCGGACCCGACCCTCCCACAGAATCAGGTCCTCGATCTGCGCCAGGAACCAGGGGTCAATACCGGACAAGCTACTAACTTCACTTCGGGTCAGGCCGTGCCTGAAAGCGTCGCCAATATAGAGCAGCCGGTCCGGACCCGGCATCCTGAGCTCGCGCCGCAGGACATCCATGGCTTCATCGTCAGGATCGGCAGACATGATTTCGACAAAACCGTTAATCCCCGTCTCCAGCCCTCGCATGGCCTTGTGCAGCGACTCCTGGAACGTGCGCCCCATCGCCATTACTTCACCGACCGATTTCATCTGCGTGGTCAGGCGGATATTGGCACCGGGAAACTTCTCGAAGGTGAACCGCGGAATTTTCGTCACCACGTAGTCAATGGTTGGCTCGAAAGACGCCGGCGTCGCGCCGCCGGTAATGTCATTGCGGAGCTCATCGAGCGTGTAGCCAACGGCGAGCTTCGCCGCCACCTTGGCGATGGGAAAACCGGTGGCCTTGGAGGCCAGTGCCGACGATCGGGACACCCGGGGGTTCATCTCGATCACCAGCATCCGCCCGTCTTCGGGGTTGATGGCGAACTGCACGTTCGACCCACCCGTATCAACTCCGATACGGCGGAGCACCGCAATCGACGCATCGCGCATTCGCTGGTATTCCTTGTCGGTCAGCGTCTGCGCTGGCGCGACCGTAATCGAATCGCCAGTGTGCACACCCATTGCATCCACATTCTCAATGGAGCAGATGATGATGCAGTTGTCGGCCTTGTCGCGAACCACCTCCATCTCGAATTCCTTCCAGCCGATCACCGATTCCTCGAGCAGGATTTCAGTGGTCGGGGACAGGTCGAGACCGTGCGCCGCCATCGCCTCGAATTCTTCGCGGTTGTATGCAATCCCGCTGCCGCTGCCGCCCAGGGTGAATGACGGCCTGATGATGGTTGGAAAGCCGATAGTGGCCTGGACGCCGATCGCCTCCTCAATCGTGTGGGCGATGGCGGCATTCGCCACGTCCAGGCCGATCTCCTTCATGGCCTTCCGGAACAGGTCGCGGTCTTCCGCCGTGTCAATGGCATCGCGCGATGCGCCAATCAGTTCAACGCCGAACTTCGCGAGAACGCCCTCCCGCTCCAGATCAAGCGCGCAGTTGAGTGCCGTTTGCCCACCCATCGTGGGCAGCAATGCGTCGGGCCGCTCCTTTTCGATAATCCGCGCCACGGTCTGCCAGTTCACCGGCTCGATGTAGATCGCATCGGCCATCTCGGGGTCGGTCATGATCGTGGCCGGATTGGAGTTGACCAGGATGACCCGGAAGCCTTCCTGTCGCAGCGCCTTGCAGGCCTGCACGCCCGAGTAGTCAAACTCGCAGGCCTGACCGATCACGATCGGCCCGGCGCCGACGATGAGTATGCTTTGCAGATCTGTGCGCCGTGGCATGAACAACTCTCTTTGATTAGGAGCGCGCTACCGGCTTGTGGGTCGCGCTCCCGGTGCGTGGTAATTCTCCGGCGCTTACTTGCCCGCCGCCGGCACGGCGTTTTCTTTCTGAACGCGCTGGCGCATCAGGCTCGAGAAGCGGGCGAACAAAGGCCGCACGTCGTGCGGCCCGGGACTGGCCTCAGGATGACCTTGAAAACTAAAGGCTAAACAATCAGTTCTCTCAAGTCCCTGAAGTGAATTATCGAATAATGACCGGTGCGTCGCCCGCAGATTATCCGGCAGGCTGGCCTCGTCTACCGCAAAACCGTGATTCTGACTGGTGATCAGGACCTGCCTGGTGTCGAGGTCCTGCACCGGGTGATTCGCGCCGTGGTGCCCGAATTTCATTTTCACGGTCCTGGCACCGCTCGCAAGTCCCAGTAGCTGGTGTCCGAGGCAGATGCCGAAGACGGGGATACCGGCGGCAATAATCTTGCGGATAGCCTCAATGGCGTACGTGCAGGGCTCGGGATCACCGGGGCCGTTGGAGAGAAACACGCCATCCGGCCGCAGGGCCAGTACCGTCTCCGCTGGCGTCTCGGCCGGAACAACGGTGACCCGGCAGCTGTGATCGACCAGCAGCCGGAGAATATTGCGCTTGATGCCGAAGTCGTAGGCCACCACGTCGAAGACGCCGCTGCGCTTTGGACGAATTGGCGCTGGGCCCGGCCACATGGCGCCGAGGTTCCACTGGTAGGCGTCCTTGGCGCTGACAATCCTGGCAAGGTCCATCCCGGCCAGCCCGGGAAACCGCCGCGCGTGGTCGACAGCCGTCTTGGGGTCAACCGCCCCGGTCATGATGCAACCGGACATCGCGCCCTTGTCGCGCAGGATCCGTGTGAGTTTCCGCGTGTCGATCTCGGCGATTGTCACGATGCCCGCCCGGCGCAGGAACTCGGGTAACTCGACTTCAGCCCGCCAGCTACTCGACACCGCCGGCAGGTCGCGGATCACGAGCCCGGCGGCAAATACCCGCTCGCTTTCCTGATCTTCGCTGTTGGTGGCCGTGTTGCCAATGTGCGGGCAGGTCAGCGTGACAATCTGCCGGCAATACGACGGGTCAGTCAGGATCTCCTGGTACCCGGTCATCGCCGTGTTGAAAACGACTTCGCCAATGGTGCGGCCCGGGGCCCCGACAGAAATGCCGTGAAACACGGTTCCGTCCTGCAGTGCCAGCAACGCCGGTTCCATCACGCTCCTTCAATCAACACCAGGGGCAAGTGCTTGCACGGGGCGCATCGTGGCGAGGCAGTGCGTCAGCCACCATCCATGCTGGGGCCGAACCTGCTCTGATTTGCTCTCCGGGAAGCCGCCGCATTCTAAACGACGGAGCGCAAGGTAGACACCCCTGATGGCGGGATCAATACGCGGCGCGGATTACGCTGGCAGACCAAGAACCTCGCGCAACGTGTGCAGGCCAGCCGGCTGACTGACGAGCCAGCTCGCCGCCCGCAAGGCGCCACGCGCGAACAGTGCCCGGTCGGTGGCCCGGTGCGTCAACTCGAGCATTTCCTCGGCTCCGGCGAGCAGGACCGTGTGATCACCGACGATCCCGCCCCCGCGCACGGAAACAAAGCCGATTGCGCCGTCAGGTCGTTCAGCGGTGGCCAGGCGCGGGCGCGAGTACACAGCCACGTCCGCGAGTTGGCGCCCCCGGGCCAGGGCGAGGGCCTCGCCGAGCTGCAGCGCCGTACCAGAGGGCGCGTCTTTCTTGTCGCGGTGATGCGCTTCGGTGATTTCGGCGTCGAATTCCGGCCCCAGCAGCGCCGCTGCCTGACGGACCAGTTCAGTCAGCACCGTAACACCCAGGCTCATATTGCGGGCGTACAGCACCGGGACTCGCCGTGCTGCGGCCTGCAGTGCGGACAGACCGCCGGGATCGAGTCCTGTTGTGCCCACCACCAGGGCATGACCACCGGCTGCGCAGGCCTGTGCGTGCCGTTGTGTGACGGCTGGTACCGTGAAGTCGATGGCAACGTCACAAGCGGTGCCGGCACCGCCGAGCGCGGTAGAAAGATCGTCGGTGACAACGATTCCCAGCGGGTCGATACCCGCGACCTGTCCGGCATCCCGGCCCCGCGACGGGTCGCCAGGCTCACCCAGAGCGCCAACCAGTTCGTGCTCGCCACTTGCCGCTATCAGCCGGATCAGGGCCTTGCCCATCCGGCCGCTCGCACCAAGCACTGTCACCCGCGCCATTGACCACCGCCAATCAGGAAACCCGTCAGGGCGTCATCTTCTCAAAAAACCGCCGGACACCGTCGAGCCAGGACTGGCTGCGGGGACGATGCCGGTCACCGCCAGTAACCAGCGCCTCGTTGAAGGCCTCCAGCAGCCGCTTTTGCTCCCCGGTCAGCTTCACCGGCGTTTCCACCTCGACCCGGCAATACAGGTCGCCCGGACCGTTGCCCCGAACCGGTCGCACGCCCTTGCCGCGCAGGCGAAATACCCGCCCCGACTGAGTTTCCGCCGGGATCTTGAGGGCCACCTCGCCATCCAGAGTGGGTACATCAACAGAGCCGCCCAGCGCGGCGCTCGTGAAACTCACCGGAATTCCACACGACAGGTCAGCCCCGTCGCGCTCGAAAATCTCATGGGGCTGGGCCCGGATCTCCACATACAGGTCGCCGGGCGGTCCGCCGTTCTGACCCGCCTCGCCTTCGCCGGTCAGCCGGATCCGGTCGCCGTTATCCACGCCCGCCGGAACCTTGACGGCCAGGGTCTTGCTCTTTTGCACCCGGCCTCGCCCAAGGCAGCTGCCGCAGGGCTGCTCGATTTGCTGCCCGGTTCCGCGGCAAGTCGGGCAGGTCTGCTGGATGGAGAAGAAACCCTGGGCCATACGGACCTGGCCCTGGCCTTCACAGGTCTTGCACGTGACCGGCCTGGTGCCCGGCTTTGCGCCCGAGCCACTGCAGGTGTCGCAACTGATCAGCGTCGGCAGCGTGAGATTGATCGTGTCGCCGAACACCGCCTGCTCAAGCGTCAGTGACAGCTCATAGCGCAGGTCTGCCCCGCGGAACACTGTTGAACGGCCGCGACGGCCGCCACCAAAGATGTCGCCAAACACATCGCCGAAGATGTCGCCGAAGGCGTCGCCCTGACTGAATCCCGAGCCACCCCGGCCGGCAGCGGCCTCCACACCAGCGTGCCCGTGCCGGTTGTAGATCGCCCGCTTTTCCGGTTCACAGAGAACCTCGTAGGCTTCCTTGGCCTCCTTGAAGGCCGCCTCGGCCTTGGGATCGTCCGGATTGCGATCCGGGTGATGCTTCATGGCGAGCCGACGGTAGGCCTTTTTGATATCGGCCTCGGCGGCGTCACGGCCCACACTGAGCACTTCGTAATAGTCACGCTTCGCCATGCGTTAAACCAATGCAGTGACGGCCCGGTGCGCCGCACCAGGCCGTTGGGTTATCGAAAACTGACAGGAGGCTACGCCGGAACTCAACCTGCGCCGGATTGGCCGCCTTTGTCGTCCTTTACCTCTTCGAACTCTGCGTCGACCACGCTGTCGTCTCCCGCCCGGCCATCACCGGGTGCCGGCCCACCTGCAGCGCCCGCCTGTGACTGCTCGAAGGCCTTCTGGCTGAGCGCTGCCGAGGCCTCGCCAAGTGCCTTGCCCTTGAGTTCAATCTTCGCCTTGTCGTCGCCCTTGATCGCTTCCTTAAGTTCCGATATGGCGGACTCAATGCTGCCGCGCTCGGCCGGGTCGACCTTGTCGCCCAGTTCGTTCAAGGAGCGCTCGGTGGTATGCACCTGTGCATCGGCCTGATTGCGGGCCTCCGCGAGCTCCCGGAACAGACGATCTTCCTCGGCATGGGTCTCAGCGTCACCAACCATGCGCTTGATCTCGTCCTCGGACAGACCGCTCGAAGCCTTGATGACGATCTTCTGCTCCTTGCCCGTAGCCTTGTCCTTGGCCGATACATTCATGATGCCGTTGGCGTCGATATCAAACGTCACTTCCACCTGGGGCTGGCCGCGCGGCGCAGGCGGCAGCTCCGTCAGGTCGAAGCGGCCCAGCGACTTGTTGTGCCTTGCCTGCTCCCGCTCGCCCTGCAAGACATGGATAGTCACGGCGGTCTGGTTGTCGTCGGCCGTCGAGAACGTCTGGTTGGCACGGGTCGGAACTGTCGTGTTCTTCTCGATGAGTTTGGTCATGACGCCACCGAGGGTCTCGATACCGAGCGACAGCGGCGTAACGTCGAGAAGCAGCACATCCTTTACCTGGCCGGACAGTACGCCTGCCTGGATGGCAGCACCAACCGCCACGGCCTCGTCAGGATTGACATCCCTGCGCGGCTCCTTGCCGAAGAAGTTGCGCACGGCCTCCTGGACCTTGGGCATGCGCGTCTGGCCACCAACGAGGATCACATCGTCAATGTCGCCCACCTTGAGGCCCGCATCAGCGACCGCGGTTCGCGACGGCGTAATCGTTCGCGTGATCAACTCCTCGACGAGCGACTCCAGCTTGGCGCGGCTCAGGCGGATATTCAGGTGCTTCGGCCCACTCGCATCGGCCGTGATGTACGGCAGGTTGACCTCGGTTTGCTGTTGGGACGACAGCTCGATCTTGGCTTTCTCGCCGGCCTCTTTCAGTCGCTGCATCGCGAGCGGATCGCGACGGATATCCATCCCGCTTTCCTTCTGGAACTCGCCCGCCAGGTACTGGATGATCTTCAGGTCGAAGTCTTCGCCACCAAGGAAAGTGTCACCGTTCGTGGCCAGCACCTCAAACTGGTGCTCGCCATCGATCTCGGCAATTTCAATAATGGAAATATCGAAGGTGCCGCCGCCAAGGTCGTACACGGCAATCTTGCGATCGCCCCGCTGCTTGTCCATACCGTAGGCGAGCGCCGCAGCCGTCGGCTCATTGATGATGCGCTTGACCTCCAGCCCGGCAATACGCCCGGCGTCCTTGGTGGCCTGCCGCTGGGAGTCATTAAAGTAGGCCGGCACCGTGATCACGGCCTCGGTCACTGGTTCGCCAAGATAATCTTCGGCGGTCTTCTTCATCTTCATGAGTACGCGCGCGGATATCTCGGGCGGTGCCATCTTCTTGCCACTGCCCTCGACCCAGGCGTCACCGTTGTCGGCCTCGACGATCTTGTAAGGGACCATGCCGATGTCCCGCTGCACGACCTCGTCCTTGAACTTCCGGCCGATGAGCCGCTTGACAGCAAACAAGGTGTTGGCCGGGTTGGTCACGGACTGCCGCTTGGCCGACTGGCCAACAATCGCTTCCCCGTCCTTCGTGAAGGCCACGATGGATGGCGTGGTGCGATCACCCTCGCTGTTCTCGATAACCTTCGGCTTGCCGCCTTCCATGACAGCTACGCAGGAATTCGTGGTACCGAGGTCAATGCCAATTACTTTGCTCATCCGTCACTCCATCCGCTGTTTCGGTCGCTGATATATCAACTGTTGCTGTCGCATTCGACAGACTTCTAAAGTGGGACCGCTCATGCCGGTTTCAAGCCCTGGCGGAACAGCCTGACGCTGTTAATCCTCGTCCCGTGGCGCCGCTTCAGCCGCTGGCGTGGCACCCGGGGCCACCGGCTCTCCGGCCACGATGACCCGGGCCGGCCGCAGCAGGCGGTCTCCCAGCCGATAGCCCTTTTGCAGCACAGCCAGTACCGACCCGGGAACGGCGGTGGTCGAGGGCTGCATGCTCATGGCCTCGTGCAGCTGGGGGTCGAAGGGATGGCCCACCGGATCCACGAGTTCAATGCCAAATTTGTCGAATGCCGCCAGCAGGAGTCGGAGTGTCGCCGCCTTCCCCGCCATCAGGCTCTCCACCGACGCTGTTCCGCCCGATTCAAGGCCAAGTTCGAGGCTGTCCACGATCGCCAGCAGTTCCGCACCCAGCTTCTCCACACCGGAGCGGCGGGCCGCCTCGACGTCCCGCGCTGCGCGCTTGCGGAAGTTGTCCAGTTCCGCCGCTGCCCGGAGGTAACGGTTCCAGTTCTCGGTACCGGTGGCTTCGGCCGTTTCCAGCGCCTCGCGCAGCTCCGCTACCGGATCCACCGCCGCCGGGGTCTCGGTCTGGGCAGAACCGGTCCCCTCGGCATCAGGATGGTCGGTATCTGGCATCAGGCAGGCTCCTTCGGGACGTGCGAAAACAGGGCGGGCCCTGCCCGCCAGTCCGCTAGATGGGGGTCAGGATCCGGAATTCAAGCCCGCTGGCGGGCCGCGATTCGTGCCGGAGTTCAGGCCGGAGTTTTGGCCGGAGTTCAGGGCGGCCCCGAGCAGCCGCGCCGTGACATCCACGATCGGGATGATCCGTTCGTAGGCCATGCGCGTGGGGCCAATGACGCCGAGAACACCGACAGTCTGCTCGTCTACAGTATACGGGGCGGCGACGATCGTGCACTCGTCCAGCATGCGGTAGCCGGATTCCTCGCCAATAAAAATCTGAACGCCTTGCGCGGCCACACTCCGGTCGAGCAGCGTCAGGATCTCCCGCTGCTGGCCGAAAGCCTCGAAGAGTTCTTTGATTTTCTCGACATCAGACAACTCCTGGAAATTCATCAATTTCGTCTCACCCGACAAGACGTAACCGGTACTGTCCTTGCCCGGCTCCAGGCCACGATCAGCGACGGAAATCGAATTCAGCATCAACCGGTTCATTGACTCCCGGGTGCCGTCGAGATCGGCCAGGATCCGTGACCGGACTTCGCCAAGATCCCGCCCCATGAATTGCTCATTGAGGAAGCTGGCGGCGCGATGCAATTCGTGGTCCGAGTAGTCGCGCTCCATGTCGAGAATACGGTTTTGCACTTCGGCATCGTTGACCACCAGGATCGCCAGCACGCGCCGGTCTGACAGCGGCAGAAACTCGATATGACGCAGGGTCGCGTGGTGCTGCCGCGGGATCGTGACAATGCCTGCCAGGCTCGTTAGCGCCGACAAGGCCGCCGAGGCCGCCGACGCGATGGCCTTGGCATCACCCCGGAAGCGGTCCTCCAGTTGAGCCTGCAGCCGGACCACATCGGGCTCCGCCATGGGCTGAAGGCGCACGAGCGTGTCGACGAAAAAGCGGTAACCTTTGGCAGTAGGTATCCGGCCGGCACTCGTGTGGGGTGCCGCAATGAAGCCTAAGTCCTCCAGATCTGCCATGGCATTGCGGATCGTGGCCGGGCTCAGATCAAGGCCGACACTGAGGGACAGGGTGCGGGAACCGACTGGCTGGCCCTCGCGGATGTAATGTTCGACCAGAATCCGGAGGATATGCCGGGCGCGTTCGGACGGCAGCTCGGAGGTGAGACCTGTGCCCATATATTTGTGCCGAACGCTAGCAATCACCCAGTGAGAGTGTCAAGGTCATGATAAGAAACGCAAAATGAACAAGAAAGCAAGACGCCATCATTTTACTGCCATCGCCTTGATGGGCAACCCGCGGGATCCACGCGCCCTGGAGGCCATGCGCATCCTCACGCCGCACCTCCTGGCCTCGGGGTGTACCGTCAAGATCAGCCAGTCCGTGCGAGCACGCTCGGTGCCGCCGCAGGCGAAGCGGGTGACCGAAGACCGACTCGCTGTGGGTGTCGACCTGGTGATCGCGATTGGTGGTGACGGCAGCATGCTGTACGCAGCCCGGCGGATCGCCGGTCGGCAGGTGCCGTTGCTCGGTATCAATCGCGGCCGGCTCGGATTCCTGGCCGACGTAGGCCCGGAACACATGCTGGCACACGTCGACCACATCCTCGCCGGACAGTTCGTCAGCGAACAGCGCATGCTCTTGAACGCTGCAATGCTGAAAAACGGCAAGGTCGTGGCCAGCGCCATTGCCCTCAACGATGTCGTGGTCAAGCGCCACGATACCGGACGAATGGTCGAATACCAGACCTTTGTCGATGGCAGCTACGTCAACACCCATCTCGGCGACGGCTTCATCGTGGCCACACCCACCGGCTCAACCGCCTACGCGCTCAGTTGTGGCGGCCCGATCGTGGAGCCCGGGCTTGATGCCCTCGTACTCACGCCGATCTGCCCGCACACGCTGAGCGACCGGCCGCTCGTGATCCCGGGAAATCGCATTGCCGAGGTGCGGCTGCACGCAACACCCTCACGGAAGACCAAGCAGGTTGATCGGGCTGATGTCACCTGCGACGCTGAATTGCTCGGCCGCCTGGCTCCGGGCGACAGCGTGCGCGTCAGCGCCGCCCGTGAGCGCATCGAACTGGTGCACCCGGTGGGCTACGACTACTTCGGCATCCTGCGCAGCAAGCTCCTGTGGGGTCGCGACTCCAGGGATCATGGCGAGCCGACGGGGAATTCGGCAGACGCCAGGCCCACGTCCCGAACGCCGCGCGCCCGCGCCAGGCAATAACGGCAGCCCACCATGCTGGCCCAACTGCAGATTCGCGACCTCGCGGTCATCGAGGACGTGACGATCGATCTCGGCAGGGGCTTCACGGTGTTGTCCGGAGAAACCGGCGCCGGCAAATCAATCCTGATTGACGCCCTCGCCCTTGCCATCGGTGAACGCGGGGACGCGCAGGCTATCCGCGCTGGCGCCAGCCGCCTTGAAGTGCTGGCATCGTTTGAACCGGCACCCGGCAGCACCGCCAGCCGCTGGCTCCGGGACAACGACCTGGCAGACGATGACGACAACTGCGTCCTGCGGCGGGTCATTGGCACGGACGGCCGATCGAAAGCCTGGATCAATGGCCGTCCGGTTCCCGTGCAGACGCTCCGCGCACTCGGCGAAACACTGGTGGATATTTGCGGCCAGCAGGACTACCAGTCGCTGCGACACCGGGCCGCCCAGCGGGATGTACTGGACGAGCTCGCCGCGCACGGCGAAATGCTGAACCAGGTCCGCGCCGCGCACGGCGCCTCGGTGTCGGCAGACTCTGCTCTCAAACAGTTGGCCAGCAGCCAGCGCGATCGGGACAGCCGGCTTGAACTCCTGAGCTTTCAGGTCGGTGAGCTCAATGCGCTGGCGCCGCGTGCCGGCGAATTCGCAGAACTGGAACGGGAACATACGACCCTCGCCAACCGGCTGCGGATCGGGGAGGCGCTGAACCGTGCACTGGCGCGGATCTACGACGACGAAGACGTCTCCGCCCAGGTCGCACTCGGTGTCGCCCGCCGGGCGCTCGACGACGTGTTGCGCTTCAACCCGGACCTCATAGCGACGCTGCAGCTGCTGTCGGAAGCGGAAGCGCAAATTGGCGAAGCAACCGAACAGCTGCGGCTCCAGCTTACCCAACTCGACCAGGACCCCGGGCGCGAAACCGAAATTGCCGACCGGTTGGCCGCCTTGCGCGACAGCGCGCGCAAGCATCGCTGCACAACCGATGAACTGCCTGCCCTTCTCGACCAGTTACAGGACGAGCTGACGGCGCTCGGCGCGGGCGAGATGACGCTCGACAGGCTCAGCGCCGCCGCCCGCCAACGCCGCAAAGAACTCGTGTCGCTGGCCGCGAAATTGACGGCTGGCAGGCAGGCTGCCGCGCGATCACTCATTGCCGCGGTCACAAAAAACATGTCGACGCTGGGCATGCCTGGCGGTCAGTTCGAAGTACGGATAGCACCACTCACGGACGACTCTATCGGCCCGCACGGCGCCGATGACGTTGAATTTCTCGTGACAACCAATGCCGGACAACCACCGGCAGCCATGAGCCGCGTCGCCTCAGGCGGCGAACTCTCGCGGCTGAATCTTGCGATCCAGGTGGCTGCCACGGCGAGCCGGGGCGCACCCACCCAGGTCTTCGACGAGGTCGACGCTGGCGTCGGTGGTGCCGTGGCGGAAATGGTCGGCCGGCGGCTGCGGGAGCTCAGCAGCGCGCGGCAGGTGCTTTGCATTACCCACCTGCCGCAGGTTGCTACTCTCGCCGACCAGCAGGCTACGGTTAGCAAAGTCACACACGTCGGCAAGACGACGACGGCAGTGCGGGTATTGACCGCGGATGAGCGCGTGGAGGAAACGGCACGGATGCTCGGCGGTATGCAGATCACCGACCAGACACGGGCACACGCCAGGGAAATGCTGGCGCAGGGCAAGAACGGCGTCAGCCGCCAAGCCAAACCTGCCAGGCGGAAGCGTCGCGCCTGACGGCGCTCCTACCCGGAGCCGGAGCCGGACCCGGGCTTCGGCCGCACGTACAGCACCAGGCTGTGGTCCACCAGGTCGTAGCCGTTCCGGCTGGCGATCTCGCGCTGCAGCCGCTCGATCTCCTCATTGGAAAATTCCACCACGCGACCGGTCTCGACGCACACCATGTGATCGTGGTGCCGACCGGACTCCAGTTCGAACACCGAGTGATCGCTGGCGAAATTGTGCCGCATCACGAGACCCGCCTGCTCGAACTGCGTCAGCACCCGGTAAACGGTGGCAAGGCCCACGTCATCACCGGCATCAGCCAGGCGGCGATAGATGTCTTCGGCGCTCAGGTGATGCGGCCCGCCCTCCTCCAGGATCTCGAGAATCCGGAGCCGGGGGGTCGTCGCCTTCAAGCCTGCCTTGCGTAGATCTTTGGGCTCCATGGACGTAATGATCTGCCGATCAGATGATCCGGGCGCGAAGTGATGGGCTATTATGCCGACCCAATTATGGCACTCCCGACCCTGCATCGCGCTGTTCGCGCCGCCTGCCTCGCCCTGGTGCTCGCCGCTCCGGCGACCCTCGTCACCGGCTGCGTGTACCGCCTCGACGTGCAGCAGGGCAACCTGCTGGATCAGACGGACATCGAAGCCATTCTGCCGGGCATGACCCGCAGCCAGGTACGCTACCTGCTGGGCACCCCGGTGGCCAACGACCCGTTCCGCACCGATCGCTGGGACTACATGTACTACCTGAAGCCCGGCAAGAGCCGACGAACCACCCAGCGCTGGCTCATCGTCTGGTTCGACGGCGAGATCGTGCGCGAAGTCAGCCAGGACGTGCCGATCAGGAAGAAGGGCTGAAATCAGCCATAGACTGTCTTTGCGCGCACCACGAAAGCGTCCACGAGCCCGTTGCAGGTGAGTTCAAAGACCGGACCCAGCAACCAGTCGCGGGCAGCACTTGAAAACTCGAACCGGACACGCAGATCGATGCGGCAGCCCTTCTCACCCAGGGGCTCGAACAGCCACTCACCGTGCAGGCTCTGGAAGGGACCTTCCACAAGCTCCATGGTCATCCGGCGGGGCGGTTCCGCCGAATTGCGCGTGGTGAAGGACGACACGAACGGTCCTTTCGCCAGCGACAGGCGGGCAACCAGGCCCGTAGCGTCGCGCGAGAGGACCGAACTGCCGGTGCAGCCGGGCACGAACTGCGGGTACGCCTCGAAGTCCGCGACCAGTGCAAACATGGCGTCCGCGGCGTACGGCACGATCGCGCTGCGATGAACTTCGCGCATCGGAAGTGCTTTGGCTTTCGCTGCCCCGCTGAAATTGGCAGGATTGTTGCCTAATGAGCTCCACAAAATCCAGCAAAGCCGGCAAGTCGTCGAAACCGGCGAAAGGCGACGCCACCCCGAAACTGATTGCGGAGAACCGGAAGGCGCGTTTCGACTTCTATATTGAGGACCGGCTGGAGGCCGGCATTGCCCTGCTCGGCTGGGAAGTCAAGAGCATGCGGGAAGCCAAGGCCAACCTGAAGGAATCCTACGCGGTCTTCCGGGACGACGAACTCTGGCTGATCGGCGCACACATCACACCACTGACCTCTGCCTCCACCCACGTTGAAGCGAATCCGGTGCGCATGCGCAAGCTTCTTCTGCACCGCCGGGAGCTCGACCGGCTACTGGGAGCCGTGGAACGCGACGGCTACACCCTGGTGCCGCTGGCAATGAACTGGGTGAAGGGCCGGGCCAAGGTCACGCTCGGCCTCGCCAAGGGCAAGAACTCCCGCGACAAGCGGGATTCCATCAAGGACCGGGACTGGCAGCGCCAGAAAGGCCGCTTGATGCGGCGCGGTTAGCGCGGTTTTCGGTCCGCTCCGCCGCAAGCGTGAGCCGCGTCACAAACTGTCCTTGCCACTGGTCGCAGCCACTCGGCCGTTCGTCACCACAAGCCGGCGACCAGACCCGGAAAGCCTGCCATTTCCCATAACCCTGCGATTCGCATCACATCGCGCACCCACGCGGATCCCTAACCTCTCGCCGCAGTAGAGGCACTCACCGGGATTTCACCATGAACCACCCACTTCCCAGACAGGCGGGTATGACACTCCCTGAACTGCTTACGACGATGAGCATCGTCGCTATCAGCCTTGGGATGGCCGCATCCAGCTATAACTCGGTCGTCAGCAACAATCGGCGTGCAACCAGCATCAACGAACTGGTTTCAACGATGCACGCCGCCCGCAGCGAGGCCATCACCCGCAACCTCCAGCTCACCATCTGCCCGAGCAGCGACGGTGCCGCCTGCTCGGATGGCGCGGACTGGGCTGTGGGGTGGATGTACTTTACGGACGTCGACCAGAATCGGGTGCTGGATGGCACTGACCTCCTTCTGGGGCAAAAACCCGGCACACCGCGGGTCAGCATTGCCTCGGTCGAATTCCCCGACTTTCTCGTCTACCGTCCCAATGGCCGTGTCATGGCGGATACGCCCGACGAGAACACCGGCCAATTTACGATCTGCGACAAGCGGGGTCCGGACGATGCCCGCGTCGTGCTCATCAACTCATCTGGCGAACCCGCCCTGTCGGAAACCCAGGCCGATGGCAGCGCGCCAGAGTGTCCGGACGGGCTGACATGAAATCCGGCACTTCTCGCGCAAACAGCCAGGGCGGTTTCACCCTCATCGAGGTGCTGATCGCCATTCTGGTCATCTCGGTCGGTTTGCTGGCCACTGCATCACTGCAGCTGCTGTCCAAGCGCTCCAACTACGACGCTGCGCAACGAACCACCGCCGCTCACCTGGCTGGCGACCTGCTGGAGAGAATGCGCAGCAACCCGGCCGCACTGATCACCTACATACCAGCCGGGCCACTCGGCGGCGACACGCTGGGCGCACCCGCGACCGACTGCCAGGGCGCCGGCGCCGACTGTACCGCCGATGAGCTGGCGAACTTTGACCTGTGGCAGTGGGAGCAGTCACTCGACGGGGCCAACGAAACACAGGATGGCGCGTCGGCCGGTGGTCTCATTTCCGCCCAGGCGTGCATCACGGGACCGGGCTTCGGCGGTAACGGCATCTACACCGTGGCCATTGCCTGGCGCGGCATGACCGACAGCACCAACCCCGCTACCGACAGCTGCGGTGAAGGCTCCGGGCTGTTCGGGGACGCGGACGAGTTTCGTCGGATCCTCGTCGTCAACTCCTTTATCAACGTAGGCTAGATCACAATGCGACACACCAGCAGACCCTCACGGCATCACGGCGGCTTCACCCTGGTGGAGCTGATGATCGGCATGACGCTCGGGCTGGTGCTCATCGGGGGCGTGGTGGGACTGTTCCTGCAGAGTAGCCAGAGCTTTCGCGTGGACGAGAATGTCGCGCGAATGCAGAACCAGGCGCGCTTCGCCATGGACCAGCTGACGTTGGATCTGCGCATGGCCGGTTTCGTGGCCGAGCCCCTGTCACCGGCGGCGGTCACGCTCGACGGCAGCCTTGCGATTGCGGACGGTTGCGGACCGGCCGGGGAAGCTGACTGGCTGGTCCGGGTAACCGATGCGGGAACGGGCGAGAACAACACACTGACTGGCATTGACAACGCGACCGGCGCGGAAGCGTCCTTCGCCTACGGCTGTATAGACCCCGCGGAAGTCCGCGCCGGCAGTGACGTCGTTGCCATCAAGCGGGCGGCCGGGCGAGTCGTGCCGTTAGCCGACATCCAGACGGGCCGCATCTACCTCGAAGCGACCGGCACCGTGGCACTGCTCTACAAGGAACCGGCCGCCACGCCCCTGGCCGGCCCCACGGACATCCGGGAGTACCGGCCGCAGATTTACTACATCCGGAACTTTGGCCTGGTGGCGGGTGACGGCATACCGACACTCTGCCGCAAGGTGCTCGGCACCGGCAGCCCCGCGCCGATTGAGACCGACTGCATCGCGCAGGGCATCGAAGACCTGCAGGTCTCCTACGGCATCGACCTGAACGACGATGGCGCCGCCAACCAGTACCTGGACGACCCGACCCTGGCCGAACTCCAGAATGTCGTCTCGGTGCGCATCATGCTGCTCGCGCGCACCGGCACGGCGGACCGGAAGTACACCGATACCCGCACGTACCAGGTCGGCAACGCCGCGGACTACACCCCGAACGACGCCTTTCACCGCCGCATCTACACGGTGACCGTGGGCGTGCGCAACCTGCGAAATTTTCAACGGATGCGAACCTGAGGCCTCAACAATGAAAAATCACGACATCAAAACCGGCAGCCGGCAACACGGCGGTGTACTCCTGGTATCGATCATCTTTCTGGTGGTGCTGGGACTACTCGGACTCGCGTCGATGAATACCAGCCGACTGGCGCTACGCATGGCCAACAACACCGAGGCGCAATCCAGCGCCTATCAGGCGGCCCAGGCTTTGGCTGATGCCGTGGCGGCCACCCCCTCCATGACCCCGATCATTGGCGGCGCCGGCTACACAGTCTGCACGCCCGACGTGGACCCGTGTAACGCGGCGACCCTGTTCCTGCCACCCAGCGACCTTGCCGACGCAATCGATGACGGGGACCTGTGGGGCACCGCGGTGATGACCGATCCCACCAACAACCCGCCCCCGCGCGGCCTGGGCTTCAGCGCTGACAAGTTCACGGCAACCGGCTTCGAGGTGAATACCACCTTCGACCGGGCTGCCGCGGGCCTGGGCACCGCCGAAGTGACCCAGGGAATCATTGTCGTCACACCCATTTACTGAATTTGACAGGACTCCGGCCTATGAACCTCTCAAAGCGATTATTCATCAGCATCGGCCTGGCCCTGCTGGCCCTCCGGCCCGGCGTGGGCCTGGCGGATGACACGGATATCTACATCAACAACGAGCCCGCGGTGAACGGTGAACCGATGGTGATGTTCAGCCTGGACTACCGGCCGAACCTGGGCTCCACGGCCTGCCAGGGCGATGAGTGTGACGGCCTGATCGCCGAGGGTTATCTGCCCGTCCTGGGCTCCTACACCTTCTTCGACGTGCTGCGGGCCGTGCTCAAGAAAGTGATGGAGCCGCTCAAGGGCGTCAAGGTCGGGTTGATGATCAATCACGACAACATCAACAATTGCGCCGGCCCCCTCAAAGTAAAGGCCAATTGCAGTAATGGCGGCTATATCGCCCGCGGCTTCAAGACCTTCTACGCGGATGATGCCAACGGGGCCAAGGCGGCCTTCCACAAGTTCCTGGCGGACATGCCCGTGCCCCAGGGCGTCCAGAGCCACACGTACCAGGGCCAGGAGCTGTTCTTCGAGTTTTACCGGTACCTCAGCGGCCAGGGCATCTACAACGGTCACGTGGGATACACCGACTTCTACTCGGATAAGAATATCAACCTCAACGTGGAGACACCCCTCATTGCCTGGGACACGGCCGTCGAGGCGGCCGGGAACACCGATTACGTCAGCCCGCTGCTGACCACCACGGGCTGCTCGAAGATCTTCACGGTCAACATCATGTTCCTGGTCTCCAGCCAGGACGCCGACTCGAAAACGGCCATCAAGGCGGCGGTGGCCAGTGGCGGCATGGCACTCACGGCCAACAACCCGACCTTCCCGAACGTCATCGAG
>JAQBGF010000082.1:0-32957 GCA_032122615.1 Gammaproteobacteria bacterium | reverse complement strand
GCAACACTCCATGCCGGCCGAGCCGGGCGCCGAGACGGGCATCGTCAGGGGATTCTTCGTGCGGAAGGCAAACTGCAGCAGGCCCTTGATCTCGTCCATGAGAGCGATGAAGGCGGGATCGAGGTGGCCAATCGTCGGGCGGGACAGCGCCTCGAGGATGCGCGGATTAACGTCGGAAGGACCCGGCCCCATCAGGGTCCGGACCGGCGGGTGAAATGATCGGGTCATGAGCGAGGATCCTGTTTTCACCGCAGTATAAACGTCGAAGCCGGGATTGGAGGCTCGACAAGCGGGCTGGTGGGTGCTCAAGATGCAGGCTGTACGCCTGTTGGACGTTGGGGCTGAATGTGGCTGTGATGAGAAATCTGTTAGTCAGCGTCGCGAGGTCTGCCCTTGTTGCCAGCGTGTTGGGTATCGCCAGTTGTGGCGGTGGTGGTGGCGGCGCGGGCAACGGCGGTGGGGTGAGTGGCCCGTTCGGCCTTGAATCACGGCCTGCGAATCTGACCTGCATCGCGCCGGCCCGGCCGGACGGCGATGCCACGACCGCTACCATGGACGCGTTTCCGACCGCGCCGGCCTTCAGTCAGCCAACCAAGATCCTGCAGGCGCCCGGGGACGCCTCCCGCTGGTTCGTACTGGAGAAGACGGGCCGCATCCGGGTGTTCAGCGTCAGCAATCCGGCCGCTGTCGCCACCTGGCTCGACTTCTCGACGCTCGTCAACGCCAATTCCGAGGGCGGGATGCTCGGCATGGCCTTTCACCCGGACTACCCGGCGACACGGGAAGTGTTCGTGTCCTACACCGGCAATCCGGGTGGCCCGATGGTGTCGCGGGTTTCGCGGGTGATTCTCGACAATGTGAGCAGCCCGGTGGTGACCACCGAGCAGATTCTGCTCACCGTCGATCAGCCCTTCGGCAACCACAACGGCGGCGATATTGCCTTCAGTCCCGACGGGTACCTGTACTTCGGACTCGGGGATGGCGGCGGCGGCAACGACCCCTTCGGTTACGCCCAGAACAACACCCGCCTGCTGGGCAAGATGCTCCGGATTGATGTGGTGGCTGTCGTCTACCCCGATCCAGGATATTCCATACCCGCCGACAATCCCTTCGAGGCCAATGCAAAGTGCGGGCCTGCCGCCAATGCCGCCAGCTGCCCCGAGATCTACGCCACCGGCCTGCGCAACCCGTGGCGCTGGAGTTTCGATCGGGCCACGGACGACCTGTGGCTCGGAGACGTGGGGGAGGGCAGCCGGGAGGAGGTCAACCGCATCGAACGCGGCGGCAACTACGGCTGGAATTGCCGCGAAGGGTTTATCGCCGGCCCGTCGAACTGCAGCACCGCGGGATTGATCGACCCGGTCACAGACTACCCGCACGCCAATGGCGACGTTTCGATTACCGGTGGCTACGTGTATCGCGGAACTGGGCTTCCGGCCCTGCGGGGCCGATACGTCTTCGCCGATTTTGGCTCCGGGCGTATCTGGGCGCTTGAGGACGACGGGCAGGGTGGTTACAGCAACGACCTGCTGGTCGATACGCCCTACAACATCAGCGCCTTCGCACTGGGCGAAAACGGCGAGCTGTATTTTGCGGACATCAGCAGTGGCCAAATCCGGCAATTGACTGCGGCTGCCGGTGGCGGCGTGGACCCCATCCCGTCCAGCCTGGCGGACACCGGTTGTGTTGACGCCTCGGACCCGACGGCGCCGGCGAGCGGAATGATCCCGTACACGGTCAACGCCGCATTCTGGTCGGACGGCGCCGTGAAGGAGCGGTACTTCGCAATTCCGGATGGCACGACGGTCGCGCGCAATGCTGCCGGCGACTTCGGCTTTCCCTCAGGTTCCGTCATCCTCAAGTCATTCCGCCTGGGTGGCCAGCTCATCGAGACCCGCCTGTTCATGCGCCACCCGGATGGCGTGTGGGCGGGCTACACCTACGAGTGGAACAGTGCGGAAACGGTGGCGACGCGCGTGATCGGCGGCAAGACCCGGCAGGTCGGCGCGCAAACATGGATCTATCCGAGTGAAGGCGAGTGCATGCAGTGCCACACCTCGGCGGCCGGCTTCTCGCTAGGTCCCGAGCTTGCCCAGCTCAACGGTTTGTTCGCCTACTCGTCGCCCGGCCAGACGGCCAACCAGCTCGCGACGCTGGAGCACATCGACTGGTTCACCGCGCTATTGCCGGGAGAGCCCGACACACTCGCGGCCCTCGCTGATCCCGCAGACACGGGTGAATCCCTGACGGACCGGGCCCGGGCCTACCTGCACACCAACTGCGCGCAGTGTCACCGCCCCGGTGGCGGGACTCCGTCAGGCATGGACCTGCGGGCCACGACGGCCCTGCCGGCCATGAACGTCTGCGATGTGCCGCCTCAGTTGGGTGATCTCGGTATCGCAAATGCGCGCCTGATTGCCGCCGGCGAGGCCGAGCGTTCGGTGCTCGTGGAGCGCATGAAACGTCGTGACGTGAACGGCATGCCGCCGATCGGCTCGAACCTGATCGACGACGACGGGGTCGCGCTGCTGTCGAGCTGGATCGACTCGCCCGGCGGGTGTTAGCCGGGGTTGGTTGCCAGCTGGTTCAGGCGGCTGCGACGCATGCTGTAGCCGAAATAGATCGCCACGCCCAAAACCGTCCAGACGACGAAGCGGATCCACGTCACGCCGGGCAGGAAGGTCATCAGGGCGAAGCAGGCGATGGCACCGGCGATCGGCAGCACCGGCATGAACGGTGTGCGAAACGGCCGGTGCTCGTCCGGCTTCGTATAGCGCAGGATCACGACGGCGATACAGACCAGCATGAAAGCGAACAGCGTACCGATATTCGTCATGTCGGCGGCAGCGCCCAGGTCGACAACACCTGCCAGCGCTGCCACCACCAGGCCCGTGAGCCAGCTGGCGCGATAGGGCGTGCGGTATTTCGGGTGCACGCCTGCCAGCCACTTGCCGAGCAGGCCGTCGCGGGACATCGCGAAAAACACCCGTACCTGGCCCATTAACATCACGATGAGCACACTGGTGATGCCGGCCACAGCGCCGACCGACACGAGTGCGGCGCCCCACTTGAAGCCGAGCATCTCCAGCGCCGTGGCGATCGGCGCGTACACATCGATTTCTGTCCAGGGCACCATGCCGGTCAGGATGCCGGCCACCACCAGGTAGAGCAGCGTGCAGATAACGAGCGAGGCGATGATGCCAATCGGCATGTCGCGCTGGGGATTCTTTGCTTCCTCGGCGGCCGTCGAGACGGCGTCGAAGCCGATGTAGGCAAAAAAGACGATGGCGGCCGCTGCACCCACGCCGGCAAAGCCGTTTGGCATGTACGGCGTCCAGTTGGCGGGGTCCACTTCGCCGCTGCCAACGGCGATGAAGAAACCGATGATGGCGAGCTTCACGACCACGATGATGCTCGTCATCCGCGCACTGGCTTTGATGCCCACGACGAGAATCCAGGTCACGAGCAGGACGATGATCATGGCCGGCAGGTTGACGATGCCCCCATCCGGCCCACCAGGCGCCTGCGTGGCCCACTGGGGCAGGTGAATGCCGCCGAGTTGCAGCAGTTTGTTGAAGTAGCCGGACCAGCCAACGGCAACGGCGACGCTGGCGACCCCGTACTCAAGGATCAGGTTCCAGCCGGTAATCCAGGCGATGAACTCGCCGAGCGTCGCGTAGGAATAGGTGTAGGCGCTGCCGGCCACGGGGATCATCGCGGCGAACTCGGCGTAGCACAGCGCCGCCAGCGCGCAGGCCAGGCCCGCCAGCAGGAAGGAGAGCGTGATGCCGGGTCCGGCGCCGAGCCGGACAGAATCGCCGACGATGGCCGTGCCGATGAGCACGAAAATCCCGGTGCCAATGATGGCGCCGATGCCGAGGGAAGTGAGGTCGGTGACCGACAACGTGCGCTTCAGGCGGTGTTCGGGATTCTCGGCATCAGCCTTGATCAGCGCCAGTGGCTTGACACGGAACATGCGGGACCAGACGCTCACCGGCGAATTCATGCCTGTACCTCGATAAGATCAGCAAAGATGGAGGAAGAACTGTCGGGATTCTATGCGGCTTGCTGGATGGTGTGTGGTTTTGCGGGTGAGAGTGCCGGAATCTTTTGCGGTGCTTTGTAAGGCGGGTCCGGCACCGTCGACCCCGGAAAGGCCATCGCATCGGCAGAAAGCCCGTGCTAGAGTCCCGACGCAGGCCGCCAGTCAGGCATTGACGGGGCCGCACACGGGTGTTCGTTACTGGAGAGGCTAGGCGCTCGCTATTCTGATTCGCGGTCATCCCCGGACCTCCATCAAAGCTGCGCGCAACGATCTTTCATTTTCCCCCGTGCATTTTTCCCCTCGGAGTTTTGCAACATGGTCGTGAGCCACGCTCGCGCCTGCGCTTCGTCGTTGCTGCTGGTAACGGCTCTTTCCCTGTCTGTCGTTTCGCAGGCCGAAACAGCGGCGCCGACGCCTGTAATCTCGAAGGGCAGGAAGGTCGAAATTGAATACACGCTGACGCTGGATGACGGCAGCACGGTGCAGAGCAATGTGGGCGGTCCGCCCCTGTCCTTTGTCGCTGGCGAGGGACAGATCATCCCGGGGCTTGAAGCCGCCCTGGACGGGAAGACTGTTCGCGAGCGGGTGAAAGTGAAGATTGCACCCGAGCAGGCCTACGGCCTCAGCGACACTAAGAATATGCAGGAAGTCCCGCTCGACAATATTCCGGAGGATGCGCGCAAGGTGGGGACACTACTCAGCGCGCAGGGAATCGACGGCCCGATACGGGTCGCCGAAGTACGTCCCGACGTGGTGGTTCTCGACTATAACCACCCGCTCGCGGGCAAGGCGCTGACGTTCGACGTTCTCGTGCTGTCCATCAACTGAGGAGTTTTAAGGGTACCCGTCATGACCAGAATATATGTAGGCAATCTGCCTTATACCGCCGATGAGGAATCGGTCCGTGCGCTGTTCTCGCAGCACGGTGCCGTGGAAGCTGTGCGCTTGATCAACGATCGCGAGACTGGCCGCTTCCGCGGTTTCTGTTTCGTCGAGATGCCGGAGTCTGATGCCCAGAACGCGATCGCGAGTCTGAATGGCCAAGACATGGAAGGCCGCCCGCTGCGCGTGAACGAAGCGCGTGAGCGTGAGGGCGGTGGCGGTGGCGGTGGCGGCGGTGGTCGCGGCCGCGGTGGCGGTGGCGGCTACGGTGGTGGCGGTGGCCGCGAAGGTGGTGGCCGCGAAGGTGGTGGCGGCTACGGTGGTGGCGGTGGCCGCGACGGTGGCGGCGGCGGTGGCCGCGGTCCGCGCTACTGAGCCGCTGCCTCTGAAGCACGCCTGGTTGCGGTGCCTGCGCAGCCAGCCGTTCGTGATACTGGCGAACTGACCGGGGTTGATTCTTGACGACCCGTCGGCACCACGTCGGCGGGTTTTTCTCTTGATGGTGGGCCCGCCAGGACTCGAACCTGGAACCAAGAGATTATGAGTCTCCTGCTCTAACCAATTGAGCTACAGGCCCGCCAGGAAAGATTCTATCAGCCCACTTGGGCATGGCCCTTGGTTTGGGCGCCTGACGGGGTTCGCCTCCTGCTCGCTCCTCGGACTACACTTGCGCCCATGGCTAATCGCACAGCTGACCTCCAGCCGCTCCCGGGTTTACCCGGGCTTATACGTGAACTTCGCCATCAAGAAGCGATGCGCCAGGGTCTCGGCCTCGCACTGATGCCGGTGTTTGCCTGGTTCGCAAGCCCGCTGCCGGTCCTGTACATGGCTGGCGCGTTAGTCGTCGTGCTGGGATGCCTGGTGCGCATCTATGCCTCCGGGTATATCGTCAAAAACAGGCAGCTGGCAACGGACGGCCCCTATTCACTGGTCCGACACCCGCTGTACACCGGCAACCTGCTGGCCTTGATCGGTTTTACCCTTGCCTGCGGCCAGTGGTGGGCGCCCGTGGTGGCAATCGCCTTCTGGTGGTTTTATTACCCCACCGCCATCGAGTATGAGGACCGCAAGTTGCACCGGATTTTTGGCCAGCCGTGGGAAGAGTGGAGCCGGACCGTACCGGCCGTCATCCCGCGACGCCTCGTGCCCACCGGCCCGTCCAGCTGGTCGCTGATGACCTCCGTCCGTCAGAACGCTGAACCCATCGTCATCGCCTTTACGCTGATCTGCATCGGCTGGATCGGCACGCGGGTATAGCCGTGCCCGACCCGGGCCCCGGGAAATTCCTGAGCCACGGCTACCAGGGTGCCGTGTATCTGCGGGGCACGGGCGCAGACCTGCGTGTGGTCAAGCAGCCCATGGGCGGTCCGTTCGCCCGGCGACTTCGTGGGGCCATGCTCCGGCGGGAGCACGCCGCTTACCAGCGGATCGCTGGCATCCAGGGTATTCCCCGCTGCTTCGGTTTGCAGGACGACGGCAGCCTTATGCTGGAGTACCTGCCCGGCGAGGCTTACCGCGAGACCGTGCCGGCGCTAAAGGAGCGGGAGCGTTTCTTTCAGCTGCTCCAGCGGCAGATCATCGCGCTCCACGTCGCCGGCGTGGCGCACGCTGATCTCAAGCGTCGTGGCAACCTTCTGATCAGCCCGGACGGCGATCCAATCGTGCTCGATTTTGGCTCGGCGGTGCTGCACAAGCCCGGAGGCGGCTGGTGGAACCGGTTCCTGTTTCGCCAGGCCTGCCGGATGGATTTCAATGCCTGGATCAAGCTGAAGTACCGGCGCCGGTTCGATCTGGTTTCACCCGAGGATCAGAGGTATTACCGGCCGACCGCCGTGGAGGGGATTGCCCGGGTGGTCCGTCGGACGTGGCGCAAACTTACCGCCCGCCGTTTCCGTAAAGCATGGCGCCTGCGGCGCAAGCAGCGCCGGGACGCCTAGCGACTCGCGATTTCCGGACAAGGCCGCACGCCAGATTGACCGGCGACGTAGTCGAATTCGTGTTCGTTGGCGTACAGCCTGACCGCCACCCCGCAGTCAGCGGGCGCCGAATCTCCGGGACAGACTTCACCGCAGCCAGGAAGTACTTCTCCGGGCTTTACACGGCGCAGTCCCGTGAAGGTCACGGAATCGGGCGGCAGGCCAAGACGGCTGGCAAGGTCGTCGCGGGCCGCCTCGGCGAGCTTCCGTGGTGAGGCCTGGCCAAGGTCGGCGGGCGCAAGCGCCTTGCGCCGGTAGCAGATCCGACCCGTGGAGCCCGCAACCCGCACATCGAAGCGCCGGCCGTCGGCCTCTACCAGCACCTGGAAGCCGGGGGTGATTACTTGCGCGTAGGCCGTGCCGGGCTGCGGGCAGCCGAGGCTGGCATCGGAAAAGTCCCGCGGGATGCTGCTGATCACCCGCGTGGCGTCGGGGGCAATCCCCAGCGCGAGCGCTACGGACTGGCGGGCGAGGTCGTTGGCGGAACTGTCGGCCGTGTCAGCGAGCACGGCTGTCGGCCGGGCCACGAGCGCCAATGCCCCGAAAATGATTGCCACTAGCGACAGTTCACAGAGAACGGCCGGCCAACAAGGTAGGCTCGCTTGTTTACGTCCACGCACAGTGCACATGATAGTCCGGCTGCTGTCCCGTCTCGCCATACTCGCTGTCATCCTGGCGACGCTGGCTACGACCGCTGCACTCGGAGCGCGACTCAACTGGTTTCTGGAGCTGTTCGCTCACTTCGCGGTGCAGTACCTGGCCCTGCTCGCGCTGGCGGCAACGCTGTGTCTTGCCTTTCGGCTCTGGCCATGGGCCTTGCTGGCCCTGGTGGCCGCCGTGCCCAACGTGCTCGCTGTGGCCCCCTACCTGCCGGGGTTAATCAGTGCGCCTGCGCCCGTCGCGGCGATGCCGGTGTCGCTGATTGCGATGAACCTGCTCTATCGTCGCCAGGCTACTGCGGCCACACGCACTTATCTGGAACGGCAATCTGCCGACTTGCTGATTCTTTCGGAAATTACCCCGCGCTGGCGGGAGAAGCTCCGTGCACTGGAAGGCAAGTATCCCTACTTTGCGATACGGCCGCGCCCGAATCCCTGGGGAATTGCGGTGTACTCAAAGTATCCGCTTCAGGCTATCGAGGATCTGGATCTCGGCGATGACCGGAGCTCCCACCTGCGCGTACTTGTGCAGCTTCCAGGCGGGCTGGCAGAGATCTATGCAGTGCATCTCGCCTCGCCACCGCGTCCGCGCCGGGCGCGGCAGCGGAATACCCAGCTCCGACTGCTGGCCGAGCGCATCGCTGCCGCTGATCCGGACCTGCCGAAGATTGTGGCAGGCGACTTCAACAGCACACCGTTCTCGCCATACTTTCAGGACCTCTTGCGGGACGCCGGGTTAAGGGACGGTCGTCGCCCCTTCGGGCTGCAGGTTACCTGGCCGATGTGGCCCATACCCCTGTGGATCCCCATCGATCACTGCCTCGTCAGCCACGGTGTGATTGTGACGCGAGTCGCTACCGGGCCATCGACCGGATCCGATCACCTGCCCCTGGAGTGCACCGTTTCGCTCGCACCTTAAGTGCGCGCAGCATCCCGGTAGTGGAACTGTGCGGGCGTAGGAGCCCTCGTAGGAGCGCCTTCAGGCGCGACACTTGGTGGCTGTCGCGCCTGAAGGCGCTCCTACGGCTCAGTCGTCGATCAGAAAGCTCCGCAACTGATCGCTGCGCGACGGATGGCGCAGCTTGCGCAGCGCCTTGGCCTCAATCTGCCGGATGCGCTCGCGGGTAA
Organism: Gammaproteobacteria bacterium; assembly: GCA_032122615.1. Lineage (GTDB taxonomy): Bacteria > Pseudomonadota > Gammaproteobacteria > Steroidobacterales > SHZI01. The sequence goes on along the minus strand of JAQBGF010000082.1, from coordinate 24,267 downwards.
CGTCGAACTGCTTGCCCACTTCTTCGAGCGTGTGATCGGTATTCATGTCGATGCCGAAGCGCATGCGAAGCACCTTGGCTTCTCGCGGCGTAAGCCCGGCCAGGACGTTATGTGTGGTCTCCTTGAGGCTCTCCGAGGTGGCCGCTTCGATTGGCGAGGAAACCGTGGTGTCTTCGATGAAATCCCCGAGGTGTGAATCTTCATCATCGCCAATCGGCGTTTCCATCGAGATGGGTTCCTTGGCGATCTTGAGAACCTTGCGCACCTTGTCTTCCGGCATGTCCATGCGGACCGCCAGCTCATCCGGCGTGGGCTCGCGACCCATTTCCTGCAGCATCTGTCGAGAGATCCGATTGAGCTTGTTGATTGTCTCGATCATGTGCACGGGAATGCGAATCGTGCGGGCCTGGTCGGCGATGGAGCGGGTAATAGCCTGCCGGATCCACCAGGTTGCATAGGTGGAAAACTTGTACCCGCGACGGTACTCGAACTTGTCGACGGCCTTCATCAGGCCGATGTTGCCTTCCTGGATGAGATCGAGGAATTGCAGGCCGCGATTCGTGTACTTCTTCGCGATGGAGATCACGAGTCGAAGGTTCGCCTCGACCATCTCCTTCTTGGCGCGGCGAGCCTTGGCTTCGCCGATCGACATCTCGCGATTGATTTCCTTGATTTCGGGGATCGTCAGGTGTGACTCGTCGCTGATGATCTGCAGCCGCTTCTGGGACTTCTGGATCTCCTCGCGCATCTTCAGCAGGGCGGACGAATGCTTGCGCTTGGACTTGATGTGCTTGTCGACCCACTTGAGATTGGTTTCGTTCGCCGGGAACGTGGCAAGGAAATCCTTCCGGGGCATGCCACTGTCCCGGACGCAAATCTGCATGATCTTGCGCTCCTGGACGCGGATGCTGGCCACGACATCCCGCAGGGAATTCACCAGCAAGTCGAAGAGCTTGGGCGCCAGCTTGAGTTCCATAATTTCAGACGCAAGCTTCAGGCGGGCCTTGATCACTTTTTTGTCGTCGGTACCCAGCTTGTCCATGTCGGGGACGACACGCTTGTGACGGCGGAAGATCGACTGCATGCGCTTGTCGGCCTCGACCGGATCCGGCCCCAGGTCGACGACTTCCTCGGCCTCGGCGTCGTCGCTGTCGTCGTTGTTACTTTTGTCGTCCGCGGTGGGCACTTCCCGCGGCGCCGGTGGCGCGATCTCGTCGGGCGCATTCGGGTCAATGAAGCCTGTAAGCAGGTCCTGCAGGCGTGCTTCGCCAGCCTGGATCGGGGCATAGGCCATTGCCAGCACGTCAATGGTCCCTGGAAACATCGACACGGACTGCTTGACCTCGTTGAGGCCTTCCTCGATGCGCTTGGCAATGCGGATCTCACCTTCGCGGGTGAGCAGTTCGACGGTGCCCATCTCGCGCATGTACATGCGGACGGGGTCGGTGGTGCGGCCGAACTCGCTGTCGACGGTCGCGATGGCCTGGGCGGCTTCTTCGGTGGCTTCATCGTCGGTGGCCACTGGCGCGTCAGAGAGCAGGATTGACTCGGAATCCGGTGCTTTCTCGTACACCGTGATTCCCATGTCGTTAATCATGTTGACGATGTCTTCAATCTGCTCCGGATCGACGATGTCGTTCGGAAGGTGATCGTTGACCTCGGCGTAGGTGAGGTAGCCTTGCTCCTTGCCGCGGGCAATAAGCAATTTCAGCTGGGATTGCTGTTCCGTCGTTGCGTTCGGCTCACTCACTCAACAGCCCTCTACGACAAACTAAATAAAAGCCGGTCATTGTACAGGACGGCTACCAGCCACCCCAAGGAGAATGCGTCGATTCGCCCGCCGTGGTGCTTCATGACGACGGTGCGCTGCGGGTTGCGGCACCGGCCGCCACGACCGTGCGCTGGAGCGCCGCGAGCCGCTCCCGTTCCTCGCCAGATAGCTGTTCCTGGCCTGCCTTCTGCAGCAGGGTAGCCAGTTCTTGTTGCGTTGCGGCCGAGAGTAGCCGACCCAGGCAATCGCGAAATTCGGCGGCCGCTCCCTCTTCACCCACGAGCGGCTCCTCGGTCAGTAACTGCTCGAGGTGCGGGAGCTCTGAACGGTCCCGGAAGCGCTCCAGCAGCACCGGCGGCGATATTTCGGGCCGGCTGACGGCCAGAGCGTGGAGTTCGCGCAGCAGCTCTATGCCGCGTTGACCGGATGCCTCGAGGTTGTCAGGCAAGGGAACATCGTGGGCCACGGCCGGGTAGTGCAGCAGCAGCGCAATGGCCTGCCGGCCGAGCGATCCGCGGGTGCGGCCCGAGCGTGCCGGCCTGGCCAGCCGACGCGGCGTTGCGGGCGCTGCTGGAGCCCGATTCCCGGTACCACCCGGGGCCGCGTCGGGATTACCCAGGAGAGCGTCCAGGCGCTCGCGCGCAAGACCGACGCGCCTGGCGAGTTCGGTCGTCAGCAGCTCACGGTAGACGCCCTCCGGTAGCTGAGTCAGCAGGGGCTTGGCAAGTGCGGCCAGTCGGGCCTTGCCGTCGAGGTCGCCGAGGTCCACGTCGTTGCTCAAGGTGTCCAGCAGGAACCGGGAAAGTGGCAGGCTCTGCGTCAGCCGCTCACCGAATGCCGCTGCACCTTCGCGGCGGACCAGCGAGTCCGGATCTTCACCGTCCGGCAAGAGCAGAAACCGGATCTGGCGACCGTCATGCAGCGCCGGGAGGCTCACCTGCAGGGCCCGCCAGGCCGCGTCTCGCCCGGCCCGATCGCCGTCGAAGCAGAAGACGACTTCCGGCACGATGCCAAAAATTCGGCGCAGGTGTTCGCCAGTTGTGGCGGTGCCGAGCGTGGCGACCGCGTTCCGGATGCCGTGGGCGGCCAGCATGGCGACGTCCATGTAGCCCTCGACGACCAGCAGGCTCGTCAACTTGCGTTCCGCACGGCGAGCCTCGTACAGGCCATACAGCTCCCGGCCCTTGTGAAACACGGCGGTTTCCGGTGAATTCAGGTACTTCGGCTCGCCCGTGTCGAGGATGCGGCCGCCGAAGGCGATCGTGCGTCCGCGCGAATCGCGGATCGGGAACATGATCCGGTCGCGAAAGCGGTCGTAGAACCCGCCGGTATCCCGGGGGATTACCAGCCCGGCACCGAGCAGCTGCTGACGTTCATCCTCGGTGCTGCCATAGGCGTTCAGCAGGCTGTCCCATGCCGGGGGGGCGTAGCCAATACCGAATTCGCGGGCGGTTTCGCCATCGAGGCCCCGCTGCTTCAGGTAATCAACCGCCTTCGTCTGGTCCCGCAGCGCGTGCCGATACAGCTGCGCGGCCTGGTCGAGCATGGCGTACAGGGGTTCAACGGAAACCCGTTCGCCAGTGTCGGTGCGCGGTACCTCCACACCGATGCTCCGCGCCAACTCCTCGACTGCGACCGGGAACTCGAGACGTTCGTATTCCATGAGAAAGCCGAGTGCCGTGCCGTGGGCGCCGCAACCGAAGCAGTGGTAGAAACCCTTTTGCGGGCTGACCCAGAACGACGGCGTTTTCTCGGAGTGGAACGGGCACTTTGCCTTGTACTCGCGGCCGGCCTTGGTGAGTGGCACGCGCGAACCCACGACCTCGACGATATCCGCGCGCTGGGCCAGGTCGTCAATGAAGTCCTGGGGAATGCGACCGCTCACAAAGAGAGGGCCTGCCTCCAAAAAATAGGTTGCTCCGGGCGGCCTTGTTCTGGCCGTCGTGATCAGGCGGCCGGGGCCGGCAAATTCTTCTGCTGCGGGCCTACTGGCCCCAAACCTTCTGCGCGGGTCTACTGGCCCGACAGGCGGGCCTTGACCCGCTCGCCGATGGTAGCGAAGTCTGCCCGGCCCTGCGCCTTTTCGCGCAAGGCGGCCATGACCTTGCCCATGTCCTTCATGGAGGCGGCGCCGGTGCTGGCAATAACATCGTTAATCAGGGAATTGAGTTCTGCGGCGGACAGTGCCGTGGGCAAATAGGCTTGCAGGAGGGTAATCTCGCCCAGTTCCTTGGTTTCGAGATCCGGGCGGTTGCCGGCGGCGAACTGGGTAGCCGACTCGCGGCGCTGTTTCACCAGTTTTTCGAGAATCTGGAGGACCGCTGTGTCCGTCGTTTCCGTGCGCTCGTCCACCTCACGCTGTTTGATGGCCGACAGCAGCATACGAATGGTGACGAGGCGCTCCTTTTCACCGGCCCGCATGGCGGACTTCATGTCGTCCAGGATTCGGTCTTTGAGGGCTGACACAGCGCGGGCAACTCGACGGGGAGATCTGCAGGACGACCTGGTGTCAGTAAAGCCGTTTGCGCCGATTGGTTTCCCGGGCGTTGCGCTTTTCTTGCCGCTTGACGGCAGCTGCCTTCTTGCGCTTTCGCTCCTGCGTCGGCTTTTCGTAGAACTCGCGACGACGGAGTTCCGTAAGCACACCCGCCTTTTCGCAGGCACGCTTGAAACGCCGGAGGGCCGCGTCAAAATGCTCGTTTTCTCGTACTCGAACGCCGGGCAAGATCGTAATCCTTAAACGTAGTGGCCCTGCGGCTCCGTCCAGTTGGCTCTTTTTCCGGCTTAATGGTTGAACCGGGGAGCGAGCTGGCCTGGGCCGGCGGGCGAAAAAAACCGGCTCTTGTGGCCGGACGAGCCGGAAAATATAGCCAGTCGGCGGGGCATTTGCAAAGTGATCGTTCTAGGCATCGAAACCAGCTGCGACGAAACGGCCGCTGCCGTGTATGACTCGGCCCGCGGCCTGCGCAGCCATTGCCTGCACAGCCAGGTGGCCATTCACGCGCCTTTTGGCGGGGTTGTCCCGGAATTGGCCTCCCGCGACCACATCCGGAAGCTGCTGCCGCTGATCGATCGGGCGCTGGCCGAGGCGGCCGTGACCCCGGCGGACCTGGCCGGGGTGGCCTATACGGCCGGGCCCGGCCTGGTGGGAGCCCTGCTGGTTGGCGCCACCGTGGGCGTAGGGCTCGCGGTCGGCTGGGGCTTGCCGGCGGTGCCTGTTCATCACATGGAGGCGCACCTCCTCGCGGCTCTGCTCGAGGACGAGTCTCCCGACTTTCCTTTCGTCGCCCTGCTGGTTTCCGGGGGGCATACGCTGCTCATCGAGGTTGCAGGCCTAGGCCGCTACCGGATTCTCGGCGAGACCCTCGACGACGCGGCGGGCGAGGCCTTCGACAAGGGCGCCAAACTGCTGGGGTTGCCGTACCCCGGGGGGCCGCACCTGGCTGTGCTCGCCGAGAAGGGGCAGCCGGGTCGCTACCGGTTTCCGCGGCCGATGCTAAAGAGCCCGGATCTCAACTTCAGCTTCAGTGGGCTCAAGACGGCCCTGGCCGTGCGGGTTCGGGACCTCGAAGCCGACGGCCAGTTGGCGGACGCCGGGACGGCGGACCGCACCCGCGCTGACCTGGCGGCCAGCTACCAGCAGGCCATCATCGATACCCTGGTTGGCAAATCCCTGCGGGCCCTGGCGGCCACCGGGCACCGGCGTCTGGTCGTGGCTGGTGGCGTTGGCGCGAACCGCTCGCTCCGCGAACATTTCCGGGCGGAGCTGTTGCGCCTGGGAGGCACTGTCTACTATCCGCGCACGGAATTTTGCACCGACAATGGCGCCATGATTGCATTTACCGGCTGCCAGCGGCTTTCGCGGGCGCCCGCCGCCTACACGAGCATCCGCGTGGAAGCGCGGCCTCGGTGGCCGCTCGAAGAACTCACGGAGCCCTGAATGGACACGATCTTTCTCCGCGACCTCCGCGTTCCCACCATTGTTGGCATTTGGGAGTGGGAGCGGCGTCTGCCTCAGGTGGTCAGTATCGACCTCGATATGGCAACTGACATCCGCCGTGCTGCCGGCAGCGACGAGATCGGGGACACCCTCGATTACAAGGGGGTTAGCGGCCGGATCCGGGATTTCGTGGCGGACTCCCGTTTCAAGCTTATCGAGACGATGGCCGAGCAGATCGCAGCCATCATCATTGAGGAATTCCACGTGCCCTGGGTGCGGGTTGCCGTACACAAACCATGCGCTATCCGGGGCTCGCGGGACGTGGGTGTGGCGATTGAACGGGGCACGCGACTCTGAAGATGGAAGCACCGGCTGCGGCCCCGGTGGATGTATACGTCAGCGTCGGCAGCAACGTGGCGCCCGAGGAAAACCTGCGCCTGGCATGCCGGGAACTTCGGAGCCGGTTCGGATCAATCGACCTTTCCAGCGTCTACCGCAGTCCGCCGGTGGGCTTTGCCGGGGATGACTTTCTCAATCTGGTGCTGCGCTTTCGGACCAACGAGCCGCCAGCGGCAATCGTTTCCGAACTGGAGCGCTTGCACGCGCTCGCCGGTCGGGTGCGTGGATCGGCGCGCTTTGCACCGCGAACCCTGGATCTGGACCTGCTGCTGTACGGATCAGCTGTGCTTCCGGAGGCGCCCATCCGGGTGCCGCGCGAGGACATCTGCGAATATGGTTTTGTGCTCGGACCTATTGCGGAACTGGCGCCGGAATTGCGCCATCCCGTGACTGGCGAAACCATGGCCGGTATCTGGGCAAACTTCGACAAGCGCCGGCACCCGATGGAGCGGGTCGGCGATCTGAATCTGTAGGTTGGCGGGGGCGGAGAATCGGCACCGCAGTGCCGTTACCAGCCCACACTGCGGCCACCGTCCACGGCGATGATCTGGCCCGTGACGTAGTGTGCGTCGCGCACGAGGTAGAGCACGCAGGTCGCGATGTCATCCGGTTCCCCGACCCGCCGCAACGGGATCTGCTTCAACACGCTGTCCCGTATCTGGTCGGTAACGCCACCGTCGGGCCACAGGATTGCGCCGGGGGCCACGCCGTTGACCCGGACGTCCGGCGCCAGGTCGCGGGCCAGTGCCCGGGTCAGAAAGCCGAGGCCGGCCTTCGCCGCACCGTACATCGTGTGGTCCTTGAGGGGCCGGATCGCGTGGATATCGACAATATTGATGATCACGCCCCGGGAAGATTTCAGGTGGGGCAGCGCGGCTTTGGCCAGGAACAACGGCGCTTTCAGGTTAGTGCCCAGCAGATCGTCCCACTGCCCTTCCGAAATTTCAGCGAGCGGCGTGGGGTAGAAGCTCGACGCATTGTTCACGAGGATATCGAGACGACCCGAGTGGCCGACGATCTTGCCGACCAGCGCGGGAAGCTTGCCGGTCTCCAGCAGGTCGGCCTGGACCGCCAGTGCCGAAACCGGGCGCGCGTCGTTCAGTTCACGGGCGAGACTTTCCGCTTCGGCCCCGGAGCCCCGGTAGTGAATGGCAACGCCGGCACCCTGGCCGTGCAGGGTCCGGGCAATGGCGGCACCGACGCGACGACCGGCGCCGGTAATCAAGGCCCATTTGCCCGCGAGCGGTAGTGCTTCGATCATGCCAAGTGCCTTTCGCCGGCGTGCGCCGCGGGCGCGATAAAACCAGCGGTTAAGATTACACCACCATGCACAGCGGATCTGATATGCCGGCGCCTGATCCAGAGGCGCTCGCGCACAGCGAACGGGTCCGGACGCTGGTGGTTGAGCGGATCGCTGCCGGCGACGGTTTCATGAGTTTTGCGGACTACATGGATGCCGTGCTCTACGCGCCTGGTCTCGGTTACTACAGTACGGGCACGCAGAAATTCGGGGCCGCGGGCGACTTTGTCACGGCGCCAGAACTCGGATCGGTCTTCGCGCGCTGTCTTGCCCGCCTCGCCGCCGCGGCGTTGCGACAGCTGGGCGGCGGGGCGATTATCGAAGTCGGTGGCGGCTCCGGCGCGCTCGCTGCCGACCTGCTGCTGGCGTTGCGCGACGCGCCGCCGGACCAGTATCTGTTGCTCGAGGTCAGCGGCGAGTTGCGGGAGCGGCAGCGCCGGACCCTTGAAGCTCGGGTGCCGGATCAGCTGCACAGGGTCAGCTGGCTCGACGCCCTGCCGGCGCAACCGCTGCCCGGCGTCCTCCTTGCCAACGAGGTACTGGATGCGCTGCCGGTCGAGCGCTTCCGAATGCGCAACGGCTGTCCATGGCAGATCGGCGTCGATTTTTCCGGCGGTGGCCTGCGGTGGGCGGAACGGCCGGCGCCGGCGCCGTTAGCCGCCGCGGTGGCCGCGCTTGAGGCGGCACTCGGCTATTCGCTTCCGGAGGGTTACACCACGGAGATCGGGCTGCGCCACACAGCCTGGCTGCAGTCCCTGCTCGGCGTCCTCGGCGAGGGTATCGCCCTTTTTCTCGACTACGGCGGCACCCGTCGCGAGATCTATCACGGCGAACGGCGCGACGGGACGCTCGTCGGCTACTATCGGCACCGCCAGCTCGCAGATCCTTTTTTCCTCCCAGGCTTGCAAGACCTGACCGCGTGGGTCGATTTCTCCGCGGCGGCAGATGGCGCGAAGCGGGCAGGATTCGACGTGGCGGTGTATGCCACCCAGGCCCACATGCTGTTGGCTTCGGGCGTTCTGGAAGATGTTCAGCAGGGCGCGGGGGCCGGCGCCGGTGACCCTGTTCACAGGCACGAAGTGCAGCAGATCCAGCGCCTGCTGCTGCCGGGTGAGATGGGCGAACACTTCAAGGTACTCGCGCTGACCCGGGATTTTGCGCCCGGGTTTCCGCTCACGGTGCGTGACCTGAGAGAGCGCCTCTAGCGACCGTTCATCAGGGCCGCGCCGGTGCTGAAGTGACGACTTCGGCCTGTAGTTGGCGCCAGGTTTCCGGTAACGTGGCCGCGGCTTTCTCCCCGGATGTAACGGCGTGGATATGTTCTCGGCCATCGTGCTTGCGATCGTTCAGGGACTCACCGAATTCTGGCCGATCTCCAGTTCGGCGCACCTGATCCTCGTGCCGCGCTTCATGGGCTGGGCCGATCAGGGACTGGCTTTCGACGTGGCTCTGCACTTCGGGACGCTGCTCGCCGTGATGGTCTACTTTCGTCGCGAAATGTTGGCTGTGCCGCACGCGATGTTGCTCCAGGTTTTCGGTCGGCCACACAGTGTGGCGGACGCGAGGCTGGGCTGGGCCGTCGCATTGGCCACCGTCCCTGCAGGCATCGCCGGCTTGCTGTTCAAGGATTTCGTTGAGGCGCAGCTGCGCTGGCCGTTGCTCATTGCCGGCACCACGGCGTTCTACGGTGTGCTGCTCTGGGTGGCGGACAGTCGTCGTGGTGTTGTCAGCGATGAGCGGGAACTCACGCTGGGCAAGGCCCTGGTGGTGGGCTGTGCGCAGGCGCTGGCGCTGATTCCCGGAACCTCCCGCTCCGGAATCACGATTACCGCGAGTCTGTTTCTGGGTCTCTCGCGAGAGGCGGCGACGCGCTTCTCTTTCCTGATGTCGATTCCGGTCATCCTGCTGGCGTCGCTGCTTGAGGGCTATCACCTGGCGACCACGACCGCGCCAGTGGCCTGGGATTTGCTGGGCGTTGGCGTGCTGGTCGCGGCGCTGACGGCGTACTTCTGTATTGCGGTGATGCTGCGGGTCGTGGGCCGCATCGGCATGGCGCCCTTTGCCATTTACCGCCTGCTGCTGGCCACGGCGCTGCTCCTGACCTTTAGCTGACGCCGAACTGTTTGCGCGCCGCGCTAACCGCCACGAGCCGGGCCTGGCGGATGGCTTCTCCGATCGCTTCGCCGCGAAGGCCTTCGCCGGTGCCGCCCGGGCCGACGACCGCGCTGGTGTCGACGGCGAGCGCTGCCTGCCAGGCAGCGAGCAACAGATCCCGCTGCGGATACGGCTGGTCCGCGAGGCCGGTCCGCCCGCGCGCATCTGCTTCGCAGGCGTCGAGAAATTCCGTGACGCGATGTCCGCGCCGGAAGGCGTCGAGACTCTCCAGCAGGGTGAGCAGTGTTGCCGGCCGCAGCTCCAGGGCGCGGTGACACAGGCCGTGATTGCGCGCCACAGCGACGGCGAGATCCCGAAAACGGTTGGGTACTGCCAGGCGCTGACACAAATCGATTACCAGTTCGACGCCGCGTTGCTCGTGCCCCGTGTGTCGCGGCAGCTCCGCCTTCGGGGTCGTGCCCTTGCCGAGATCGTGCATCAGGACCGCAAATCGCACTTCGGTACTGAATGAACGACGTGCGGCTTCCTCGAGGGCCAGCAGCACATGGACGCCGGTGTCGATCTCCGGGTGCCACTTCGCCGGCTGCGGTACGCCGAACAGGGCGTCGACCTCGGGGAAAATCACGGCCAGCGCCCCGCAGTCGCGCAGCACCTGAAGGTAGACGTCCGGCCGCGGCTCAGCGAGTGCTGATGCCGTTTCCTGCCAGACGCGCTCAGGTACCAGCGAGGCTACCTCGCCTGCCTGGACCATGGAGCGCATCAGAGCCAGAGTGGCGGGCGCTACCTGAAAGCCGAGTGGGTTAAAGCGTGCGGCGAAGCGGGCCACGCGCAGGACGCGGACCGGATCCTCGCGAAAGGCGTCCGAGACGTGGTGCAGGAGGCGCGCTTGCAGATGCGCCTGGCCGCCCACCGGGTCCAGCAGTTCGCCACCGGCCGTTTGTGCGATGGCATTGATGGTCAGGTCGCGCCGCTGCAGGTCTTCTTCCAGCGTTACCGACGGATCGGCCTGGACTTCAAAGCCCCGGTAGCCAGGAGCCGTTTTGCGCTCCGTTCGCGCCAGGGCGTACTCCTCGCTGGTGTCCGGATGCAGATAGACCGGAAAATCGCGGCCCACACGCCGATAACCCAGGGCCTCCAGTTCGTCGGGCGTGGCGCCGACCACCACCCAGTCCCGCTCCTTTACCGGCAAGCCGAGCAGCTGGTCGCGCACGGCACCGCCCACCAGGTAGATCTGCATCCCGGAATTGTAGCCGCTATCCTCGGCAGGCCGTGCCCGGGTCAGCCCCACTGTTGAACGTCATGTCGCGATTGCGACTCGCCGCCGTGCTGGCACTCGTCGCCGCGCTGGCTGCGTGCGGCACGGGGTACTACCTGCAAGCCGCGGCGGGCCAGGCGGCGCTGTTGCGAGCCCGTGAACCGCTGGAGCAGGTGCTGGCCGATCCGGCAACTCCGGGGTCGGTGCGGCGGCAATTGCTGGTGGTCGATGCGGCGCTGCTGTTCGCGCGCCTGGAACTCGGATTGCCCGCCACGAAGAGCTATCGCCATTACGCAGATATCGGCCGGACTTCGGTGGTCTGGAATGTATTCGCCGCGCCGGAGTTCTCTCTCGAGCCTCGCGAGTGGTGCTACCCCGTGGCGGGTTGCGCCACCTACCGTGGGTGGTTCAAAGAACGGAAAGCGCGGGATTTCGCGGCCAGACTCGCTGCGCGCGGCGACGACGTGTTCGTCGGGGGCGTTGCCGCGTACTCGACGCTGGGCTGGTTTGCTGATCCCGTGCTCAACACCATGCTGGGCAACACGGATGCTGAACTGGTCGGGCTGTTGTTCCACGAACTGGCCCATCAACGGGTCTACGTGGCGGGAGACACGCTGTTCAACGAGGGCTTTTCGACGTTCATTGAGGAGGAGGGCACGCGACGTTGGCTCACATTCCGCAACGACGCGCCGGGTCTGCGGGATTTTGACCTTCGGCAGTCCCGCCGCGCGGCGGTCCTCGCTATCGTTGCTGAGCTTCGGGATGTGTTGGCAAGCGCGTACGCCGCGGACATCCCGACGGCTGAGCGCCGACAGCAACGGGTCACGGCATTTGCGCGCGCGCAGGCGCGCTACAACGGGCTGCGCGCGGGGTGGGTCGAAGCGCCGTGGTTCGACGGCTGGCTGGCTTCGGAACCGAACAATGCCCGCCTCGCAGCGCTGTCTTCCTACGAGGACTACGTCCCTGCCTTCCGGGCACTTCTGGCCCGTGAAGACGGGAGTCTCGAGCGTTTCTACAGCAGCGTCGTTGAGCTCGGCGGGCTTTCGCGCGCCGAGCGTGATGCAGCCATGCAGGCCCTCAACGAATCTGCAACAGAAGGTTCCGGTTGCCGCGGCGGATGCTGATCATGAGCAGCGTCTGTTGACCGGCAGCCTGCTGCAGTTCCTGCACACTCCGCACCCGGATCCGGTTCACGGACACGATGATGTCTTTGGCCAGGAGGCCTGCCAGGGCCGCCGGGCTCTCCGGTTCCACGGACTCGATCAGGACGCCCGGGCCGGCGAACTGGTCAGCTTTCCCCTCGTGATTGCCCAGTTCGGCACCGGCAAGGCCGGGATGGATCGCCTCGCCGCTGATTTTTGCCGCGATGCTGAGTTCACTGAGCAATGCCGTGAACTTCCGCCGTTTGCCCTCGCGAATGACCTCAACTCGCACGCTGTCGCCGCTGCGCTTGAGTCCGACGGTATTACGCAGATTGGACGCGCTCTTTATTCGCTGACCGTCTACCGAGACGATCACGTCGCCGACCTCGATGCCGGCCTTCTCGGCTGCGGAGCCGTCAACAACTTCCTGTACCAGCGCACCCTCGACGGTTCCTTCGACGCCGTAGGCCTTGGCGCTGTCCGCGTTGAAGTCCGAGATGCTTACGCCAAGCAGCCCGCGCTTTACTTCGCCGAACTGCAGGATCTGGCGCATGATTGATTTCGCAATATTGACGGGGATTGCAAAGCCGATACCGATATTGCCGCCGCTGTTGCTGAAGATTGCCGAATTGATGCCGATCAGCTCGCCCTTCAGGTTCACCAGGGCGCCGCCGGAATTTCCGGGATTGATCGAGGCGTCGGTCTGGATAAAGTCCTCGTAGCCATCCGGGTTGATGCCGCTGCGGCCAAGCGCACTGACGATGCCGGACGTGACGGTGTGCTGGAGCCCGAAGGGATTGCCGATGGCCAGGACGAAGTCGCCGACCTCCACCTGGTCAGAATTGCCGAGCTTTATCTGGACGAGGCTCTTGGCGTTGTCCACCTGCAATACGGCGATATCGGTGCCGGGGTCAGAGCCAACCACCTTGGCCTTCAGGTTGCGGTTGTCGCTCAGAACGACCTCGATTTCCTCCGCATTCTCGACCACATGATGGTTGGTGAGGATGTAGCCCTTGGCGGCATCCACAATCACGCCAGAGCCAGCGCTTTGCACCTGCCGGCGGCGACGTTGCTGCTGCTGATCGGGGAAGCCGAAGAAACGGCGGAAGAAAGGGTCCTCCATCAACGGGTTCGCCGGCGCGCTCATCGTGCCCTTGGTCGCGATGCTGACGACCGCGGGTTCGACCTGTTTGACGAGCGGTGCGAGGGTGGGAACTTCCTGTCCTCCGACCCGGGCGGGCAGCTGGGCCTCGGCCAGGCCGCCAAGTGTCGTGGCAACCAGGATGAGGGCAATGGCTGCCCGAGCGGTGACTCCTGTCATGCGCAAAACCTTCCGGAACAGTGGGGCTAGAGCCGCGAATCATAGCGGTTTTCAAGGCGCCCGGCCGTGGCAGGGGAGGCCGGCAGCACGGGGGAAAAGTTGTGGAAAAGCGGTGCAGTAGCTGGGGGTAAGGAACCCCAATATCTTGTGGTGCAAGATGTAGCCGACGGGACCAGGCGCGGTCCGGAAAATCGCTTTGACGCAGCTGGCTATGTTTTAAGCAAATATATGATTTATAAAGATAAAGATGGAGAGCTGCGGGCGGATAAAATTCTTGACACCTCTCGACAGCATGCCTAATGTACGACTGACGCCGGCACAACATCTTGTGCTGGCGTTTTCGTCGAAATTGCGGGCCTGTAACTCAGGGTGGGCATGCCTCGCAAGGGGCGAATTGTGGGCACGACGGCCGTTTCCGGGTGGAAACGCCGGGCAGTAGTAACACCGGCCACGACTGCCGGTACCAGGGAATGGCGCAGGGGGCAGAGTCCAACATGAAATCGGCAGTGCAATTGGATAGCAACCGGGGAGTAACTATCGGCTTTCAGGAAGCGTCCATCGACATCTGGGACAAGAAGTACCGTCTGAAAGCCAAGACGGGCGAAGTGCTCGACGAGACCATGGACGATACCTACCAGCGTGTTGCCCGGGCACTGGCCGATGTGGAATCCGAGGGCGACCGGGAGCGCTGGTTCGAGCAGTTCCTCTGGGCGCTTCGCCGGGGCGCCATTCCGGCCGGCCGCATCATGTCCAATGCCGGCGCCCGCGAGCACAAGCCGGCTACATCGACGATCAATTGCACGGTGTCCGGCACGATCGGCGACTCCATGCAGGACATCCTCACCAAGGTGCACGAGGCTGGCCTGACGCTGAAGGCCGGTTGCGGCATCGGTTATGAATTCTCGACCTTGCGACCGAAGGGCGCCTACGTATCCGGAGCCGGGGCGCACACGTCCGGCCCGATGTCCTTCATGGATATCTACGACAAGATGTGTTTCACCGTGTCGTCTGCCGGCGGACGTCGCGGCGCCCAGATGGGCACCTTCGATGTCGGTCATCCCGACGTCCTTGACTTCATCCGTGCCAAGCGGGAGGACGGCCGGCTTCGCCAGTTCAATCTTTCCCTGCTGGTCACGGACGGCTTCATGCAGGCCGTCAAGTTCAACCGTGACTGGGTGCTGGCCTTTCCCATGGACGAGCGCCAGGTCGAGCAGTACGGACTCGATCTCGCCGATCCGGACCAGGTCCTGTGGCGTGAGTGGCCGGCAACTACCGGCTATATCACCAACGACAAGGGCCAGGTTGCCTGCCGCGTCTACAAGAAGCTGCCGGCCCGGCGCCTGTGGGACATGATCATGGCATCGACCTACGATTTCGCCGAGCCGGGATTCGTGCTCGTCGACCGGGTCAACGAAATGAACAACAACTGGTTCGACGAAAACATCCGGGCCACCAACCCCTGCGGTGAGCAGCCGCTCCCGCCCTACGGGTCCTGCTTGCTGGGTTCAATCAACCTGACCAAATTCGTGCAGGAGCCGTTCAGCGATACTGCCCGTTTCGACTGGGACGAGTTTCACCGGGTCGTGAAAGTCTTTACCCGGATGCTGGACAACGTCGTTGAGGTCAACGGCCTGCCGCTGCAGCGACAGCGGGAGGAGATCGTTCGCAAGCGTCGGCACGGGATGGGTTTTCTCGGTCTGGGCTCCACCCTCACCATGCTCCGCATGCGCTATGGCTCCAGGGAGTCGGTCAAGTTCACTGATGACGTTTCTCGCGAAATGGCGCTGGCGGGCTGGGAGATGGCACTTGATCTGGCGCGGGAGAAGGGTCCGGCGCCGATTCTGCTGGAAGAATTCGCAGTGACGGGTGACATGCTGCGCAAGCGGCCCGAGATGGCTGCGGACGGCTGGAAAGTTGGCGACCGGATTCAGGGGCGCATCCTGCATGCTCGCTACAGCCGCTACATGCAACGGGTGGCCGAGGTTGCGCCTGAACTCGTCAAAGACCTGGAGCGGGTGGGCGCGCGCTTCACACACCACAGTTCCATTGCCCCGACCGGCACGATTTCCCTGTCTCTGGCCAACAATGCCAGTAATGGTATTGAGCCGAGCTTTGCCCATCACTACTTCCGCAATGTGATTCGGGAGGGCAAAAAGTCCAAGGAGAAGGTCGAGGTACTCTCATTCGAGCTTCTCGCGTACCGCCAGCTGGTGAACTCCGCGGCCATTCCCGGCGGCATCAAGCCTGAGGAAAAATTGCCGGAATACTTCGTGACTGCCGAGGACATCAAGCCGAAGGAGCACGTCGACATCCAGGCCGCCGCCCAGCGCTGGGTCGATTCCTCAATCTCCAAGACTGCCAATGTGCCGACGGACTTCAACTATGAGGAGTTCAAGGACATCTACATGTACGCCTTCGAAAGCGGGTTGAAGGGCTGCACCACCTTCCGTTTCAATCCCGAGGCGTTCCAGGGTGTACTCGTGAAGGAAAAGGATCTGCAGAGCACCAGGTACACTTTCGTGCTCGACGACGGTACCGAAGTCACCCTGCGTGGCGACGAAGAGATTGAGTACGACGGTGAAATGCACACCGCAGCCAATCTTTTCGACGCGCTCAAGGAAGGCTACTACGGCAAGTTCTGAATCCAGGAAATAGCCATGCCCAATATCAAGATAGACAAAAAAATCGTCGGCTACCGGGTCGAGTCTCCCGACGACACGGGGGCCGGCCAGAAGGGTGGCCAGAAGGGAGGGCAGAAGCCCGACGGTTCGGCAGCCAAGCGCCTGCCGAGCGAAGGCAATGTGGTCCGGATGCACGAGAAGCTCGAGCGGCCGGAGATGCTGCAGGGCTCTACCTATAAGGTTAAAACGCCGATTTCCGATCACGCGATGTACGTCACCATTAACGACGTCATCCTGAATCCGGGAACGGAGTATGAGCAACGCCGGCCCTTCGAGATATTCATCAACTCGAAGAACCTGGACCACTACCAGTGGATTGTGGCCCTGACGCGGTTGATGTCGGCCGTGTTTCGCAAGGGCGGCGATGTGGCCTTCGTGGTCGATGAGCTCAAGGCCGTGTTTGATCCCCGCGGCGGCTACTGGCAGCCCGGGGGCAAGTTCATGCCCTCGATCATCGCTGAACTTGGTCATATCGTGGAAAAGCATCTCCGGTTCATCGGCGTACTGCCGGCGGATGCCCTTGATGAGAACAAGCGGAAACTTGTCGAGCAAAAACGCCGGGAGTACGAGGATCAGCAGCGCCAGCAGGATGCCTTCGCCCACAGCGAATATCCTGCCGGGGCCCAGCTCTGTGGCGCCTGCAGCGCCACGGCAGTGGTTTGCATGGACGGTTGCATGACCTGCCTGGCCTGCGGCGATTCCAAGTGCGGCTAGGCCAAATGCGGCTGACCTGACCGCCAGAAATGACAGCTTGAGATGACCCTGAGCGTTCCTGATTTCAGTCGCGTCGGGGTACTTGTAGCCGGCGACGTTATGCTGGACGAGTACTGGTTTGGCCCGACCACCCGGATTTCCCCCGAGGCTCCCGTGCCGGTCGTTCGCGTCACCGGGTCGGAGGCGCGCGCCGGCGGGGCGGCCAACGTGGCAGCCAATCTCGCCAGCCTCGGCGCGCGGACCTCGCTGACCGGGATCGTCGGGCGGGACGGTAATGCGAAGACGCTGGCGACCTTGATGCGGAACCAGGGAATTGCCGTGGATTTCGTGGAGTCTGCACGCCGGCCAACGATCACCAAGCTGCGCGTCCTATCCCGCAATCAGCAACTCATACGGCTGGACACTGAAGACTTCTTCACACCCGAAGACGCCATGCCGTTGAGCGGCGCCGTGGAGCGGCTCCTGCCACCTGCGTCGATCTGCATCCTGTCGGATTACGGCAAGGGCAGCCTTTCCCAGGTCAGCGTGCTGATCGGCATCTGCAATAAGCGGGGGGTGCCTGTGCTGGTGGACCCCAAGGGCACTGAATTCACGCGCTACCGCGGCGCGACGGTGCTGACGCCGAATCTGGCCGAATTCGAGGCCGTCGTCGGCCCGGTGCACAACGAGGCGGAGATCGCCGAGCGGGGTCAGGCGCTGCGGGAAGCCCTCGACATCCGGGCCCTGGTGGTCACGCTCGGTGAACGGGGCATGGCGCTCGTCGCCGCCGAGGGTGAGCCCGTGTTTCTCCCGGCGCGCGCGCGCCAGGTGTTCGATGTCACGGGCGCTGGCGACACGGTTATTGCGACGCTGGCAGCGGGCCTGGGTGCGGGTCTGACTCTCCATGACGCTGCGGCCTTTGCCAACCTGGCCGCCGGTCTCGTGGTTGGCCGGATTGGTGTGGCCAGCGTCACCCCGTCCGAGCTCCGGCTGGCGCTGCACGAGCACGGCCAGGGCGGGCGCAGCCTTCTTCGCCGGCCGGAAGCGCGGCAGGTGGCTGCCGAAGCTCGAGGTCGTGGCGAGCGCATCGTCATGACGAACGGCTGCTTCGACATTCTGCACGCCGGACATGTAGCCTATCTCGAGGAGGCGAAGCAGCGTGGCGACCGGCTGCTCGTGGCTGTGAATGACGACACGTCGGTCGCCAGGCTGAAGGGCACGGGCCGCCCCATCAATCCTCTCGCTGACCGGATGGCGGTGCTTGCCGGGCTGGCGTCCGTCGACTGGGTGGTGCCCTTCGGCGAGGACACGCCGGAAGCGCTGGTCAACGAAGTGCTGCCCGATGTACTGGTGAAGGGCGGCGATTACCGGCCGGAGAACATTGCCGGGGCCCGGGCCGTGCTGGCCAACGGCGGCACGGTGGAAGTCTTAAGTTTCCGGGAGGGCCGCTCCACGACCGCTATCGTCGAGGCCGTGCAGCGACTCGCTCCGAAGTAAGGCCGCCGTGCCCCGTAACACGATCGACTCCGGTCAGCCGACGCCGACCGGGTCCGAATCCGGGCTGCGGCTGGTCTACGTCTTCCTGACCTACCTTGCCGTTCCGTTCCTGCTACTCCACCTTGCCTGGCGCGGCTTGCGCGTACCCGGTTACCGGCGACGCATCAGCGAACGTTTTGGCTTCGGCATGCCGCGCCAGACCCGCCCGACCATCTGGGTTCACGCGGTGTCGATCGGGGAGGTGCAGGCGGCGGCGCCCCTCGTCCGTACTTTGCTGAATCGCCACCCCGGCGTACCGCTGGTGCTTACCACGATGACGCCGACAGGTTCCGAGCGCGTCAAGGCCCTGTTCGGCGATGCGGTGATTCACAGCTACGTGCCCTACGACCTGGCGGGCGCCGTGCACCGCTTTTTCGACTGGGCGCGTCCGTCGCTGGCGATCATTATGGAGACGGAACTCTGGCCAAACCTGTACCACGAGTGCGGGCAGCGGCAGGTGCCGCTGGTACTGGCCAGCGCGCGGGTATCACTGCGCTCGGTTCGCTACTACCGCTGGCTGATCCCGCTGTTCCGGAATACGCTCGCCAACGGGATCGTAATCGCCGCCCAGACGGCAGTGGATGCCGATCGCTTCTGTTCTCTGGGCGCCAATCCGGCCCGTACCAAGGCGACCGGCAACATCAAGTTTGATTTCGAGCTGCCGGAGGAGATTGCCGCCCGCGGACGCGAGCTGCGGGACGAACAGGCCCAGGACCGGCCGGTGTGGGTGGCCGCGAGCACGCACGATGGCGAGGAGATCGCCGTGCTGGAGGCGCACGACAGGGTTCTGGAGCACCACCCGGGCGCACTGCTGGTGCTCGTGCCGCGACACCCGGAGCGCTTCGCCCAGGTGGCGGCGTTGCTCGACAGCCGCGGGATCAGCTATGTGACGCGCAGCAGCCGGGCGTTGGCCGGTCCCGCGACGCGCGTGCTGCTCGGCGACTCCATGGGCGAGCTCACCACCTTCTACGCGGCGGCGGACGTGGCGTTCGTCGGCGGAAGCCTGGTGCGCATCGGCGGGCACAATCTTCTGGAACCGGTCGCGCTGGGCGTGCCGGTGGTCACAGGTCCCCACAACGAGAATGCGGCGGATATTGCCGCGCTGCTGTTCGACTGCGGCGCCGCCCTGATGGTGCCGGACTGGGCCGGACTCGCCGCCGAAGTGAGCTGGCTGCTCGGCGATCAGCCAGAGCGACACAAGCGGGGCTTGGCCGGCAGCCAGGCCATCGCAGCAAATCGCGGCGCTCTCGCCCGGCTTATGGCGCTGATCGATCCGCTGATCGACTGACGGCGGGCGGGTGACTAGTTCGTAGCTGGCGCCGGTGTCGCGGCGGCTGTCGTCAGCAAGGCATCGATCTGCGCGATGTCGTCCGTCGTCAGCGTGCCGGCGGCCTGTTTCAGGCGCAGGCCGTTGATCAGGTAGTCGTACCGGCTGCGGAGATAGACGGTTTCGGCCGTGAATACGCTCCGTCGCGCGTCGAGCACGTCCACCGTGGTGCGAGTCCCCACGTCGTAGCCGGCTTCGGTGGCCTTCAGCGCAGTTTTGGACGACTCGAGGGCCTGCTTCAACGCCTGGACGCGCGAGATGTCCGAAATCACCCCGAGGTACGCGTCCCGGGTCTGGCGCTCGGTCTCGCGGGCCGTGCGCTCCAACCGTTCGCGGCTGGCGCGGTGGAGATAGACGGCCTGCTGGGTCCGCGCTGAGGTGGTGCCACCGCTAAAAAACGGCATGGCGAATTGCAAGGACAACGAGTCGTTCTCGAGATCGGTGCCGGTGTTGCTGCGCAATTTTGTTCCCGGGTCAAGTGGGCCACAGTTATCAATGGGCGTGGTGGTGCAGGGAGATCGGGAGAAGCCCGTGTTGTCCGTATTGTTGCGCGTGGCGACAAAGTCGACCGTCGGGTAGTGACCGGTCCGGGCGATGCTCACGTCGTCCTTGGCGATTTCCGTCCCAATCTGGCTGGAAATCAGGCTGCGATTCTGCTGCATGGCCAGATCCACCCACTGGTTCTCATCCGCCGGGTCGGGCATCTGAAGGGGCAGGGCGTCCGCCGGTTTGGCGAGACGCGGCGGCGATTCGTCGATAATCGCCCGGAGCAGTTCCTGCTGATTGGCCAGCACGCGCTTCGCGAGGATCTCGGCGGCGAGTGCCTGGTCGTAACCGGCCTGAGCCTCCTGGACGTCGGTGATCGCAATCAGGCCGACTTCGAAGCGCTTCTGGGCCTGTTCCAGCTGGCGCCCGATCGCGTCTTTTGCGGCCTGTTCCGAGGCGAGCGTATCTTCGGCCGCAAGCACATTGAAGTAGGCTTCCGCGACACGGATCACAAGATCCTGCTGGGCAGCTTCGTAGTCCACCTCTGCCTGGGCCGTTTGCTTCCCCGCCTGGGACAGCTTGACCCACTGGTCCCAGCGGAACACCGACTGACGCAGCTCAAGGGCCCAGAATTTGGCGTCGGAATCCCGGGTATCAATGATGCGCGGCACAGGCGGCGAATTGCCAAGCGAGGTTACCGTTTCGCCGTCGGCGCCGGTTTTGTTGAAGTTGTACCGGCCACTCACCTGTGGCAGCAGGCTGCCCCGCGCGATCGGTTTCCCTTCCTGGGTTGCCAGCATGCTGGCCTCGGCCTCACGAACCAGCGGATCACTGCGCACCGCCTTCTCGTAGATCTGCAACAGGCTGTCACCCGATGCCACGCCAGTGACCAGAAGTGCTGCTACGGGTAGCAGAGTTAGTGCATTTCTCATGACATCCCTTCCGAGAATGATCAAAATCTGAACTTGACCGGCATTGGTGCGTTCAACAGTGCCGGCAGCGAGGTCTCGAATAGCGTCGTGGTGGTCCACCGGTCTGGAGCCTTGCGGGTTACCAGCTGCGCGCGCATCAGCGGTTCCTCGCCCGTCACGACAAACAGGCGTCCACCGTCCGCCAGCCAGTGTTGAAAGCGTTCGTCCGGAGCCGGTACTGAGCCGGTTACGGCAATCACGTCCCACGGCGCATCCGGACGGTAGCTGAACGCATCCGCGGTAAGAACTTCGGCATTCCACGTAGATACGGTTCGCAGATTCCGGCGGGCATCATCGGCAAGCTCGGGCGCAATCTCAAGGCTGGTCACTTTCGCACACAGTCGGGCAAGACAGGCGGTCAAAAAGCCGCAGCCTGTGCCCACCTCCAGCACCCGGTCGGTGCCGCGAATGGCCAGGGCCTGCAGCAGGCGGCCCTCGACCTGAGGAGTGAGCATCACCTGGTTGCCAGGCAGCGGAATGGCCGTGTCGGCAAATGCGAGGTTGCGGTAGCGCGGTGGCACGAACTGTTCGCGCGGAACCGCTGACAAGACGGCCAGCACCGACGGGTCAAGCACATCCCAGGCCCGCACCTGTTGGTTCACCATCTGGGTGCGCGCGTCTTCGACTTTGATGCTCATTGGGGGCCGCTCAGGGTAAGCAGGTTGACCGTCACAGGCAAGATTATGGCCCAAAGTGACGCGCCGCGGATTATGGTGAACGCCGGCGTCCCGCGAATGGCCATCGGCTATGCTTCCAAAGCGCCCGCGAGGCCGGCCCGCGCCAGAATCCAGCGCAAAAACCAGAGAGAAGCAGTGCCCGGCTGACTTCTCCAAGCACAATATTAAATGACCGAGACGTGGTTGATCCTGGCGCTAGCAGTGATCTGCATTGGGCTCATTGGTGCGGGGCTCTTCCTGTGGCGTACCCGCGATTCCTACGCCCGAGGTGTGGCAACGCTGAATCGCGAAATCGTCGAGGCAGCAGAGGCGGCTGCCTTCGGCAAGCGCGTCTCCCTGCCGGACGGCAATGTGCCCGAGCTTGGTCAGCTGGGCGAAAATGTCAATAGGCTCTTTGATGCCCTTAACACCAAGGACCGCCAGATGCGCCAGCGTGAGGCGCTGTTCCAGGATCTGGCCAACACGATGCCCGAAGTTGTTCTCGTGCACCGGGATCGCGTCATCTTCTCCAACACGGCCGCCGGCGCCCTGCTGGGCCTCACGCCGGAACAGCTGACGGGCCGTCCGGTAACGGATCTCGTCCGGCCGGCCTACCGGGCCATGACCCGCAAGAACATTGCCGGTCGCCTCGCCGGCGAGCCCGTCCCCGATCGCTTCGAGCTCCAGCTGATTTCCGGCGAAGAGGGCGGTCTGTGGGTTGAGGCCGCCGGATCCATGATCGATTACCGGGGGCAGAAGGCCATCTTGTCGATAGCCCGGGATGTTAGCCATCGGAAGAGCATCGAAGCGAACCTGGGCCGGGGCAAGCAGCAGGCCCAGATCACATTGGAATCCATCGGCGAGGGCGTGATCACCACAGATACCCAGGGCGTGATCGACTACCTGAACGGTGCGGCCGAGAAGCTGATTGGTATCACTCGCGAGGTCACCATCGGCAAGCGCATGGCTGACCTCATGACGCTGGTCGACGAGAACGATCGCAAGGATCTGGGCGATCCAGTCGCGCGCTGTCTCGCCGAGCGGCGGCAGGTCTGGCTGGGCCGGCGGGCCCTGATGATTTCGACGGAGGGTAGTCTTGAGTTGTCGGTGGAGTTGACCGCATCTCCCATTATTGGCGCTGGCGACACGGTGGCAGGCGCCGTAGTGATCATGCGCGACGTTACCGAACTCCGCGGGATGACACGTCGCATCTCCTATCAGGCCGCTCACGACTCGCTGACGGGGCTGATCAATCGTACCGAGTTCGAGCGACGGCTGACCGATGCACTCGAAAGCGGCCACGGCGATTCGGTGAACTCGGTCCTGTGCTACATGGACCTCGACCGTTTCAAGGCCGTGAACGATACCTGCGGCCATCTCGCTGGCGACAACATGCTCCGGGAGATTTCCAAGCTCATTCGCGACAAGGTCCGCGATTCCGACGTCGTCGCCCGCCTTGGTGGCGACGAGTTCGGAATGCTTCTGGTCCGCTGCCCGCTCGACAAGGCCCGCCAGATTGCCGACGACGTGTGCAACGCCGTCCGTGACTACCGATTTGTCTGGCAGGACCGGATCTTCACCGTTGGCATCAGTATCGGGCTCGTTGAGGTTGCCCGCGAGACGGGTAATCTCAAAGATCTCATGAGCGCGGCCGACTCGGCCTGCTACGTGGCCAAGCAACAGGGTCGCGGGCAGGTCCACGTCTACTCCGCGCGCGACGAAGTGTCGGCGCGACAGCGGGGCGACATTCACTGGCTGCGCCAGTTGCAGGTTGCGCTTCGGGAGGACCGCTTCGAGATCCACGCGCAGCCGATCATTTCGACGGCGGGCCGCGTCACGCGCGGCCCGGCACTCGAAGTGCTGCTGCGGATGCGGGACGAAGACGGCAAGCTGGTGCAGCCTCGCCAGTTCATTCCTGCCGCCGAGCGCTACCAGCTGATGTCCAGTATTGACCGGTGGGTCGTGCAGGCTACGCTCTCCGCGATTTCACACGGTGCGATTCGCCTGCCCGACGAGCGAAGTTGCAGTATCAACCTGTCGGCGCAGTCGATCGCCGAGGACGGTTTCCTCGATTTCGTCGTGGACTGCCTGGATCACAGCCATGTGCCGCCCTACCGGGTCTGCTTCGAGGTAAGCGAGTCGGCCGTCATGGAGCGTTTCGACCAGGCGCGACGGTTCGTGGCCGTACTGCATGGCATGGGCTGCCAGTTTGGTCTCGATGACTTTGGCAGTGGCCTGGGTTCGTTCACGACCCTGCGGGACCTGTCCATCGATTACCTGAAGATCGACGGCAGCTACACTCGTGAATTGCGCCCCGAAACCCTCAACTATCAGATGGTGAGTGCGATCACAGGCGTGTCGCGGATCATCGGTTTTCGGGTGATCGCAGAACAGGTCGAGACTCAGGCAGACTTCGAGTCTCTGCGGTCCATCGGTGTGGACTTCATCCAGGGGTATTTCATCGACCGGCCGCACCGGCTCGGTGAGTCCGGCACGACGCTCTCGGCCGTCTCGTAGGAGCGGCTTCAGCCGCGACTGTTTGCACTACGTAGACCGCGTGTGACCGTTGCTGCAGAGCGAATGCGGGTCGCGAAACGCACTCCTGCGCAGTGGGCGGGGGGGGGGGGGGGGGGGGGGGGGGGGGGGGGGGGGGCCGGGGGCCGGGAGGGGCGCC
>JAQBGF010000081.1:0-5551 GCA_032122615.1 Gammaproteobacteria bacterium | reverse complement strand
CAGCCCTCAGCGGGTCTTCCCGACAGGCGGCCAGGACCTGTCCCGCCACCGACCGCGTACTACGGAGAGCGTTTACCGATCACGACGAAGCGCCGTCAGAGCGTGTTGGCGCCGAAGGTATCGCAGCTATCGAGCTGGCCGCTGTCGAGACCCCGCCTGAACCACCGGACGCGCTGCTCCGCGCTGCCGTGCGTGAAGGAATCGGGTGTCACGTAGCCGCGGGATTGCTGCTGAAGGCGGTCATCACCGATAGCACTCGCGGCGGTAAGCGCCTCGTCGATATCACCGTCTTCCAGGATCTGCCGCGTGCGGTTGGCGCGGTGCGCCCAGATCCCCGCGAGGCAGTCAGCCTGCAGCTCCAGGCGCACAGACAGGGCGTTGCCCTCGATCTCGCTGGCCCGCTGCCTGGCCTGCTGCACTTTGGCCGACAGTCCCAGCAGCTTCTGCACGTGGTGACCGATCTCGTGGGCGATCACATAGGCCTGGGCAAAGTCGCCCGGGGCGTTGAAGCGATCGCGGAGATCCTGGTAGAAGCGCAGATCGATGTACGCCTTGCGGTCGGCGGGGCAATAAAAGGGACCCATCGCCGCCTGCGCGTTCCCGCAGGCCGACGTCACGTAACCGCTGAAGAGCACCAGGGCGGGTGCCTCATACCGCTGACCTCTTTCGGCAAATACTTCCGTCCAGGCATCCTCGGTATCGGCGAGTACCACAGAGATGAAATCCGCGGCCGGGTCCGGTTCCCCGGCGGCGGGCGCGGGCGCCGCCGGTTGCTCCGAATCCGTCGGTATATTTTGCAGCAGGAACGTCGGGTCGACGCCGAAGTAAAGGGCAAGCAGGACCAGGGCAATGGTCCCGAGACCACCGCCGACGAACGTCGGCCGGCGGGCCATGCCTCGCCGGTCTTCGACATTGGAACTTCGTCGCCCGCCTGCCCATCGCATCGTGGAACCCTGACCTCCAACGAGCTACCAACCAACAACTAAACAACTAAATAACTAAGGTCCGGTACCTTTTTTTCCTTTTCGGTACCTTTTTTTCCTTTTTTCTTATCCGGCGACTACACGATTCGCAGGACGTAGCACTTCAGGTAGCGCGTCTCGCGCAACGCCAGCAGCACGGGGTGATCACGGCCGGCGCCGCGTTTCTCGATGATCTGTACCTCACGCTTCGCATCGGCCGCCGCCGCCTGCAACATCGTCTCGAACGCCGCTTCGTCGACGTGGTGGCTGCAACTTGAGCTGATGAGGTAGCCACCCGGTGTGAGCAACTGCATAGCCCGCAGGTTGATCTCCTTGTAGCCGCGCAGCCCGGCTGCAATGGCCGTCTTGTTCTTGGCAAAGGCCGGCGGGTCGAGAACGACCGTGTCGTAGCGTTTCGCCGCGTCGAACTCAGCGCGCAGGAAGTCAAACACGTTCGTACTCACGACGTCCACATTGCTGATGCCATTCCGCACGGCGTTGGCACGGATTTGCTCGCAAGCAGGTTCCGAGCTGTCCACGGCGGTGACGCGTGCGGCCTTGCGTGCCATCTGCAACGCAAAGCCGCCGATATAACTGAAACAGTCGAGCGCCTGCCCGCGGGCATAACGACCGGCCACCAGATGATTTTCGCGCTGATCGAGGAAACTGCCGGTCTTCTGGCCGTGCTGCAGGCTCACGGCGAACTCAAGCTGGCCCTCGCGAACGAGCACCGGGTCGGGCACTTCACCCCACAGCAGGCCCTTTTCCAGTGCGAGGCCCTCAAGACCGCGAATGCTGGAGTCCGAGCGGTTCATGATGCCCCGGCAGGCAAATTGCTCGACCAGCAGCGGCACCAGCAATTCCTTCCGCTGGTCCATCGCCGGCGTCAGGAACTGGACACTCAGGTAGTCCCCGTAGCGGTCCACCACCAGGCCGGGCAGTCCGTCGCCATCGCCGTGTATGGCCCGGTAGGTGCTTTCTCCCGGCAGCAAAGCCCGGCGGAGACTGGCCGCCGTCGCAATTCGCTCGCGAAAGAAAACGACGTCAACGGGCCGGTCGTCTGTACTGATCCGTCGCAGCGTGATCTTCGACTGCAACGAGACGCAGGCCTGGCCGAGCACCCGGCCACGCTCATCCTGTACCGGAATGATGGCGCCGCTGGCGACGCCCTTGGGCAGGCGGGCGTCGGTCCGGTAGATCCAGGGATGCCCGGCAGACCAGCGGCTCGCACCACGCGAGCTGACGATGGCCGCGCCGTGATCGAATTCGTGGCCTCCTGGTGCGGTGGCGTTCAGCGGCTTTTCAGCGCGTCACGGATCTCCGTGAGCAGTTTCTGGTCCGGGGTCGGCCCCGGGGGCGCCGGCGGCGGCTCGGCAGCCTTCATGCGGTTCATCGCCCTGATCATCAGGAAAATGATGAAAGCCAGGATCAGAAAATCCAGAACGGTGTTGGCGAATACACCGTACCTGAGCACCGGGGCGCCCGCGTCGGTGGCGGCCTGCAGCGTGTCGAAGTCCCCCTCACCGAGGTTGATGAACAGGTTGCTGAAATCGACCTTGCCCATCAATAGACCAACGACGGGCATGATCAGGTCGTTGGTCATTGAGGCCACGATCTTGCCGAACGCCGCGCCGATGATCACGCCGACGGCGAGGTCAACGACACTGCCGCGCATGGCGAATGCTTTGAATTCCTTGAGCATGCTGAACTCCTGCCGGGATTGGATGGTGATGGGAGCAGTAGGTTAAGCTTCCGGGACAGAAGACCGCAACCACGGCAGGATGGCAGACAGCTTCGAAATCGAGTTCTGCGGTGCCACCCGGGGGTTCCTCGTTCCTCGCTGAGACGCTCCTTAAGAGGAAACGCCCCGGTCAGGCTGAAGCGGCTGCTAGTGGAGACAAACGATGCAGGACTACGAAAAACTCGGCGCCTTCTACCTCGGCCGCCGTTGGGATGCCGGCACGGGCCAGGTTCAGGACGATCTGGTGCTCTACGATTCACCCGACCTCACCACGCACGCGGTGATTATCGGCATGACCGGTAGCGGCAAGACCGGCCTCGGCATCTCACTGCTCGAAGAAGCCGCCATCGACAAGGTGCCCGTCATCGCGATCGACCCCAAGGGCGACCTCGGCAACCTGCTGCTGACCTTTCCCGAACTGCGCCCGGCCGATTTCGAGCCCTGGGTCGACGGGCATGCGGCCGCGGCCGCCGGACAGACCGTGCCGGAGTTTGCCGCCAGCGAAGCGCGCAAGTGGCGCGAAGGGCTTGCCGAGTGGGACCAGGGACCCGAACGCCTGGCGCGGTTGCGCGCGGCGGCGGACTTCGCGATCTACACGCCGGGCAGCAGCGCCGGGCGACGGCTGTCCGTACTCAGTTCTTTCGAGGCCCCGCCTGAAGCGCTGCGGGCCGACGCCGATCTCTACCGCGAGCACGTGCAGGCTATGGTCACGGGCCTGCTCACTCTCGCCGGCATCGAGGCCGACCCGTTGGCCAGCCGGGAGCACATCCTGGTGTCGTCGGTACTCAACAAGCAGTGGCAGCAGGGGCACAACCTCGACCTCGCCGGCCTCATCGGCGCAATCCAGAACCCGGGCATCGGCAAAATCGGGGTCATCGACCTGGAAACCTTCTACCCGTCGAAGGACCGCTTTGCGCTCGCCATGCGCCTGAACAACCTGCTCGCGGCGCCCGGCTTCGCGGCATGGACCGAAGGCGAGTCGCTGGACGCCGGCGCGCTGCTGTTCACGCCGGACGGACGGCCGCGCGTCAGCGTGATGTCGATTGCCCACCTCGGCGACGCAGAGCGCATGTTTTTCGTGACGCTGCTGCTGAACGAGATCGTGGCCTGGATGCGCACCCAGTCCGGCACGTCGTCGTTGCGGGCCATTCTCTATATGGACGAGGTGTTCGGCTTCCTGCCGCCGGTTGCCGCCCCGCCATCCAAGGTCTTGCTGCTGACTCTGCTGAAACAGGCCCGGGCCTTTGGCGTCGGCGTGGTACTGGCTACACAAAATCCCGTGGATCTCGACTACAAGGCGCTGTCGAACGCGGGCACCTGGTTCATCGGCCGACTGCAGACCGAGCAGGACCGCAATCGCGTGCGTGACGGCCTGCTGTCTGCGACGCCGGGCGGCCTCGATTCCGCCACGCTCGATGCCACGCTGGCGAGCCTCGGCAAACGCACGTTTCTCCTGCACAACGTGCACGAGAAGTCTCCGGTACTACTACAGACACGCTGGGCCATGTCGTACCTGCGCGGACCGCTGACCCGCGAAGACATCCGGCGGCTTGCCGGGCCGGCGACGCCCGCTGCCGCCGTCGCGACCCCAACGCCGACCATACCCTCGGCCCCGGCACTACCGACTGTGCCGGCAGGCGCGTCAGCGCCGCGTGCCAACCGCCCCGTACTGCCGCCCTCCATTCCCGAGCAGTTTGGTACCGCGACGGCGCGCCCCGGCGCCGGTGAACGACTGGTCTATCAGCCGGGCCTGCTCGGCGCTGCGCGCGTTGCCTATGTCAGCGCCAAACACGGCGTTGATCTGCAACGCGCCCTGATGGTCTGCCTGGAATCGGGCAGCGACACCATCGACTGGCGCGACGCCGAGGCACTGACGCTCGATCAGGCCACACTCGCGCAGGAACCGGTCGCCGGAGTGGACTTCGCCCCGCTGCCATCGGCCCTGGCGGACCCGGGGGCCATCAAGAATGCACAGTCCGCATTCCGCACCTGGTTGCGCACCGGGAATCCGCTGGTTCTTTGGCGCAGTGCCACGTTTCGGAAACTGGTGTCGGCAGCGGCTGAAAC
This sequence comes from Gammaproteobacteria bacterium, assembly GCA_032122615.1. Lineage (GTDB taxonomy): Bacteria > Pseudomonadota > Gammaproteobacteria > Steroidobacterales > SHZI01. The sequence continues at coordinate 781 of JAQBGF010000081.1, read as the reverse complement.
CGAGGGCGAGTTTCGCGCCCGGCTGCAGCAGCACGCTCGTGAGGAGCGGGACAGCGCCACGGCCGCCCTGCGCGAGAAGTACGCCGCGAAACTGGCAACGCTGGAAGAGCGCGCGCGCCGCGCCGAGCAGGCCGTGACGCGCGAGAAGGACCAGGCGACGGGCTCGAAGATCGATGCCGTCGTGTCCGTAGCCACCACGGTGCTCGGCGCGCTGCTCGGCCGCAAGACTGTTTCTGCGACGTCAGTGGGCCGTGCGTCCACGGCGATGCGCAAGGCCGGCTACGCGAAGCGCCAGTCCGGGGACGTGCAGCGGGCGACGGAAACACTGGAGCAACGGCAGGCGGAAATCACCGAAATCGATGCCCGACTGCAGGCCGATATGGCTGGACTAGACACCGGATTTGATGCGCAGACCGAGGCGCTGGAGGAAATCAGCGTGCGCCCCAGGGCCTCGGATATCAGCGTTCAGTTCTGCGGTATCGGCTGGCTGCCCTTTATCGAAGACGCGAACGGAAATCTGCGCCGGGCCTGAGGCGTGACCGCCTGAGAAGCGTCAGCGCCCGAATGGAATGGCGTAATACGCGGACGCGGTAAGCACCCACCAGGAACTGGCGAAATCGATATCCACAAAGTCGGCCGCGATGCGGGCGTGAAAGCGGCCAGAGCCCCGGAAATCGAGCCCGATGCCCCAGATCAGGTCGTCACCATCCTGCTTGGTCGCCAATGGAAAGGTCTCAAGAGTGGATTCGCTGTCCCAGCGGAGCATGCCCACCTTGCCGAA
>JAQBGF010000080.1:0-5864 GCA_032122615.1 Gammaproteobacteria bacterium | reverse complement strand
CACCGGCTTGCGCGGCAGCCTGTTCGACACGGGCTGGAACTGGGACGCGAGCCTCGGCTACAGCCGCATAGACCAGAATCGCGCGTTCGCTGGCTATCTCTTCAAGTCGTCGTTCGAAAATGCCCTTGGGCCGTCTTTCCTCGACACGGACGGCACGCCCACCTGCGGCGTTCCGGGCGCACCGATCACCGGCTGCGTGCCGTTGAACATCTTCAACCTGAGTAATCCCGATGCGGAGCAGCTAGCCGCGTTGAAGTCGGTCACGGGTTCCTATTCGGATACCTACAAGAGCTGGACGCAGTCCGCTGCGCTGGCTCTGGATGGGGACGTCTTCGACCTGCCCGCGGGCGCCGTGAAGGCCGCGGTCGGCTTCCAGTACGCGGACAGGAGTGGCACCTTCGACACGAGCTTCATCACCCAGGCCGCCGCACCGCTTTTCAAGGACTGCCTGGTTTCCCAGGAAGCCTGCAGCGGCGACTCGGACGGCTCCTACGACGTGACCGAGTTCTACGGCGAACTGCTGGTGCCGATACTCAAGGACGCGCCGTTCGCGCAGTCGCTGAACCTGACCGTCGGCGTCCGCTACTCCGACTACTCGAATTTCGGCGACACCACCAATGGCAGTTTCAAGGTCGACTGGCGGCCCATTGACTCGCTGATGATCAGGGCTTCCTACGCGGACATCTTCCGCGCCCCGACCATCCTTGACCTCTTCCGGGCACCAACGGCCGACGCGGCGACCTTTACCGACCCCTGTGTCGGCCTGACGGCCGCGGATGTGGCTGGCAATCCGAACCTGGACCCGAACGCGACGAATACGGCCTGCGCAAATGTCCCTACGGATGGTAGTTTCGCGCAGGCCAATGCCCAGGTTGACGCGCTATTAATCGGCAACGCTAACCTCCAGCCGGAAGAAGGCGACGCCCTAACCTTCGGCTTTGTCTACGAGCCGGAATTTATAAGGGGCCTGTCGCTGAGCATCGATTACTGGGACTACACGATTGATAACGTGATCACCTCGGTCGACGTGAACACGTCCGCCGAGCAGTGCGTGGCAACCGGCTCGCCGCAGTTCTGCGGTTATATCAACCGGTTCGGCGACGGCTCGATCCTGCAGATCCAGGAGCCCACGATCAACCTGGGTTCGCTCGAGACCAGCGGCGTCGATTTCAGCGTGGCCTACACCCTGCCTGGCACCGGATTCGGCGATTTCCGCGGCGGCCTGGACGCGACCTACACCGACAAGTACGACAGCACGGTCGTCGCCGGCACGCCGGTGGTCGAGGTTGCCGGCAGCTACGATCGCCAGTACGGCAATATCGCGGACTGGCGGGTATCGGGGCACGTGGGCTGGGCTTACAGTGACTTCACCGCCCTCGTGGCCGTGCGCTGGATCGACTCTATCATTCTCAGGGATCCGGACGGCCAACCCGGCATTCAGCCCGACCTTCGTATTGCGTCACAGATCTATTGGGACGCGACGGTTGGTTACACACTGCCCAGCACCGAGACCCGCTTCCAGCTGGGTGTGAACAACCTGAACGACAACCAGCCGCCGATCCTGTTCCAGAACAACGTGACCAACGCGAACACGGACGTGGAGACCTACGACACCATTGGTCGCTACTTCTTCGGTTCGATCTCCCAGAAGTTCTGATCGCGGTTCGACGTGCAGAACACAGGCCGCGCAGCGCCAGCTGCGCGGCCTTTTCTTTGCCGCGATTAGCAAGCCTGCTGGCAGCATGCTGAACGACGCGGCTCATATCGACGCGCTGGCACGCCGCGGCCTGGCGCTGATGACACAGTCCCGCGACGGCGAGGCTCTGGCGGTGTACCAGGACCTGGTTCGACTGCAGCCGCGGCACATTGCCCACTGGGTTAACCTCGGCACGATCCTGCGCCGGCTCCACCGCTACGACGAGGCCCTGGCTGCCTATATCGAGGCCGCGGCGCTGGGTGAGGCCTCGGCCAGCTTTCTGTATAACGTCGGTTTGCTGCACCAGGATCGCGGGGACTACGAGTCCGCCCGGCGCGTGCTGGCGGACGCCGTACAGAAGGCGCCTGAGGACCCCGAGATTCGTCTGCATTACGCGCAGTGCTGCTATGACTCACTGCACATCGAGGCCGCCACGATCGCACTGTCGGAGTGGGGCGAACTGGCGGCGGCCAGTAGCGAGCAGCTGGCGACCATCGCGCTGCTGTTGCTTAATCTTGGCGAAGCGGAGGCAGCGGCCCGGGCGGCAGCGCAAGCCGCGGCCGACGACAAGCCGTCGGCCACCACCTTGTTGCGACTGGCGCAGATCCACGAGCGCAGTAACCGGGTCGTCGAGGCCCAAGAGACCTTGCGGCGGCTCAATAGCTTGCCGGAAGCCGCCGCACTGGGACCCGACCTGCAACTGCTGGAAGCCCAGATCGGTCTGCGGCAGCGCCACTACGAGCAGGCGAGCGACCAGTTCCGCCAACTCGCCGCGACCTGTGCCGAGCCACACCGCCGGCACCTGTACCTGTTCCCGCTGGCGAAGGCACTGGATGCCCGCCAGCAACACGCCGAAGCCTGGCAGTGCCTGCTGGACGCCCACGAGGCGCAGCAACTGCACCTGGCCCGGACCAACCCGGCTGCCGCGGGCCTGCGGGAACCGCCCATGCTCATAACCCGCCACGGCTGCAACAGTGCCGACATTGCCAACTGGGATGAGTCAGACGCTCCGTCGGCGGAGGCCAGCCCTGTTTTCATCGTCGCCTTTCCCCGCTCCGGCACGACGCTGCTGGAGCAGATGCTCGATGCCCATCCGGCGCTTGTGACGATGGATGAGCAGCCGTTCCTGCAGCACGCCATCGACCGGATTACGGATCTGGGCATCGACTATCCGGCAGGCCTCGCCCGCCTCACAGCGGCGCAACTTGCAAAAGTACGCGAACACTACTGGTCCCTGACACGGCGCAAGGTTCAGCTGTTGCCGGGCCAGCGGCTGATCGACAAGAATCCTCTCAACCTGTTGCGGCTGCCGGCCATCCGCCGCCTGTTTCCCCGCGCCCAGGTCCTGCTGGCGATCCGGCACCCCTGTGATGTGGTGCTGAGTTGTTTCATGCAGCACTTCCGCGCGCCCGAGTTTGCGTTGCTGTGCCGTGACCTGCCGACGCTGGCGCGTAGCTATCGCCGCTCCTTTGATTTCTGGTACGAGCAGTTCCCGTTGTTGCAGCCCGCTGTGCATGAAATCCGCTACGAGACTTTCGTCGATGACTTCGAGGTGGAAAGCCGGGGCATCATGGCGTTCCTTGGTCTTGACCGGGTCGATGCGCAACGGGCGCCAGGCGCCCATGCCTTGTCAAAGGGCTTTATCAGTACGCCGAGCTATGCCCAGGTGATCGAGCCGGTGAACCGGCGTGCCGTGGGCCGGTGGAAGCCCTACGAAGCCTGGTTCGGCGAGGCGTCAAGCGTACTGCAGCCCTACCTGGATCGCTGGGGCTACACGGCTTGAGGTTCGGATTCAGAACAGGAGGTAGGTCGACAGGATGTACTTCTCCGAAGACTGTGGCGCCACGCCGGCGTGCTGGTACATCCAGTACGGCGGAAACATCAGCAACCGGCCGGCGCGCGCGCTGACCTTGAAATTCAGTTGCGGGAACTCTGTTTCTCCCCCGGTCTCGACGTCATTCAGGTACCAGAGGAATACGAGGTAGCGGTTTGACACGTCGTGCACCGAATCAAAATGCGCCTGGAAGGCTTCCCCCGCATCGGGCCGATAGCGCTTGAGAATCAGGTCGGCGGTCTTGGGTGAATCGGGAATCGCGATGGGTGCCAGGCCGATATCGGCGTTGTACCTGCCCAGGGCAAACGATATTCGATCGCGAAAAAACCCCTGCAATGTCGGGTCCGACAGCTTGCTCACGTTGATTTCCGTCCAGGCCGAGTCCTCGAGGCCCGGCCGAGCCGTACGGCCGTTCAGCGTGTGAAATCGCGACAGCCCGTTGAACGAGTCAATCATCCTGGCGCACAGTGCCGCATCCAGATCCGCGTCGTAACAGCGAATGAAGTGCTGAAGGTTCACGGTAGAATGATAATCCTTCGTCAGCGGACTGGAACACCCCCGTGACCGATGCGTCACAAGAAGCCCGATGGCTGCTTCGGGCCGGGCGTATCGAGGAGGCCGAACAAGCCTTCACGCGCGTCCTGACTGAATCGCCGTTCGATCTTGAGGCGCTCAATATCGTCGCGCTGGCAGCGATTCGCCTCGGGCACTTTCATCGCGCTCGGGACCTTCTGAATCGCGCTGTTTCCTTCAGTCCCGACCATGCCGCCAGCCATCATCATCTTGGCCGGGCGGCAGAACTTATCGGCGATCTGACCGCCGCGCGCGACAGCTATGAACGTGCGACCAGGCTGAACGCGCAACTGCCGGCTGCCCGCCTGCACCTGGCGGCGCTGCTGGAGCGCCTTGGCGAGCAGCAGGCCGCCCTGCTGCAGTACTCGCGCGTGATGTCTGACATGCAGCAGCGGGGCCGGTGGCTGGATCCAGCAACGACACCACCGGCCCTTGAGCCGCTGGTGGCGCACGCGGCGCAGGTGGTCCGTAGCGGACGCCGGCAGCTCTATTTCAGCCTGCTCGAGCCTCTCGCCGCCGAGTTTGGCCGCTCCGGGCTCGCGCGGGTGGAGAGGATGTTGCGAATACACCTGAGCGAAGAGCAGCCGGTTTACACGGATCCTCGCCAGCTGCCGACGTTTCTCTACTTTCCGGATCTGCCCACGGCCCCCTACTTTGACCGCGGGCTGTTTCCGTGGATCGAGGCCTTTGAAGGTCGCACGGGCGAGATACAGGCAGAGCTGCAGGCCCTGCTGCGCGCCGACGCGGGCAGCGAAGCCGTGTTCGGTTCGCCCGAGCTGGCCGCCCAGAACCTGCGCAACGCGAATGGTGCCCCGAGCTGGACCGGCCACTACTTCTATCGCCACGGCGAGAGGCGGGAGACCAACTGTGCCGCCTGTCCGGTAACGAGTAGTGCACTGGAATTGCTGCCCCTGTCGAAAGTCGAGGATCACGGGCCCGAGATCCTGTTCTCGGTATTCACGCCCGGCACGCATCTGCTCCCTCATCGTGGCGTGACGAACACGCGTGTCGTCGCGCACCTGCCGCTCATCGTACCGCCCGACTGCGCCCTGCGCGTCGGGGGCGAGGATCACGCCTGGCAGGAGGCTCGTGTGGTGGTCTTCGATGACACCTACGAGCACGAGGCCTGGAATCGCAGCGACCAGATCCGCGTGGTGCTGATCTTCGATCTCTGGAACCCGCACCTGACCGAGCTCGAGCGGGCGGCCGTCGCCAGGATTGTCGTTGCCATCGGCGAGTTTCGCCAGGCGACAGAGGCAGCCTGAAGATGAAGGCCTGAACAATGCGCCTTCCCAAGCCTTTCTTCCGGCTGCCTGTCTCGTTCGACGTTGAGCGACTGGTGGCTGAAGTGTCGACGCTGCCGGCCAGTGCCTGGGTTCCACACCCAAACGAAATCGAAGGCAATTCCTCGGTTCGTCTGATCAGCGCCGAGGGTGCCGAGAACGATGACGTCAGCGGCCGGATGTTAGTCACACCGCATCTTGCGGCGGCACCTTATGTCCGTCAGGTGCTGGCAAGCTTCGGCGTGGTCTGGAGCCGTTCCCGGTTGATGCGCCTGGCGCCGGGCGCCGTCGTGCCGCTGCACGCGGATATCAATTACCAGTGGTACTCGAGGGTGAGGCTGCATATTCCGGTGCAGACCCACCCTGACGTGGCCTTCTACTGCGGCGACGAACGGGTGCATATGGCCGCCGGCGAAGCGTGGCTGTTTGATAACTGGCGGCTTCATCGCGTGGAAAACCCAAGTCACGTGGAGCGCAT
>JAQBGF010000079.1:0-29471 GCA_032122615.1 Gammaproteobacteria bacterium | reverse complement strand
ACGCCCGGTCCCAGCCCAAATCGCCAGGCGAGCATCCGGTTGCCGGGGGTCGTGTGCAGGGCGTCCAGCTCCGAGCTGAAGTTCAGAAGATCCGCTGTGTCGCGGAACAACTTGTCCTGGACAAGGGCATCGCCGTAGCGGCGCGCTGTAGCAGCGATTTCGCGCAGCGTGTACTCGGGGTGGTACTGCACGCCCCAGACCACGCTCCCGCCCTGGCGGATTTCGGCGGCCTGTAGTCCCATGTCGTTGCGGGCCAGTTCGACCCCGCCGGGAGGCAGCGCGGCCACGCAGTCGCGGTGCACCGTAATGGCCTCGAATACCGGGGCCTTGTCGCGGAACATCGGGTGCTCGCGCCCGGCCTGATTGAGTTCGATGCGTCGGGCGAAGCCAAACTCCCGTCCAAGTGGGTTCTCGATCACCCGCCCTCCGGTGGCGGCCACGGCTACCTGCAATCCCCAGCAGCTGCCAAACACGGGCACTGCCGCCGCCACCACTGCCTTCGTCAGATCGACCTGGCGCGTAACCGCCGGCTGACCGCTGTAGACGTTGAGTGCGGAGCCGGTGATCACGGCACCGTGGTAATTGCCGAGCTGCCCGCCATCGGTCCAGGTGGGTAGCCCATCGGCGGGCCTCACGATATCGCAGTCGATGCGGGCACCCAGTTCGGTGCCCAGTCGCGAGACGATGTCTGCGTAGGCATCGCCCGAGTCAGTGCCACCTGCAGCAACCTGCTGTGTGCGTGTTTCAGCCGAATTGCCGTCGATGATCAGAACGCGCGCCATCGCGTGCCGGTGCCCTTCAGCCCTTGAGCGTGAGATCGCCTGCCACGGCCGACCGGAAAAGGCGCTCAAGTACGGTGGCATCCAGTGCCACAGGGTTGCCGCCGGCCGACGGATCAACCGCCGCCTCGGCGCCAATCACCGCCGCATTATTCGCGTTCACGCCGATCTCGGCCAGCGTGTGCGGGATCTTGAGTTGGCGCCGGAAGTCGAGGGCCCAGGCGAGAACGGACTCGAAGCCGGGATTCGGCAGGTTGAGCAGGCGCGCCACTGTGACCATCTTGTCCGTAATCGCGGCGCGGTTGTGCACCATGACGTAGGGCAGGATCACAGCGTTCGTGAGGCCGTGGTGGGTGTCGAAGAAGGACCCGACCGGGTGGGCGATCGCGTGCACGCCGCCGAGACCCTTCTGGAAGGCGGTGGCGCCCATGCTGGCCGCGGCCAGCATGCGGGATCGCGCCTCGATATCGGCGCCGTTGGCGCAGGCCCGCGGCAGGTATTCGCTGATCAGTCGCATACCTTCCAGGGCAATCCCATCTGCCAGCGGATGAAAGCCGGGCGCGCAGTAGGCTTCGAAGCAATGGGTAAAGGCGTCGATGCCGGTTGCCGCGGTCAGGTTTGCGGGCAGGCCGACGGTCAATTCCGGATCGGAAATGACGATGCCTGGCATCATCTTCGGGTGGAAGATGATCTTCTTCTGGTGCGTCGCCTCGTTCAGTATGACGCCCGCACGGCCAACCTCGGAGCCGGTGCCCGCGGTGGTCGGCACTGCAATCACGGGCGCAATGCCCGCTGGGTCCGCACGCGTCCACCAATCGCCAACGTCCTCGAAATCCCACAACGGCCGCGTCTGGCCGGACATGAAGGCGATAACCTTGCCAGCGTCGAGAGCCGAGCCACCCCCGAACGCGATCACACTGTCGTGCCGGCCGCTGCGATAGGCCTTTAGCCCGGCATCGACGTTGGCGGCCACCGGGTTGCCCTTGACGTCAGCGAACAGCACGGCCGATGGCAGCCGTGCCAGCGCCGCCCGCACCATCGGGTGCTCGCGCAGGCCCCGGTCAGTGACGAACAGCGGGCGCTCGATGCCAAGGTCCTGGCACGCCGCTGGCAATTCCGCGATACGACCGGGCCCGCTCCACACCCGGGTGGGGTAGTTCCAGTTGGCCTTGAGGACGCTCGTCATGCCGGCAATCGGAAGTGAAAGGATTTGGGGCGCGTGAGGTGCTCGTAGCCAACGCGTGACAGGGTGCAGCCCCGGCCCGATTTCTTGACACCCGTCCAGGCCAGAGCCGGGTCCAGATAGTCGCAGCGGTTCAGGAACACGGTGCCGGTTTCGATTCGTGCGCCGAGGTGCCGGGCAATGTCAACATCACGGGTGAACAGGGCGGCTGTGAGCCCATACTCGCTGTCGTTCATGAGTTGCAGCGCTTCGCCGTCGGAACGTACCCGCATGATGCCAACGGCCGGCCCGAAGGTTTCCTCGGTCATGATCCGCATCGAATGATCAACATCGACGATTACCTGCGGGGCCACGTACGGCGTTCCCGCCTGGTCGGCGGGAAATAGTCCGGCGTTAATCAGTGCGCGGGCGCCGCTGCGAACCGCGTCCGCGATCTGCTCCCTGACGAAGGCTGCCGCCGACGCCCGCACCATGGGGCCGAGCGTCGTGGCGGGATCGGTCGGCGTGCCCAGCCGGTACTTCCCCACCTGCGCGACGACGCCAGCGACGAAGTCGTCGTAGACGGCCTCGTGAACGTAGACGCGCTCGATCCCGCAACACGACTGCCCCGAATTGAAGAAGGCGCCATCAGTAACGACATCGATGGCCTGCGGCAGGTCAGCATCCGCGCGCACATACGCCGGGTCCTTGCCGCCAAGCTCCAGGCCCGAGTCCGCAAAACCCGAGGCCAGGGCTCGTTGCACAGCATGCCCGCCCGACACCGAGCCGGTGAAGCACACGAAGTTCACCCGCGGATCCGCGATAAAGCGTGAGGTGTCATCGTGAGATAAATGCAGGTACTGGAACACGCCAGGTGGCAGGCCGGCGGCGACGAATGCCGCGGCAAAACGCTCCGCACACAGCGGTGTCTGGTGGGAATGTTTGAGGATTACGACATTACCGGCTGCGAGCGCCGGAATCACCGCATTCACCGCCGTGAGGTACGGATAATTCCACGGCGCGACCACGGCAACGAGGCCGAGCGGGGCGCGCTCCAGCCAGCGTTCAAATCCGGCGGAGTGCGGCGGCTTGATTGGCGCCAGCACCTCGGGCGCGATCGACAGCATGTAGCGCGACCGTTCCTCGAACCCGCGGACCTCGCCCGGCGTCTGGCTAATCGGCCGGCCCATCTGCCAGGTAATCTCGGCGGCAATGGCCTCACGGTCGGCCACGAAGGCATCGACGGCGAGGCTGAGCAGGGCGCAGCGCCCGGCGACGCCGAGCTGCTGCCAGCCGGTTTGCGCCGTCACGGCGGCCGCCAGGGCCTGCTCGATGTCCTGCGCACTGCCAAGCGGGCGTTCGACGTAGACGCGCCCGTCGACGGGGCTGATGGTCTGTTGCATGGCTGTCAAATGATCTCGAAGTAGCGCGCCAGTTCCCAGTCCGTGATGGCCTTCCGGTACTCGCGCTCTTCCCACTCGCGGTGAGCCGCGTAGTGGTCCACAAACGGGTCCCCGAACAGGTCGCGCGCTGCCTTGGACCTGGCCAGGCGCTCGGCAGCTTCCGTCAGTGTGCGGGGCAACTGGCGTTTCGCGGGAAACTGCCGGGCGTAGGCGTTCCCGATGACGGGAGCGTCAGGCTCGATCCGATGCTCAATGCCCCAGAGTCCGGAGCCAATCGCTGCGGACAGGGCGATATACGGGTTGATGTCCGCGGCCGCGATCCGGTACTCGATGCGCTGGCTCTTCGGGCCGCCCTCGATCACCCGGAGCGCCGTGGTCCGGTTCTCAACGCCCCAGGTGGCGGAGGTGGGAGCCCAGAACCCGGGCACCAGCCGCGAATAACTGTTCACCGTCGGCGCGACCATCGCCAGCAGTTCGGGCAGTAGTGCCTGCTGGCCGCCGACAAACCAGCGCATCTCCTGCGACATGGAATGTTCGCGCTTGCTGTCGTGAAAGACGGAGGCGCCGCCCTTGCTCTGGTTCAGTGAAACGTGCAGATGTCCGCTCTGTCCCGGCCAGTCCTTCGACCACTTCGCCATGAAGGTGGCCATCAATCCGTTGCGCTGTGCGAGTACTTTTGTGAAGGTCTTGAACAGTGCCGCCCGGTCGGCGGCCTCCAGCGCATCCGAGTACTGGATCGCGCCTTCAAGTACGCCGGGGCCGGTCTCGGTGTGCAGTCCCTCGAGAGGGAAACGCATGGCGGTGCACAGCTTGAGCAGCTGATGATAGAACTCCGCGTGCACTGAGCTGCGCAGGACCGAATAGCCGAAGTAGCCTGGCGTGAGCGGCTTCAGGCCCCGGTAGCCCTTGTCCCGAATCGAGTCTGGCGTCTCGTTGAAGACGAAGAACTCGAATTCGGCAGCGGCATTGACCAGGAACCCGGAAGCCGCCGCCCGGGCGAGCACCCGGCGCAGCAATCCGCGGGGGCAGATCGATTCGGCGGCCCCCGTGAATTCCCCCAGGAAGAACAGCATGTCGTGCTCGAAGGGAATCTCGCGGCAGGTGGCGGGAAGCACGCGCACACCGGCATCCGGGTAGGCTGTGTGCCAGCCGGTGTATTTGGTGTTGTCGTAGAGCTGATCGCTGGAGTCCCAGCCCAGCACTACGTCGCAGAAGCCGAAACCGTGGTCAAGGGCAGAGAAGAACTTGTCCCGCCCCATGTACTTGCCGCGCAGGATGCCGTCATGGTCAACGACGGCAACCTTGATGTGCGCAAGACCGCGCTCGGTGACCAGCGCGCGCGCGTCGGCTGCCGTGCGGATATCGATCGGTCCATTTACCATGGATTAGTGCCTGGAAGTGCCACTGTTAATCGCAAACTCTCCCCCGCATGGATGACGGACCCGCCCAATGTGGCAACGCGGCGGCAGCGTGCCGAGTATAGGCTCGAAGCTGGGTCCGCTGGCAAGGCACCAGGGGCGGCGAATGTGTGTGCTTGGGTGAGTCAGGCGCTAAGGCGCCAGCAGGAGATACAAGGCGCCGGTGCCCCCGTCCCGGGCCGGAGCCGTCGTGAAAGCCAGCACCTGGTCCCACTGCGGTAGCCACGTGTTCAGCTTTACCTTCAACACCGGTCCACCGGGCCCTGATCGCAGGCCCTTGCCGTGCACGATCCGGACGCAACGGTGACCCTCCCGCAGAACGTCCTTCATGAAGCCACGGAGCATGATCCGCGCCTCGTTGGCGGTCAGTCCGTGGAGATCCAGTTCGTCCTGTATAGAGTACTTGCCCCGCTTCAGGTCCTTCAGGACCTTGAGAGGCACGTGCGGTCGCCGGAAGCTCAGCTCCTCACCGGTTTCAAGGCCGACCTCGCCGGGCGGGCCGGACAGCGACTCCCTGAGCACAGCCTGCTCGTCGGCCCGGGTGAACCGGGCTTGCGGTGATGGTGGCGGCTTGCGCAGGGGCACGCGGCGTCGGGCCTTGACGGGCTGTACCGGACCTACGAGGGCTTCGAAAGCCGTGGCGTCGTCCGTCTCCGGATTTTTTCCACCCTTTCGTGTCACGGGGGATCCTTTTCTAACTCGCGGGTTGGCCCGCGATGATTTAGCATTCTAGGGCTTCACTGTCCCGGCTGCTCAATAATGCGTCTCCTCCTTTCCAATGACGACGGCTATCTGGCCGATGGCCTGGCCACGCTCGCCCTGAGCCTGTCTGACCTGGCTGATATCACCGTCGTTGCGCCAGACCGCAACCAGAGCGGTGCCAGCCACTCGCTGACACTCGATGCACCCCTGCGAGTCGGCAAGACGCGGGAAGGTATGTATTACGTCACGGGTACTCCAACGGACTGCGTGCATCTCGCCATTACCGGATTGCTGGCGCAGGAACCGGACATGGTGATCGCCGGAATTAACCATGGCGCAAACCTTGGTGACGACGTGCTCTATTCCGGCACCGTCGCAGCTGCTGTCGAGGGGCGCTTTCTCGGCCTGCCGGCCATCGCGGTGTCGTTGACCGGCGAGCACCGGCATTTCGATACGGCCGGTCAGGCGATTCGCACGCTCTTTCAGACTCTGGAACAAGCGGCGCTGCCAGCGGACACGATTTTGAATGTGAATGTGCCGGATATTCCCTACGGCGAGCTGCGCGGCTTTCGGGCCACCCGCCTGGGATCGCGACATCGCTCGGAGCCGGTCGTGGAGGCGCACGATCCCAAGGGTCGGCCGATCTACTGGGTGGGAGCTGCCGGCAAGGGGCAGGACGCGGGGCCCGGGACGGACTTTCACGCCATTGAGCACGGCTATGTGTCGGTTACGCCGCTGAAACTTGATCTCACCGACGGCTCCCGTGTGGAGTTGATCGCCGGGTGGTTGCCGAAGTGAGCGGCGAACATCGCGGCATCAGGGGTATCGGCATGACATCCGCCCGTACCCGTGAGCGACTGGTGCAGCGGCTGGGGGAAACCGGCATCAACAATTCGGCAGTGCTGGAGCGTATCCGAAGTGTGCCCCGGCACCTGTTCGTCGACGAGGCCCTGGCGAGCCGCGCTTACGAAGACAGTGCCTTGCCGATAGGGCAGGGTCAGACCATTTCCCAGCCCTGGATAGTCGCGCTGATGACGCAGGCTCTCGTCACCGATGTGCCAGAACCGCTCAAGAAGGTTCTGGAAGTGGGCACGGGCTGCGGCTACCAGACAGCGGTCCTGTCACCCTTCGTGCGACAGGTATTTACGATCGAGCGCATCGCCACGCTCCAGCAGGCCGCCCGCACGCGCCTCAACGAACTGGGCTTCAAAAATGTCCGCTACCGGCACGGCGATGGTTTCCAGGGCTGGCCGGGCCAGGCGCCCTTCGACGGGATCATCGTTGCCGCCGCGCCGGCCGAGGTTCCCACCGTGTTGCTCGAGCAACTCAAGGTGGGCGGGCGACTGATCATTCCGGTGGGTCCGGCGGGGCAGCAGGATCTCGTCCGTTACACGCGGACTCCAGATGGCTTTGATCGCGAGCAATTGTCCCGTGTGTCCTTTGTACCGCTCGTCGAAGGGACGGGTTGAGCGGCAGCCAATGAACCGCCGCCTGATGCAGCGGCTAGGGCTGGTGGCCGTAATGCTCATGCTTGTGGCTTGCAGCAGTGCCGTCCGCTGGGAGGAATCGGCAGCGCGCAGCCCGGTACGCACGACGGCGCCGAAGTCCGGTCCGCAACCGGGCTTCCACACGGTCCGGTCCGGCGAAACGCTCTACTCCATCAGCTTCCGCTACGGCCTCAGCGTCCAGGCGCTGGCTGCCTGGAATAACCTGGGCGACGGTACGCTGATCAACGTCGGCCAGCGCCTCAGGCTGTCGCCGCCCGGTTCGTCATCGGCGCCAACGCCGTCAAGCCGGCCGTCGACGACGGCTGCTGAAGGTCCGCCCCGGTGGCTGTGGCCTGTTAACGGGCCTGTTGTGGCGCGCTACGGTGAGTCACCGCTTACAGCGTCGGGGGTGCAACTGGGCGGGCGCGCCGGTGATCCAGTTCGTGCGGCAGCCGGTGGCCAGGTGGTGTATGCGGGCAGCGGACTGGTCGGCTACGGCGAGTTGCTGATCATCAAGCACAGCCCGAACTGGCTGAGTGCCTACGGGTACAACCAGGCCTTGCTCGTCCGGGAAGGCGACCGGGTGGCGGCCGGACAGCCGATCGCGAGGATGGGTGAGGGGCCGACCGCGGGGACGCGGACGCGGCGGCCGCTGCTGCATTTCGAGATCAGGCGAAACGGGGTGCCGGTGAATCCGCTGACGCAATTGCCGGCGGCCCGGTAGGAGCGCCTTCAGGCGCGACAAATATCTTTCGCGCCTGAAGGCGCTCCTACGGCCCCAGCAGCAGCGCGGCGACCACGCGGCGGTCCTCGGCGGCGAGGACGTTGTAGGTTCGGCAGGCCGCGTCGTTGGCCATGACCTCGAAGCCGACGCCACGCGACATGATGGTGGTCACCAGGCGATTGCTGGCGAACCGGTGCAGTGTTCCGGTGCCGAGCAGGATGACCTCAGGCGCGAGGTCCAGCGCCATCTGAAAGTCGTCGAGCTTAAGATCGGCAATTGGCCGCGGCGCCCACCCGGTGATGATCCGGTCGACGCTGACGATCACGGGAAGGGTGTAGCTTGTGCCACTGATCAGAACGACATCGCGCGTGGCCGACTGTATATAATTTCCAGAACCCTTCTCGGCGTGTAATTTCATGGTGTTTCCCCGCTGGCGGCAGACGATAGCATGAGCCTTAATGTTGCTCAGTCGGTCGGCGCACGCGATATTCGCTGCCGCCCTGCACAGACCGAGCTGGCTGATGCGCTCCCGCTGGAGATGCACCCGGTCCTGCGCCGCGTACTGGCGGCCCGGCAGGTGATGCCTGGTCAGTTGCGCCCGGGACTTGCCCAGCTCCTGCCGATTGGCGAGCTGCCGGGTGTGGCGGAAGCCGCGCAGCGGCTCGCGGATGCGCGGAAGCGCGGCGAGCGCGTGCTGATCATCGGCGATTTCGATGCCGACGGGGCAACTGCCACGACGCTGGTAATGACTTGCCTGCGCGCCTTCGGATTTACTGATCCGTGCTTTCTGGTGCCTGACCGTTTCACGCTTGGATATGGCCTTTCGCCGGGCATCGTGAACCTGGCTGCCGCGCGCAAACCGGCGTTACTGCTGACTGTCGATAACGGCATCACCAGCCTCGACGGTGCGCGCCGTGCCCGAGAACTCGGCATGGACGTGCTGATCACCGATCATCATCTCGCCGGGAGCGAATTACCCGATGCGGCGCTGATCGTGAATCCAAATCTGCCGGGCTCCGGCTTTGGCAGTCCGGCGTTGTGCGGAGTTGGTGTGGCCTTCTACGTGATGGCGGCCACGGGTAAGCGACTTGCCGAGCTCGGCCTGCTGGCAGCTGACGTGGCCCGGGACGCGGTCACGGATTGCCTGGATCTCGTTGCGCTGGGTACCGTCGCGGATCTGGTACCGCTGGACTTCAACAACCGGATTCTCGTGGCGGAAGGCCTGCGCCGCATTCGCGCCGGACGGACCCGCCCGGGCATCGCGGCGCTGTTTCGCGTCGCTGGCCGTGATCCGGTTGTGGCCCGCAGCAGCGACCTGGGATTTGCGATTGCACCGCGCCTGAATGCGGCCGGCAGGCTTACCGACATGACACTCGGTATCGAATGCCTGCTGGCACCGGATGATGGCGCGGCGCGAGCGGGCGCAGTCCAGCTCGATGCACTGAACACCGAGCGGCGCGCACTGCAGGACCGGATGCAGGGTGAGGCGCAGGAGGTCCTTGCCGGGCTGTCGGCAGCAGCGCAACTATCCGGTGATGCGCACTGCCTGTTTGACGAGAGCTGGCATCCGGGCATTGTCGGACTGGTCGCGAGTCGTGTTCGTGAGCTCACCGGCGAGCCTGCCATCGCCTTCGCTCGCGCCACGGAGTCCGGAATGCTCCGGGGGTCTGCGCGCTCGGTGGAGGGCATCCATGTGCGTGACCTCATCGCCAACGCGTTGTCCCGAATTCCCGGGCTCGATGTGCGCTTTGGCGGGCATGCCATGGCAGCAGGTTTGACGATCCCCGAGGTCGATCTGCCGGCGTTCCAGGCCGCTTTCGTCTTCGAACTCGGGCGAGTGCAAGGTTCGCTGGCCGGGTCCGGCATCGTCTGGACCGACGGCGGACTCGAGCCTGAACAATTGCAAATTGATGTCGCCGAGCAACTGGCGGCGGCCGGTCCCTGGGGTCAGGGCTTTCCGGAGCCGTTGTTCGACAACGTCTTCGCGGTGCGGGAACAGCGCGTCGTTGCCGAGAGGCACTTGAAACTGCGGGTCCAGCACTCAGGCGGTGGACCAACGATCGACGCCATTGCCTTTGGACGTGCACCACTGGCGGGCACCCGCGACCAATCAGCCCGATTGGTCTATCGGCTTGATGTAAACCACTATCGGAACTCACGTACGGCCCAGCTGGTTGTTGAGCATCTGGATTGCGTCTAGCATTCCCGTTTTCCCGCACGACTTCATTCCATGGAAACTGCCCAGATCAAGCTCTCCATCCGCGACCTTCGCGAGCGCAGTGGCGCTCTCAGGGGGTACCTTTGACCTCGACGCCAAGCTGCGTCGCCTGAGCGAAGTCCGGGAAGCCCTGCAGGATCCCGCGGTCTGGAATGACCCGGCCCGTGCCCAGGTCCTCGGCAAAGAACAATCGGATCTTGAGGCCGTCGTGGAGCGAATCGGCAAGATCGATCGGTCCCTCGAGGATTCCGTGGGCCTGCTGGAACTCGCCGAGGAGGAAAACGACGAGGCCACGGTCGATGAGGTGATCCGCGACCTGGCGGTTGTGACCACCGATGTCGAGAAGCTGGAGTTTTCCCGGATGTTCGCCGGCAAGCACGACGCGGCGAATGCCTTCCTCGACATACAGTCGGGTGCGGGCGGCACCGAAGCCCAGGACTGGGCCGCCATGCTGCTCCGGATGTACCTTAAATATGCGGAAGCCAATGGTTTTTCGGCCGAGATGATCGAGGCCTCCGCCGGGGACGTGGCGGGGATCAAGAGTGCCACCATTCATGTCGTCGGGTCCCACGCCTACGGCTGGTTGCGCACGGAGACGGGCGTGCACCGACTGGTGCGGAAGTCGCCCTTCGACTCCGGCAATCGCCGGCACACATCGTTTGCAGCGGTCTTCGTTTCGCCCGAGATCGATGACGATATCGAGATTGAAATTGATCCGTCGGACCTTCGGGTGGATGTGTACCGGGCCAGCGGCGCGGGTGGTCAGCACGTGAACAAGACCGAATCCGCCGTGCGCATTACTCACATGCCGACGAATACGGTGGTTCAATGCCAGAGTGAGCGTTCCCAGCACAAGAACCGCGCCACGGCGATGAAGCAGATGCGTGCCAAGCTTTACGAACTGGAGGAGCAGCGGCGGCGCGCCGAGGCGCAGATCGTGGAGGACAGCAAGACTGACGTAGGCTGGGGCCAGCAGATTCGCTCGTACGTCCTTGACCAGTCGCGCGTGAAGGATCTGCGTACGGGCGTCGAATCCGGGAGCCCCGACAAGATTCTGGACGGTGATCTGACGAAATTCCTCGCAGCCAGTCTGAAGCAGGGCCTGTAACTACCATGACCCAGGAAGACAACAAGCTCGTCGCGGAACGACGGCGCAAACTCGGTGAGCTGCGGGCCGCGGGATTCGGCTTTCCGAACAGTTTCAGGCGCAGCGCTCTGGCGGGCCAGCTGCACGCGATTTACGACGACTACAGCAACGAGACACTGGAGGCTGAGCCGGTCGAGGTGATGGTGGGCGGCCGGATGCTCACCCGGCGGATTATGGGCAAGGCCAGCTTCGCGACGCTTCAGGACCGCTCCGGGCAGATGCAGGTGTTTCTCCAGCGGGAGAGGTTGGGCGACGAGGCCTACGCAGCGTTCAAAGGTCTGGATCTCGGCGACATCGTCGGTGTGCGCGGCCAGATGTTCCGCACCAAGACCGGCGAGCTCAGTGTGAAGGCGGCAGAGCTGACGCTGCTCACCAAGGCCCTGCAGCCCCTGCCCGAAAAGTTTCATGGCCTGACCGACCAGGAGGTTCGTTACCGTCAGCGCTATGTCGACCTGATCGTCAACGAAGAGACCCGGAAGGTTTTTGAAACCCGCACGAGGGTGGTGCAGTTCCTGCGCTCGTATCTGAACGCACTGGATTTCCTTGAGGTCGAGACGCCGATGATGCAGGCGATACCCGGCGGTGCAGCGGCCCGGCCTTTCGTCACGCATCACAATGCGCTCGACCGGCAACTCTATCTGAGAGTGGCGCCGGAGCTCTACCTGAAGCGCCTGGTGGTGGGCGGTTTTGAGCGGGTCTACGAGCTGAACCGGAATTTCCGCAACGAGGGCGTCTCCACGCAGCACAATCCCGAGTTCACGATGCTCGAGTTGTACCTGGCGTACGCGGACTACCAGACCTTGATCGACATGCTGGAGAACCTGCTGTGCAGCCTGGCCGTGCATGTCCTTGGAACCACGAAGGTCGAGTACCAGGGCGTCGTGCACGATCTGTCCGTGCCGTTTCGCAAGGTGTCTGTGGAGGAGGCTGTGCTTTTGCACAACCCATCGCTGGAGCGAGATAAATTGCGGGACCTCGAGTATTTGCAGGGCGTGTGCAAGGGCCTCGGGCTACCCGTAAAGCCAGGTTTCGGCGCCGGCAAACTGCTCATTGAAGTTTTTGAGAAGACGGCAGAGCACCGGTTGGTGGACCCGACCTTCATTACCGGTTATCCAGCCGAAGTCTCGCCGCTGGCGCGCCGCTGCGATACGGATCCCTTCCTGACGGACCGCTTTGAGTTCTTCATCAACGGTCGGGAGCTGGCCAATGGCTTCTCGGAACTCAACGATCCGGAAGACCAGGCGGAACGTTTTCGCGCGCAGGTCGCACAGAAGAAGGCTGGCGACGAGGAGGCCATGTTCTATGACGCGGACTACATCACCGCGCTCGAATACGGGATGCCGCCGACGGCCGGTCTCGGCATCGGCGTTGACCGGCTGGTCATGTTCATTGCCAATCAGGCGTCAATTCGCGACGTGCTGCTGTTTCCCCATCTCCGGGACAGCGGAAGCTGACAGCGGGGGAGGCCCATGCAGGACGAGAAGATCAAGGTTCGCATCACGGAATCGGACCAGGTCATTGAGGTAGTGGTGCTGAGCAAGCGGATGGAGCGTATCGAGGTGGTCATCGGGACCGGCATCCACAACGTGCGCTGCGAGCTGCTGCCCACGCGCAATGGCAAGGCCTACTCAGGGTCGATCAAGGGCCGCGAGCTGGTTTATGAGCGAACTCCGGGGCAGGTGAAGGCGGACATCGATCGACTGAATCCGAATCTGCCGAGGTTTCGGCCGCGGTAAGGAGCCTGTATCGCGGCTGAAGCCGCTACAACAGTGGGACTTCGTAGGGCAGTTCGAGGTGGCATATCGGCCGTGTCTTTGCGTCGTCGAGGTAAAAGGGGCCAGGCAGGTCATCCAGTACCACCACCGCGAGGAATTCCGTGCCGGAAGCCGTGCCAGAAGCCGTGGGTGCAGAGCTCACCACCTGGCCGACGACGCCGCGATCGGCGTACAGCGGCGCACCAGCCGCTGGCGGCGTGTCCGGCGCCGAGAAACGCAGCATCCTGCGCTTTACGCGGCCGAGATACTTCATGCGGGAGACGATTTCCTGGCCGGTGTAGCAGCCCTTGGTGAAACTGATGCCACCGAGCAGGTCCAGGTTGACCATCTGTGGCACAAATTCGCCGGTGGTGGTGGCCGTTATTTCCGGAATGCCTGCGCGAATGTCGGCAAGTTGCCAGTCACCGCGTGCACACGGAGCGGCGTTTGGCGCCTGGCCGAGTAGCAGATGGCGGTCGTTCTGGCCGAGGATGCGGATGGCCTGACCCACCGCGCCGGTTTCCGGCGTGCCCATCAGGCCGAAAACCGCGCAGTCGAGCAACGTGATGGTCGCCTTCGCCCGCAGCACATACATCCGCAGTCGTTTCAGCAGGGCGTCAGCAAGATCGGCTGGCACGAGCAATGCTGGCGCGTCCTCGCCGTCGATATGAGTGCTGAACAGGTGTCCTGCGAACAGCAGGCGTCCTTTGGCATCAGCCCAGCCAGCCATTACGGTGGCGTCCGGCCGGACGCCGGCGATGTCCTGGGTCAACTGCCCCTGCAGGAATGTTGCGCGGTCGCTGCCCGTGACGGCGAGGACGCGAAGGTCATCAAGGGGAACACTATGGAGCACGCAAGGCCTTGGAATCCCGTCACTTAGGGCCGATGTGGTCTGGAGATAAGTCAGCCATTCTGGCACACTCTTTCCGTGTCCGGATCAGAACCCGTCAAGCCGTCAGAGGCCGACTCTGCCACGCCTGCTCTGCCGGATTCCGACACTGCCGTCCCGACTGCTGCACCTCCGGTGAAACTGCGTGAGATCGGCGGACCCGCCGGCCCCGATCCCACCCGCTTTGGGGACTGGGAGCGCGGTGGCCGCTGTATAGATTTTTAGTGGGATAGACTTTTAGTTTTATTGAGTGCGGACGTACTGACTTTCAGGCATGAATTGCCGAGTCGTTGAGTAACGCGTGGAGAGCCTGATGTCACTAGAGTCGCGGCCAGTGTCGCCACACCTGCAGGTGTATCGCTGGCAAGTCAGCAATACGTTGTCCATTCTGCACCGCCTTAGCGGCGTCGCATTGTCACTGGGCGCGGTGGCGCTGGTTGGCTGGCTGTTCGCCCTGGCTTCCGGTCAGGCGGCATTTGTGCAGGTCAGCTGGGCATTCGGCAGCCTGCCTATGCAAGTCCTCCTGATCGGCTGGACCTTCTGCTTCTTCTTTCACCTGTGTAACGGCCTGCGGCATCTGGCCTGGGACGCAGATTACGGTTTCGACAAAGCAGTCGCTCGGAGGTCCGGCATTGGCGTCCTTGTTGCGACTGTCATCCTGACTGGCGTTTTCTGGTTCGTGGCGCTGACCGGGGCAGCAGCATGAGCCTCAAATCGCCTCTAGGCCGCGTGCTGGGTCTGGGTGCCGCCGGTAATGGGACCGAGCACTGGCTCGCCCAGCGATTGACCGCCGTGGCGCTGGTCCCTTTGACGATCTGGTTTGCCGTTTCCCTGCTGACGCTGCCCGGACTCGATTTTTACACCGTGAATGCATGGGTCGCTGCGCCCCTGCACGCGATCTTGCTGGCATTGCTGGTCGTGGCGCTGGTGTATCACTCCAGCCTTGGCACGCAGATGGTGGCCGAAGACTATGTGCACGGCTCCAGCCTTCGCGTAGTGGTTCTGATGCTATTGCGCCTGCTGCACGTGACACTGGCAGTCGCGGGCGTCTTTGCCGTGTTCCTGATTGCCACGAGAACGTTGCCATGACCGCGTCCTATACCTTCGTGGACCACACCTACGATGTGGTCGTTGTCGGCGCGGGTGGAGCGGGGCTGCGTGCCACAGTGGGCCTTGCCGAAGCCGGCCTGTCTACCGCCTGCCTCACCAAGGTGTTTCCGACCCGTAGTCACACGGTTGCCGCGCAGGGCGGAATCAGTGCGGCCCTTGGCAATATGGGCGAGGACGACTGGCGCTGGCACATGTATGACACGGTGAAGGGCTCCGACTGGCTGGGTGACCAGGATGCCATCGAGTTCATGTGCAAGGAGGCGGCTGCCGCGGTTGTCGAACTCGAGCACTATGGCGTGCCGTTTTCGCGGACGGAAGACGGCCGGATCTATCAGCGGCCTTTCGGCGGAATGACGACGAATTTCGGCAAGGGCACCGCGCAGCGCACCTGCGCCGCGGCCGATCGGACCGGCCACGCGATGCTCCACACGCTTTACCAGCAGTCACTGAAGCACCAGGCCAACTTCTTTATCGAATTCTTCGCCATCGACCTGATGATGGAAGACGGTGAGTGCCGGGGCGTCGTGGCGCTGGAAATGGCAACCGGCAAGCTGCATCGATTCCGCGCCCAACGCACCATAATCGCGACCGGCGGTTACGGCCGCGCCTACTTTTCCTGCACTTCTGCCCATACCTGTACCGGCGACGGCGGCGCGATGGCCCTGCGCGCCGGCCTGCCGCTCCAGGACATGGAGTTTGTGCAGTTTCACCCGACCGGGATCTACGGCTCCGGTTGCCTCATTACCGAGGGCTCCCGCGGAGAGGGTGGTTACCTGACCAATGCCGACGGCGAGCGGTTCATGGAGCGCTACGCGCCCAACGCCAAGGACCTCGCTTCACGCGACGTGGTTAGCCGCGCGATGACCGTCGAGATTCGGGAGGGCCGTGGAGTCGGTGCCGAAAAGGATCACATCTACCTGCACCTGGAGCACCTGGGGCCCGATGTTATCCACGAGCGCCTCCCCGGAATTGCGGAGACGGCAAGAATTTTCGCCGGAGTGGATATCACCCGTGAGCCGATTCCGGTGCTACCCACCGTTCACTACAACATGGGCGGGGTGCCGACCAATGTGCAGGGGGAAGTCCTGACGCTCAAGGACGGCAATCCCGACACGCTGGTGCCTGGCCTGATGGCCATTGGCGAGGCCGCTTGCGTATCGGTGCACGGTGCGAACCGGCTGGGATCGAATTCACTGCTGGATCTCGTGGTCTTTGGCCGCTCAGCGGCGCAACGGTGTGCCGAGTCGGTCGTGGCCGGGGCCCGGCAGAAGGCGCTGAAGGCCGGGGCATCCGACCTGGCGGTATCGCGCCTTGACCGGCTGCGCAACGCCAACGGCAGTCGCGGTACGGCGGAGATCCGGCTGGAGATGCAGCGGATCATGCAGGGCCATGCCGCCGTATTCCGCACGGGTGAGACGCTGGAGCAGGGGATCGCGGCGCTGCGCAAGTGTTTCGCGTCCTTCGCCGATGTTCGCGTCACGGATCGCAGCCTGATCTGGAACACGGACCTGATGGAAACCCTCGAGCTCGACAACCTGCTTGGGCAGGCCATGGTGACTATCATGGGAGCGGCACAGCGTCACGAGAGTCGTGGGGCTCACGCCAGGGAAGACTTTCCGGCCCGGGACGATCAGCTGTGGCTGAAGCACACACTGGCCTGGATTAACGAGCAGGGCATCGCGCGATTCGATGCCCGGCCTGTCAGGTTGCAGACCCTCACCGACGACGTGGAGACGATCGCGCCGAAGGCGCGTACGTATTAACGATGGCCGAGTTTCGCCTGCCCGCCAATTCCCGCGTCGCGAAGGGCAAGACCCACGCGTCCCCCGCCACGCCGTCCGGTCCCGGGAAGGTCCGGCAGTTCCGGATCTACCGCTACGATCCCGATGCGGGCGGAAATCCGCAGCTCGATACCTACGCCGTCGATACCGGGCGCTGCGGTCCCATGGTTCTCGATGCCCTGATCAAGATCAAGAACGAGATCGACCCGACACTGACCTTCCGTCGTTCGTGTCGCGAGGGCATCTGCGGATCTTGTGCGATGAACATCGACGGCGTGAACACGCTGGCCTGCACCCAGGCCATTGCGGATATCAGTGGCGACGTCAAGATTTATCCGCTGCCCCACCTGCCGGTAGTCAAGGATCTGGTCCCTGACCTCACCAACTTCTATGCGCAATACGCCTCGATAAAGCCGTGGCTGCAGACGCAGACGCAGACGCCACCAGACCGTGAACGACTGCAGTCCAAGGAAGACCAGGAGCTGATCAACAGCCCGTCTGCCTGCATACTGTGCGCCTGCTGTTCGACGAGCTGCCCCAGCTACTGGTGGAACAGCGACCGTTTCCTGGGACCCGCTGCGCTACTCGCCGCCTACCGCTGGCTGGTCGATACGCGGGACGAAGCCACCGGGTCCCGGCTGGATGACCTCGAGGACCCGTTCCGGCTGTATCGCTGCCACACGATCATGAACTGCACGAACGCCTGTCCCAAGGACCTGAATCCGGCAAAGGCCATAGCGGCTACCAAGCGCATGCTTGCCGAGCGGCGCCTCTAGCGGGCGGCTAGGTCGTGGACGCTACGCAACTGTCCCGCCTGCGCTGGCGCTGCCGGCGCGGCATGCGGGAGCTGGATGTTCTCTTGCTGCGCTATCTCGACCGTGAGTTCCCGGCGGCAACTCCTTCGGCCCAGTCAGCATTCGAACGCCTTCTATCCGCACAGGATCCCGAGATTCTCGACTTGCTGGCGGGTCGCCTCGTCGTCGAAAATGCCGCGCTCAATGAGGTCATCCAGCGCCTTCTTGCCCAGTCCCGTCATTGAGCAGCGGGGATCCCAGCGGGTCCAGTCGTTCATCTGCTGCAGCGTTGTGCTGGCACTGGCGGCCATTGCACGCAGTTCCCTGTCCTGGCCGCCGCAGGTGCTGGCGGCGTTGCTGGTACTCGTCAGTGGCGGACTGGAACTCTATGGCTCGTGGTCCGGATCGAGGGACTATCTCCGGCAGCTTCAGGTGACCCGGGACGGCCAGCTCCTGTGTGCGTTTGCACCGGGGCCGGGGGTCCTTGTTCCTGTCACCGTCCTGCACTGGTGGAGCGTGTGCGGTTGGGTGACGGGACTGGTGGTGTACCGTGAGGACGGGCGGCGTTCCCGCGCGATCCTGTTTCGGGATCAGCTGCTGCCGGACCAATGGCGGCAGCTCGCTCTATGTCTGCGCCTCGGCCGGGCCTGACACCAAAGGTTTCACGTAGAATGAGTCTAGACGCTGCGCTGCATTAGCAGGCTATTGGTCAATGAGTGAAGCTCGCTGCCGACATTCTGAGGTGTGCGTCACTCCCGACGAACTTTCCGGGAGTGGCTCTGTCTACCTGCCTGTAAGTTGCTGGCGCCTGTGATCCTTCGAAGGACACCCGGGCATGGCAACTAAAAGCGGCGATCAGATTCTCGTCGAGCGTGCTCAGCGGGGTGATCGTCATGCCTTTGACCTACTGGTACTCAAGTACCAGCAGAAAATCGTGAACCTGGTCATGCGATACGTGCGCGATCCAACCGAAGCCCTCGATGTCTCCCAGGAGGCATTTATCAAGGCCTACAGGGCCTTGCCCCGTTTTCGCGGCGACAGTGCGTTTTACACCTGGCTCTACCGGATTGCGATCAATACCTCGAAAAACTACCTGGAGTCGCACCAGCGTAAACCTGTGGAGTACAACCTGGATGCCCAAGACCCGAGGTATGCGGAGCGGCATGCCCAGCTCCGGGATGACGAGACTCCGGAGGGTATCGCGATGCAGGAGCAGCTGCGGGGAACCCTCGAACAGACGATTGCGGCATTGCCCGAGGAACTGCGTACCGCGATCTTGCTTCGCGAGATCGAGGGTCTCAGCTACGAGGAGATTGCGACGGCGATGGAATGCCCCGTCGGAACGGTGCGCTCCCGGATCTTCCGCGCACGCGAAGCACTTGACGCTGCCATCCATCCCCTTACTGATTCGGCCCTTACTAATTCGGCCCGGACCGAATCAGTTGAACGGCCTCGGAGAGGACCACGCTCATGACAACAGATCCGGATTCCCCGCCACGCGTTGACGAACAACTATCGGCCTGGCTGGACGATGAACTTCCCGACGGGGAGCTGGAGCTGCTGGCTGCGCGTCTGACCCAGGTGCCGGAACTGCGCGCACGTCTGGCCCGTTATGCCCTGATCGGTAGCTGCCTCCGTGGCGGTCGGGCGGGCTATATGGCCGACGAGTTGGCGGCGCTCCAGCTGGGCGACAGGGTACGGGCGGCTGTTGGAGGCCCGCCAGAACCGGCGCCGCCGGCGGTTGGCCGGCGCATCGGTCGATGGTCGCCGTATGCCATTGCGGCCAGTGTCGCCTTGCTGGCGGTTGCCCTGGTACCCCTGGTGCGCATGGTGCTTTACCCCGTAGCGGTCGATCACCGAATTGCAGGGTCTCCCCCTTCGTTGGCCGTTATGACTCCGGCGTCTCTCTCGTCTAACCGGATGACCCGTTATCTGGTGTACCACGGGGAGTACTCGGGGATGCTCTCTGCCAAGGTCACGGATTCCAATATCATTAATCATCGTTCCAACGTCGTTGCCGCGCCGCCGTCCGGTGGCGCCTCCGCTCGATGACCAGGGGCTCGCGCAGCCGCCCGGGACTCGCTCTGGTCATTGCCGTCGCGGCATTTCCGGCGACTGGCAGCGACGATCCACGCAGCTGGCTCGACCGCATGGGCTATGCGCTGGAGTACCTGAACTACGAGGGCACGCTGGTCCAGGTGCAGGGTGTTGATACTGCCGTCATGCACGTCGTGCACCGCGTGGAAGATGGAGTGCCGACGGAACGAATTACAGCGATGGACGAGGTTGGCCGGGAGATCATCCGCCGGGTCGAGGACGTAACCTGCATCCTGCCGGATCAGCAGGCTGTGATGGTTGAACGTCGAAGCGATGCCCGCCAGTCCACCAGCCCTCTACGGGAGCAATTTTCAGGCGACGTGCACTTCGATGACCGTTACTACCGGCTGGCCATTGCCAGCGGCGGGAATCTGGTGGGCCGCGAGACCCACGTCATCACCGTGCGACCCACCGACGGCTATCGCTACGGTTATCGCCTGTGGCTGGATTACGCCACTGCCATGCCCCTGAAAGTCCAGATTGCGGGCGACGACGGCGTTGTCGTGGAGCAGTTACTTTTCTCTGATATCCGTCTGCCGGAGCGCATTCCGGCGTCGGCAGTGCAGCCGTCTCTGACGATCGACAGCTTTACCTGGCGACGGTCTCTGCCGGCACCGGCCGTCGAAACGGACCCCGCAGTGGCTTCCGGAGCAGTTGTCTGGAGTGTGGCGACACTGCCGCCGGGGTTCAGCCTGCGGGCGGTACGCTCCCAGCGCCTGGAAACTGGCGAGCCACCTCTGGATCACCTCGTCTACTCGGACGGAGTGGCTAGTGTGTCCGTCTTCGTTGCGGCGGGGGTGGCGATTGCCGAGCAGGGTGAGGGACCGTCAAAAATGGGCGCGGCGAACGCCTTCACGACGACGACCAATGGTTACCTGGTGACGGCCGTGGGCGAAGTTCCGGTCCGGACCGTCGAGACGATGGCCAGGTCCGTACGACTCACCGTACACCCGGCTGTAAATCCGCAGCCGTAATCTGGTGCTGGACCTGGTCGTCTACAGTCGTCGGGGGTGCCACCTTTGCGAGCAGATGCTCGAGGAACTGGTGCCGCTGTGCCGGGACCGGGCCACCATCCGCGTTCTGGACGTCGACAGCCGCGAGGACTGGCAGCTTGCCTTTGGCAGCCGTGTGCCCGTGCTGTGCAACGCGGACCGTGAGGTTAGCGTCGCCCGACTGGATCGCCAGGCGCTTTTCGCTCTGCTTGATGCTTCCCGGTGAGCAGGCTCCGCAGGCCACCGGCACGGGCCGCGTGATACCCTACTGCCGGTTTTTCGGTGGCTGACAGTACCCGTGGATTTTGCGCTTATTCTGGTTATCGCGACTGCCCTCGCGGGCGTCATCTGGGCCGTGGATATCGCGTGGCTGCGCCCGCGACGACTGGCCGTTGCCGCCAAGGGCGGAGGGGCGGCTGCCGTCGCCAGCGCCCCGGAGCCGGTCGTGGTCGAGTACGCCAGGTCGTTCTTCCCGATCCTGCTGGTCGTGCTGCTCATCCGGTCCTTCCTCTTTGAGCCGTTCCGGATTCCATCGTCCTCCATGCTGCCGACGCTGCTCATCGGTGACTTCATTTTTGTAAACAAGTACACCTACGGCCTGCGGCTGCCGGTCCTCAACACGGAGATCTTCGATCTTGGCTCGCCGGAGCGGGGTGACGTGGTGGTGTTCCGACTGCCGGCCGACCCGTCGACCAACTACATCAAGCGGCTGGTGGGCCTGCCCGGAGACTCGATTACCTACCGCAACAGCCAGATTTACGTGAATAAGCAGCCGGTCAGCGTGACGCTCACTGGCCCCTATCAGGGCGGCGACCAGCCAGGATCAATTCTCGGCCGGGAGCAACTGGGTGAGCATGAGCATGACGTCCTGTTCATGCCGGGGCGCGGGAGCGTCGAGGGAACATTTATCGTTCCAGCCGGTTATTACTTCATGATGGGCGACAACCGGGATAACAGCCGGGACAGCCGCTACGATGGCGTCGGAATGATTCCGGACGGCAATCTGGTGGGCAAGGCTGTCCGAATCTGGATGAACTGGGATTTCCCTGGCATTCCGGGATGGCAGCGGATCGGCCGTGGCATCGAATAGCAGGCTGGACGCGGACGTGCCGATACGGCTTGGAGTTGGTTGGGTCAATAATGAGGTGCAACATGCGACAACGGCAACAGGGAATGACGGCGATCGGCTTTATCCTGATCGCAGCGCTGGTCGGGCTGGTGGGCTATGGTGCGGTTCGGTTGGTGCCGGTCTATATGACTCAGATGCAGATCAGCAAAATGCTGGCGGATCTGAAGACCGAGCAAGACGGCAACGCGGCCCCTATCACGCGACTGCAGAGCGCAATTGAGAAGCGCCTGAACATTGATGCCGTCACCTATCCAAAGCGGCAGGACTTCGTCATCAGCAAGACTGACACTGGTCTTCGGGTGTCAGTCGAGTATGAAGACAGCGTGCCGTACATTGGCAATCTCTCCCTGACGGCCGCTTTCGAAAATTCGGTTGAGATCCGGCGGTGATTCCGCCGGCCGACTGGGCCTCTGGCGCACTCGGCTATCGATTTGCGGATGAAGCACTGCTGGAGCTGGCGCTGACTCATCGCAGTAGCGCCGGGGGTAACAACGAGCGACTCGAATTTCTCGGTGACGCCGTGCTCGGCCTGGTGATATCTGAAGTCCTTTACGCCGCGCATCCACAGGCCGACGAAGGTACCTTAAGCCGTCTCCGGGCCCGGCTCGTCCGGCGGGAGACCCTTGAGGGGCTGGCGCGCGAACTGGCGCTGGGCGACCTGTTGCGGCTCGGTGCCGGGGAGCTTCGATCCGGGGGCCATCGTCGCGCGTCGATCCTGGCGAACTCGCTCGAGGCGGTGCTCGGTGCAGTTTTTCTGGACGGGGGCTGGCGGGTCACGGAGGAGGTCATCCTGAAGTTGATGAGTTCTCGTCTCGCCAGCCTCGATTCTGACGAAGACCTTCGCGACCCGAAGACCCGTTTGCAGGAATTCCTGCAGGGCAGGGGGCATGCATTGCCGACCTACGACGTGGAGCGCGTGAGCGGTTCTGCGCACGCCCAGCACTTCGATGTGATCTGCCGCCTGGCGACTCCAGGTCTGGAGGTTCGTGGGGCGGGCGCCAGCCGACGTGCGGCCGAGCAACAGGCGGCCGAGCAGGCGCTTCGCGAGCTTGGCGCCGATGACTGAGGACTTTCGTACCGGGTACGCGGCCATCGTGGGCCGCCCGAACGTGGGCAAGTCGACTCTGGTAAATGCACTGGTTGGCAAAAAGATCAGCATTGTCACGCCGCGCCCGCAGACCACGCGCCATGCCATCGTTGGCGTGCTGACGCGAGCGAATGCACAGCTATTGTTTGTGGACACTCCGGGTCTTCACACGCGGATGCGCAGCCTCCTGAACCGTGCCATGAACCGTGCGGTCGAGGGTGCCCTGGTTGGCGCTGACGTGGCGCTTTTTGTCGTCGAGGCCGGCACCTGGAAAGCGGCCGACAGTTACGTTCTGGAACATGTCCTGGCCGCAAAAATCCCCGTGATTCTGGCGGTCAACAAAGTGGACCTGGTGCGGCCGAAGTCCACGCTGCTGCCGTACCTGTCGGCGTGCGAGCGGCGCGCCACGTTTGAAGCCATCGTGCCCATTGCCGCGGCCACTGCCGACAACCTCGACCGGTTACTCGATTTGCTCACGGGCCTGCTACCCGTCGGGCCACCGTTGTATCCGCTTGATGCCACAACCGACCGGAGCATGGAATTCCGGGTGGCCGAGATCCTTCGCGAGAAACTGCTGATCGCCCTGCGCCAGGAAGTGCCGTATGGCCTTGCCATTGAAATCCTGGCCCTGGAGCAGAAACCCGGCGTCGTGCTGGCCGACGCGGTGATCTGGGCAGACCGGGATTCCCACAAGGGTATCGTCGTTGGTAAGGGCGGTGCGACCATCAAGGAAGTAGGGACGGCAGCGCGGCTGGATCTCGAGAAGATTTTTGGCCTCCGTTTTTACCTCGAAACGCACGTGAAAGTGAAAAGTAATTGGGCGGATAACGCCCGGGTTCTGCAGCAGTTCGGATTCGAGTCGAACTGAATGGGCGGAGCGACATCGGGCGCGGAACTGGAGGACGCCTTTGTTCTCCACACCCGCCCTTACCAGGAAACGAGCCTGATCCTGGAAGCACTGGGTGCGCACCACGGCCGCGTCGGACTGGTGGCCAAGGGGGCTCGACGTCCGAGTTCACGGTGGCGCAGCGTTCTCCAGCCCTTCCTGCCCGTCCGCCTGTCGTGGTCCGGGCGTGGATCCCTGTATACGTTACGCGTCGCCGAACCGGCCAGTTTCGCGCCGTCCCTCGGTGGACTGGCATTGATGGGCGCGTTTTACCTCAATGAACTCATCCTGAATTTTGTGCGCCGGGGCGATCCCCACCCGGGCCTGTTCATTGCTTACTCACAGGCGCTGGCTGACCTTCGATCCGGAAGTGATCCGGAACAGCCCCTGCGGCGCTTCGAACTGCAGATGCTCGCTGAGGTCGGGTACGGGCTGAACCTGGACCACGACGTAC
This sequence comes from Gammaproteobacteria bacterium, assembly GCA_032122615.1. Taxonomy (GTDB): domain Bacteria; phylum Pseudomonadota; class Gammaproteobacteria; order Steroidobacterales; genus SHZI01. The sequence goes on along the minus strand of JAQBGF010000079.1, from coordinate 5,458 downwards.
TGAACGACGTGCCGCTCGATCCTGACGCACTCTACGAGTATCGCCTCGAACACGGGCCGGTTCCGGCCGCGGCGGGCGGTGGCGGACTGACTTTGCCGGGCGCCGATCTGCTGGCCATCGGCCGTGGGGAACTGCAGTCACCGGCCGTTCTGTCCGCAGCCAGACGACTGCTGCGCTCGGTGCTCGCGCACTACCTGGACGGCCGGACCCTGAAAACTCGGGAGGTACTGGCGTCGATGCGCCGCTAGAATGGTGCCCGTCATGAGCACCCGAATTCCCAGCCTGCTACTCGGTATCAATGTCGATCACGTCGCCACTGTGCGCCAGGCGCGGGGCACGCGCTATCCGGATCCCACCCAGGCCGCTTTGCTGGCCGAGCAGGCGGGCGCAGACAGCATAACGGTGCATCTGCGCGAGGACCGACGCCACATCCAGGATGCGGATTTGCCGCTCATGCAGTCCCTGTTGCAGACGCGGATGAATCTTGAGCTGGCACTGGCGCCGGACATCATTGCGATCGCGTGCCGGATCCATCCAGCAGACTGTTGTCTGGTCCCTGAGCGTCGCGCCGAACTCACGACTGAGGGCGGACTGGACGTCAGTGCGCACTTTGATGCGGTGCGTGAGGCCTGCTGCAAGTTTGCGGCGCACGGCATACGGCCCGGGCTCTTTATCGACGCCGACGAGCGCCAGATCGAGGCTGCTGCACGCAGCGGCGCACCGGTCATCGAATTGCACACGGGCGGGTATGCCGACGCGGCGACGAGCGAGCAGCGCGCGGAGGAACTGTTCCGGATCACCAGCGCTGCCCGCCTGGCAGTATCGGCGGGCCTGGAAGTGCACGCCGGTCATGGTCTCGATTACCACAATGTCAGTCCGATCGCGGGCATTGCTGATATCGTCGAACTGAACATTGGCCACGCCATTGTCTCGCGGGCCCTGTTTACCGGACTGGCGGCCGCTGTGGCCGACATGAAGCAGCTGATGCGCGACGCCCGGGCCGCATGATCTTTGGTATCGGTACGGACATCCTCAAGGTCGAGCGCGTCGCCTCGGTCTACGAACGCTTCGGAGAGCGCTTCGTCCGGCACCTGCTTATGCCGGAGGAACTACTGGATTTTGACCGGACGCGCAATCACGTGCGTTTCTTGAGCATGCGTTTCGCCGGGAAAGAGGCCATCGTCAAGGCGCTCGGCACCGGTTTTGCCAACGGAATGTGGCTCAGGGACGCCGGCGTTGTGCACGATCCGCGTGGCAAGCCGGAAATGATTTTTTCTCCGCGGGGCCTGGACGTCTGCCGGACATTCGGCGTTGGTGGCGGGCACTTGAGCCTCTCCGACGAGGCGGGCCTGGTGGTAGCCGTTGCGATTCTGATGAAAGCCTGAGCCATGCGCGCACTCGTATTTGATATTGAGACGATTCCCGACGTGGAGTTGGGGAGACGCTTGTTTAACCTGGATGGCCTGTCCGACGAGGACGTGGGCAAGGCGATGAGCTTCCACCGTCTGCAGGAATCGGGATCGGATTTCCTGCCGCTGCATCAGCACCGGATCGTCGCCATATCGGTCGTCTGGCGCTATCGCGACGGACTAAAGGTGATGAGCCTGGGAGAGCCCGACAGCCCCGAGCGGGACCTCGTGGCAAAGTTCTTCGAAGTCATCGAGAAGTACACGCCCGACCTGATTTCATGGAACGGGGGCGGATTTGATCTGCCCGTACTGAACTACCGCGCCCTGTTGCACGGCATCCAGGCGCCGCGCTACTGGGAGCTCGGTGAAAACGAAACCGGCTTTCGCTACAACAACTACTTAAGCCGGTTTCACTGGCGACACCTCGATCTCATGGATGTGCTGTCTGCCTGGCAGGGACGATCGCGTGCCAGCCTGAGCGACATGGCCACCTTGCTGGGTTATCCAGGAAAGCTTGGCTTTGGCGGGGATCAGGTCTGGGGGACGTGGCTCAGGGGCGAAATCGGCGCGATCCGTGATTACTGCGAGACCGACGTCATGAACACCTACCTCATCTGGCTGCGCTTTCAGTTCATGCGTGGTCATCTGGACGAGACGGGTCTGGCCGATGAAATGGCCCGGGTCCGGCGGTTTCTAAAGGCATCAAGCGCCGGTCACTGGCAGGCATTTGCTGCCGCGTGGACCACTCGCTCAACTGCAGTCACCTCACCACCGAAACCTGCGTCGTGACGGCGCTCCCCGTTGCAGAGATCGCTGAGGTCACCGCGCTGACGCTGGAGGGCAGCGGGGTGCTGCGGCCCGATGGCAAGCGCGTCCTCGTGCCCGGTGCGCTGGCAGGGGAGGAAGTTTCATTTCACCGACGGCGCCGGCGGCGGAATTACGACGAAGGCGTACTTGTGGAGGTTCGTCGTGCCTCGCCTGACCGGGTCGAGCCGGGCTGCGAGTACTTTGGCACCTGTGGTGGCTGCTCACTGCAGCACCTGTCGCCCGAGGCGCAGCTGGCAATGAAGCAGGCAACGCTGATCGACAGCCTCGCGCGCATTGCTGATCTCACGCCGTCGGAGATATTGCCCCCGGTCCGCGGCGCGGTGTGGGGCTACCGGCGAAAGGCGCGGCTCGGCGTCCGACATGTTGAAAAGAAGGGCCGGGTGCTGGTCGGCTTTCGCGAGTTTGAAAAGCCGTGGGTGGCTGACATGCTGAGCTGTGCAACGGTCGAGCCCGCGATCAGCCGGCTGATTGAGCCCTTGTCCGCGCTTATTGATTCGCTGTCCGTGCGTGCCCGTCTGCCCCAGGTGGAAGCCACGGTGGCAGACAATGCCACGGCCCTGGTTTTGCGAGTGCTGGAGCCACCGACGGCAGCCGACCGGGACAGGCTTTTGAACTTCGCCGTCAGCCACGGTGTGCGGATTTACCTGCAGCCGGGTAATCCGTCCTCGGTGGCCGATCTCGATCCTTCGCCAGGCAGGGCGGAATTGCACTACCGGATTCCGGATTTCGATGTCACGCTGACCTTTGGTCCGACAGATTTCATCCAGGTCCATGGCGAGGTGAACCGGCTGATGATTAACCAGGCGCTTTCTCTGCTCGCCCCGGCGCCGACGGACCGCGTGCTCGACCTGTACTGCGGGATTGGCAACTTCACGTTGCCACTGGCGCGGCGTGCAGGCGAAGTTGTCGGGCTTGAAGGGGCATCGACGGCCGTCAGCCGCGGTCGGGAGAATGCGCAGTTGGCAGGCCTCGGCAACACGCGCTTTGTCGAGGCTGACCTGTCAGGTGCGGGCGTGGAGGGCGCCTGGACCCGGGAGCGGTTTGATCTGGTATTGCTTGATCCGCCCCGGACAGGCGCAGCCGAACTGCTGCCGGCGCTTGGCAAGCTCGTCGCCCGACGGATCGTCTACGTGTCGTGCCACCCGGGCACTTTGGCCCGCGATGCCGGGCTGCTGGTGCGTGAGCACGGCTACCGGCTGGTCAGTGCCGGCGTCATGGACATGTTTCCGCACACCAGTCACGTGGAATCCATGGCGCTGTTCGAGCGTCCCTGACGGCCATGCCCGATTATCCGGTAGAACTCGCAGTCAGCCTGACACGGCAAATCCTTGAGGTGCGCCGGGCTGGCCGGGTTGAGCGGACGTTTCTCGTCTCTACCTCTCGCTTCGGTCCCGGCGAGCAGCACGGCAGCCTGTGTACGCCACGCGGACGGCACGTCATTCGCGCGAAAATTGGCCAGGGCCTGCCCGCAGGCACCGTGTTCCGGGCCCGACGGCCGACCGGCGAGATTTTTTCGCCGGAACTCCTGCAGGCGGAGCCACAGCGCGACTGGATCTTAAGCCGCATTCTCTGGCTCTCCGGGCTTGAGCCCGGCCGCAACCGGCTGAAAAGCGTGGACTCGATGAGCCGCTATATCTACATTCACGGCACACCGGATCACGAGCCGATGGGAGTGCCGTTCTCCCATGGATGTATCAGAATGCGCAACGCTGAGGTGTGCTTGCTGTTCGATATGGTCGAGCCGGGCACGCTTGTGAACCTGCTTTCCTGAGTGGCTGAACTAACGGACGCACGCAGAATGACTCTCGGGCCGCTAATGCTGGATATCGAAGGGCTGGAGCTGACGCCCACCGAGCGGGCCCGGCTTCAGGATCCGCTGGTTGGCGCCGTCATACTCTTCAGTCGCAATTTCGAGAATCGTGCCCAGGTCCGGCAGCTGGTAGCCGAGATCCGCAACCTGCGGTCCCCGCAGTTGCTGATTGCCGTCGATCAGGAAGGTGGGCGTGTCCAGCGTTTTCGCGAGGGCTTCTACCGGCTGCCGCCACTTCGCTGGCTGGGACGCCAGTTCGATCTCGACAACGACCAGGGTCGGCGGCTGACGCAGACCTGCGGCTGGCTGATGGCTGCCGAGGTGCTGGATACCGGCGTGGATTTCAGCTTTGCGCCCGTGGTTGATCTGGACTACGGCACCAGCGAGATCATTGGCGACCGTTCCTTTCACCACGATCCCCAGATAGTCGCGGAACTGGCCTCGGCGTATGTGCTCGGTATGCACAAGGCGGGAATGATTGCGGTGGCGAAGCATTTCCCGAGTCACGGTTATGTAGTGGCCGATTCCCATCTGGGCCTGCCGGTGGACTCGCGCACGCGGACGGAACTCTACGACGACCTGCTGCCTTACGAGCGGCTTATCCGGCAGGGCGTGAATGGCGTGATGATTGCTCATGTGCGCTATCCGGAAATCGATCCGGACGTGGCAAGCCTTTCACCATACTGGTTACGCACGGCGCTGCGTAGCGAACTGGGCTTTGGCGGCGTGATCTTTTCCGACGACCTCAGCATGAAGGCGCTCGTGAGCGAAGGCGACATGCCTGAGCGCGCGCGGCGGGCGTTGGCCGCCGGTGCCGATATGGCGCTGATCTGCAACGACCCTGGCGCAGCTGATGCGACGCTCGCTGCATTGAAGGGTTACCGCGACCCGGTCGGCCAGTCCCGCCTGATCACCCTTCGCCGGCGGCATCCCGTATCCAGCGATGCCCCGGCCGCCGGCGGGGAATTCCGCGGGTCAACGCCGTGGCAGCAGGCGGTGGCTGCCCTGGATCAGGCCCAGGCGCGACCGGGCCTGACTCTCAGTTGATAGTCCCGCCGGTCGTGGGTTCGCGGCTTCTGGTGCCCCGAGCCGAAGTCGATGCAGCGTTCGAACGTCTCGTCGCCGCCACGCAGTCTCTCGTAGCGGTTGATCAATGCGTGCTCCTCGGCGTGCTGCTGGGGGGCCTCGTGCCGCTGGCACGGCTTGCCAGTCAGCTCAAAGGCGACTTTCTGCTGGATACGTGCCAAGTTGCGCGGTACGGCGGTGAAACGCGCGGCGGTATTCCCCGGTGGGTGGCGAAGCCCCGTGTGGACCTTAAGGATCGGCATGTCGTGATCGTCGACGACATTCATGATGAGGGCGTCACGCTCGATTTCCTGGCGCGCCACTGCCAGCAGGCCGGTGCCCGACG